>JBDTSW010000100.1:0-7595 GCA_039930945.1 bacterium
CACCGACCCTCGGAGCGTTGCGTCCGGCAGCGGTAGAGCCGCAGCTTCTCGCCGTTGCGGTCCTTCATCGTGTCTGGCTTGAGCACGTAGCCACAACCAGCACACCGAAGAACGCCAGCAAGGAGTGCTCCGCCCATGCCGTTGACGGGCCGCTCGCCCTTTGCGTTTTGCGCTGCCTTCCAGGTTGCCTCGTCAACGATCGGATCGTGGGCCTTTGGGTTGGTGAACTCGCCCGATCGGGCCTCGCCGAGATAGACGCTGTTTGAGATCACGTGACTTAGCGCTCGGGGCTGCCAATGGGTTGTGCCGTAGGGCGTGGCCACGTCGTGGTTGCGCAGGTAGTCGCCTAGCTCGCGCCAGGAGGCGCCCTGGGCCTTCATGCGGAACACCTCAGCGATGTGTGGCTCGGTGCCCTCGTCTTTCTCCAACGGGCCTGCGATTGGCTGCCCTCGTCCGTTGTGGCCGACGACGGTGCCCCGGTAGCCGGTTGGCACCTTGCTGGAGATGTGGACGCCGCGCTCGACTGCCCGACGGCGTGAGTCGTTCCAGGCTTCTGCGATCTGCGCCCGTTGCATTCGGGCAAGTGCGAGGAACAGGGTCAGAGCGAACTCGCCCGCCGGGGTTGTCGGGTCGATGTTCTCCTCGACGGATGCCACCTGCCCGTCTGCCTGGTGGATCGACTCGATCAAGGTGAGCGCGTCGGCCACGCCGGCCCTGCTGAACCGGTCGAGCTTGGCGACGACGATGCCGCCCGTCTGCTTGGCCTGGATGCGTTCAAGCGCCTTGTCGAAGTTGGGGCGCGAGAGCTTCCCGCCCGACTGGTCTAGGTCCGGCTCGTGCCACTTGGCGATCCGGACGCCACGTAGCTTTGCCCAGGCAGCGATCTTGTCGTGCTGCTGCTTCGGGCTGATGAACGAGTCGCCTGCCCGGCCGTTCGTCCGGGAGACCCGGAGGTAGGCATCCAGGCGGAGGGGCTGGTTGGTGGTTGGAGTGGTTATGGCCATATCGTAGTAGATCAGCAGGTGCGCGAGGCCTGAACGCTGGAAGTCGTCGACGGTCGCCGGGTCGATGCGATCGTCCTGTCCGAGGACGAAGCCGCGAAGAAGAGCCGCCTCGGCCTCCGGCGTTCCCCGCTCCAAGGCGGCCTCCGCCCGCCGGCGAAGCTGATCGACGAGGCCGGCGAGGCCGCCACGGCGACGGCCGGTGAGCGCGATCGAGCGAGCGTCGACGATCCGCTGGATGCCGAGGCGCGCCAGGTAGGCGGCCTCGAAGTCGCCCGGCTCGCGAACCCTGCCACGAGCCGCGATCTCACGACCGACCGGGAGGTCGGCGACGGGCTCGGGCGCGACCACGAGCAGGCGGCCGTCGGCGGTGGCGACCCGCACGCGCACCTCGCCATCCGAGCGGCGCGGGACGGCCTCGACGAACCCGCGGGCCGAGACCATCTCCGCAGCCGACCCCTGAAAGGCGCCGGCGTCGATCGCGCCGACGCGGGCGGCCCCGATCGCCAGTCCAGCGAGCGCGGCGACCGAGCCGATGCCCGCCAGCAGGGCCAGCCGGGCGCCGGTCGACCCCGCGCCCCGTCCCGCCGCCGTCAGCGCGGCCCCCAGTGCGGCCGGCACCACCCAGCCCTCGGCTCCGGGAGCGTTCGCGGCGACGGCCGGCGAGAGGCCGATGCCGGCGGTCAGCCCCGCGAGCGCCGCGAACCGCCTCGCGTGGGCGTCGCCCGGGCGTCGGCTCAGGGCTGGAGGCGGTCCCGCAGGGCGTCCATCGTCGTCGGGCCGATTCCGCTGACCTCGTCCAGCTGGTCGACGTCGGCCAGCCCGCCGTGCTCGTCACGGAAGGCGATGATGTTCTGCGCCGTGATCGGGCCGATGCCCTCGATCGTGTCCAGCTGCTCGACCGTGGCGCTGCCGAGGCTGATCGGGCCGGCGGTCGCGGCGCCCCCGACCCCGGCGATCACGCCCGAGCCGGCGCCGGCCGGGCCGGAGGCCCTGACGGGAATCAGGATCTGCTGGCCGTCGGCCAGCCGTGCGGCCAGGTTGACTCCGTCCGCCGCCGCCGAGCCGCTGATCCCGCCCGCCCGCTCGACCGCGTCGGTAACCCGCGAGCCGGCGGGCAGCCGGAACACCCCGGGGTCGCGCACGGCTCCGGCGACGTGGACGACGACGTCCTCACCCCCGTCGGCCGAGACCTCGAATCCTTCGCCCGAGCCCCCTGATTCCCCGGCCGCGCCGCCTCCGCCCGCGAAGGCGATGTCGCCGGCCGGAGTCGCGCGCTCGTCGGCGCCACGAACCCAGCGGGCGCCGATCAGCAGCACCGTCACCGCCACGGCGCCGTAGACGAGCAGCTGGGAGCGACTGAGCTCGGGCATGGGGGCGGGAGCCTGGCGGCCCGGCGCGCACGCGTGGCGCGCAGTTAGTGACTACTCGAAGTCGTCGTCTTCGTCGTCGCCGGCGGCCTGCGCGGCGAGGCGGCGGCTGTACAGCTCATCGGCCGAGACGGGAGGAGACTGCACCGAGACGAGCGCCATCGGCGCCTCGCCATCGTTGGAGACGGCGTGGTCGGTGGCCGGCGGGATCAGCACCAGGTCGCCCTCGGCGAGGCTCTGGCTGTCGCCCGTCGCGGTCATCGTGCCGGTGCCGCGGACGACGACGTAGACCTGCTCGGCCTCCTCGTGCGAGCGCAGCTCCTCCGAGGCTCCCGGCGGCACCTCGAGCCAGTTCACGGAGCAGTTGCGAGAACCGAGGTCCCCGGCATCCATCAACAGATGCGAACTGAGGAGGTGCACGTCGACGACGGCCGCCTCGCTGAAGCGCCTGACCAGCACGCCGCGCTTTGTAGCAGACCGGCCGCCGAGCCGTGTGAAGCGACCGGCGTGGCGCGCGGCTGGATCTTCAGCCTGGCTTGCGTTTACCTTGCGCTTGCGTTTTTCTTGCGCTAGCCTCTGGGTCATGGCTACGCTCGCCCGGGAGAAGCTGCTGGATCAGGCCCATCAGGTCTTCGGGCTCTCCACGACCGAGCTCGCCCGCCTCTTCGGGGTCAGCCGGCAGGCCGTCGACCAGTGGCACGCACGAGGCATCCCCTCCGCACACCAGCAGAAGGCCGCGGCGGTGGCGGCGATCGCGGACCTGCTCTCACACCGGCTCAAGGCCGAGCGGATTCCGGGGATTGCCCGCCGTCCCGCCGATGCCTACGGCGGTTCGACCATGCTGGAGATGATCGAGCGCGACCGTCACCTGGAGCTGCTGGAGGCGGTCCGGCGCTCCTTCGACTGGACCACGACCGGCTGATGTAGATGCGCCACGTCCGGCGCGGTGGCGAGTACCTGCGCGTTGCCGATCCAGACTGGCCCGACGCGCTCGATGGCAGCCACGCCCGCGAATCGGGCGGGAGATGGAACCCCCCAGGCTCGTTTCCGGTCGTCTATCTGTGCCGCGGCGTGACGGTCGCGCGGGCGAACGTGTATCGGCTGTTTCGCGGCCTGCCATACGGGCCGGAGGATCTCGATCCGGCCTACGCCCCGGTCCTGATCACCACGGAAGTGCCCGAGGCGAGCTACGTCGACGTCGTCACGGCGCGCGGCTGCCGCGCCTCCGGCCTCCCGGCCACCTATCCGCTCGACTCCCGTGGCCGCCCCATCTCCCACGACCGCTGCCGGCCGATCGGCGAGTCAGCCTGGAGGGAAGGCGAGCCCGGGATCGCCTGCCGGAGTGCGGCTCCGCAGGCTCCGGCCCGAGCCGAGGAGCTGGCCTGGTTCCAGCGCCGGCGCCGGCTGCGCCCCGCGCACGTCCTCGCCTTCGAAAGCTGGTTTTGGTGACTGGGGGGTGGCGCACCGATCGTGCCTGCTCGATCGCCGAATCAGTGCCGGATCTCGAACCCGGCGAGCCCCTCGGGCTCCTCCGCGGAGACGTCGACCCGATCCACCGCGGCTCCGCGCGGGCCCTCCCGAACGAACGTGACCATCGCCTCGACCGCATCGGGCTCGCCCTCGAAGACCGCCTCGACAGCGCCGTCGAACCGATTCCTCACCCAGCCGGCGACTCCGCGCGAGGAGGCCATCCTTCGCGTCGCCTCCCGGAAGAACACGCCCTGGACCTGGCCGTGGACCACGGCGCGCCGGCGGACCACGTGGCCCACCCACAGGGGGATCAGCGGACGACCAGGTTGACTAGCTTGCCGGGGACGACGACCTCCTTGACGACCTGCTTGCCGTCGAGGTGGCGCCTGACGCCTTCGCTCTCGCGCGCCAGGCGCAGCAGCTCCTCCTCGGACGTCCCGACCTCGGCCTGGATCTGGTCGCGGCGCTTGCCGTTGACCTGGACGACGAGCGCGAACGTGTCCGACTCCAGCAGCGCCGGGTCCGGCTCGGGCCACGGGCGCTCCCAGACGCGGTCGCCCTCGATCGCCTCGTACACCTCGGAGCCGAGGTGCGGGGCGAACGGGAAGATCAGCGAGGCGGCGGTGGCGGTGGCGATTCTCATCACCGCGTCGCCCTCGGACGTTCCGTAGAGGCCGTCCTTGACGGCGTAGGCCTCGTTCACCAGCTCCATCACCGCGGAGATCGCGGTGTGGAACTGGAAGCCGCGCTGGAAGTCGCGGGTGGCCTTGTCGATCGCCCAATGAGCCTTGGCCAGCAGCGCCCGAGCGTCACCGTCGGCCGCCACCGGGTCGGGAGGGCCGGCGCCGGCCGCGGTCCTCGCCACGACCTCCTCCTTCAGCCGCCAGAGGCGGGCGAGGAAGCGGAAGGTCCCCTCGACCCCCTCGTCGGTCCAGTCGCCGCCGCGCTCGGGCGGGCCCATGAAACAGATGTAGGTGCGGGTGGCGTCGGCGCCGTAGCGGGCGACGTAGTCGGCGGGGCTGACGGTGTTGCCCTTCGACTTCGACATCTTCGCGCCCTCGCGGGTGATCATCCCCTGGGCGAAGAGGTTGATGAACGGCTCCTGCACGTCGAGGTGGCCCATGTCGCTCAGCGCCTTGCAGAAGAAGCGCGAGTACAGCAGGTGCAGGATCGCGTGCTCGACGCCGCCGATGTACTGGTCGACGGGCATCCAGTGGTCGGCCGCCTCGCGGCCCCAGGGCGCCTGGTCGTTGTGGGCGTCGAGGTAGCGCAGGTAGTACCAGGAGGAGTCGACGAAGGTGTCCATCGTGTCGGTCTCGCGGCGGGCCGGGCCGCCGCAGCTCGGACACTCGGTGTTGACCCAGTCGGAGACGGCCGCCAGCGGGCTTTGGCCCTTGGGCGCGAAGTCGTCGACGTCGGGCAGCTCGACCGGCAGCTGGTCGTCGGGGACGGCGACGGTTCCGCACCGCTCGCAGTGGACGATCGGGATCGGGCAACCCCAGTAGCGCTGGCGCGACAGCAGCCAGTCGCGCAGCCGGAAGTTGACCGCGGCCCGCCCCTTGCCGTCGCTCTGCAGCCACTCCACGATCGCCGTGTAGGCCTCGCGGCTGTCGAGGCCGTCGAAGCGGTCGCTGTTAGTCATCGGGCCGTCGCCGGTGTAGGCCTCGGCCTGAGAATCACTGCCCGACGCCTCCTCCGCTTCGCGTCCATCGGAATCACTGCCCGACGCCTCCTCCGCTTCGCGTCCGGGGGTGTCGGGGTTTGTGACGACCTGGCGGATGGGCAGGTCGAACGTCGTGGCGAAGTCGTGGTCGCGCTGGTCGTGCGCGGGGACCGCCATCAGCGCGCCGGTGCCGTAGTCCATCAGCACGTAGTCGGCGACGAACATCGGGATCTGCTCGCCGTTGACCGGGTTGGTGACCGTGCGGCCGAGCGCCACGCCGGTCTTCGGTCCCTCGTCGGCAGCCCGGTCCTCGGTCGAGGCGCGAGCCGCCGCGTCGACGTAGTCGCGGACCTCCTGCTCGTGCCCCGTGCCCGCCGCGATCCGCTCGATCTCGGGGTGCTCGGGGGCGAGCACGAAGAAGGTGGCGCCGAAGAGCGTGTCGGGCCGGGTGGTGAACACCGGGAAGTCGAGGTCCAGCTCCGCACAGCGGAAGGTCACCTCGGCCCCCTCGGAGCGGCCGATCCAGTTGCGCTGCATCGTCACCACGTGCTCGGGCCAGGACTCGAGCAGATCGAACCCCGACAGCAGCCGGTCGGCGTAGGAGGTGATGCGGAAGAACCACTGCTCCAGCCGTCGCGACTCGACCAGCGAACCGCAGCGCTCGCAGTGGCCATCGACCACCTGCTCGTTGGCGAGCACCGTCTGGTCGGTCGGGCACCACTGCACCGGAGCGTCGGCGCGGTAGGCGAGGTCGCGCTCGAAGAAACGCAGGAAGAGCCACTGGGTCCAGCGGTAGTAGTCGGGGTCGCAGGTGGCGAGCTCGCGCGACCAGTCCAGCGAGACGCCCCAGGAGCGGAACTGGCGGCGGAACTCCTCGATCGAGGCCTGGGTCGCCACGCGTGGATGCTCGCCCGTCTTGATCGCGTTGTTCTCGGCCGGCAGGCCGAAGGCGTCATAGCCCATCGGGTGGATCACCTGGAAGCCCTGACGGCGCCGGAAGTGGGCGATCGCGTCGCCGACCGCGTAGCACTTGAGATGTCCGACGTGGGGCTCTCCCGAGGGATAGGGCAGCATCTCGAGCACGTAGGCCTTCGGCTTCGAGTCGTCGAACCCGGGCTCGCCCGGATTGGGCACCTCCCAGGTGCGCTCGGACTCCCAGACCGCCTGCCAGCGGCGCTCGATCTGATGTGGCTCGTAGCGCCCCACGCCGGTGAGTTTATGGAGCGCCGCCGGCGTGACGGCGGGCCCGGGGCTAGTCCGGGAGCGCGTCGAGGAAGTCGACGAACTTGCGGGTGTCGCGCAGGGGGCCGCCGTGCCCGAAGAGGACGAGCTTGGGCTCGAGCGCGGCCAGCTTCTTCGCCGAGCGGCGGTTCTGGCCGGGGTCGGGGGTGAGGAAGTCCTTGGGCAGGCGCAGGCCGGGGATCCCGGTGATCACGTCCATGCTGTTGAGCACGTCGCCGATGATCAGCACCCCGTCGGACTCGCGCCAGTAGACGACGTGCCCGGCCGAGTGGCCGGGGGTCGAGATCACCTTGAAGCCGCCGACCTCGTCGCCCTCGACGAGGACGCGGTCGACCTTGTGCCCGGGGCCGGTGAACACCCGGGCGAAGAACTGCGCCATGAAGTGGTCGGGCTGGCGCTGGCCGATCAGCGACGGGTCCTCGGCGGGGGCGACGTCGCCCTCGGGCACCCAGTAGGGGATCCCGAGCGTCGTGCAGACCTCGTGGCTGGCGCCCTGATGATCGGGGTGGGCGTGGGTGAGCGCGTGGGCGTTGACCTCGTGGCCGTCGAGGGCTTTGAAGATCGCCTTCCCCGAGCGCTTGGTGCCGGCGTCGATCAGCACGTCGCCGGCGAGGAAGGCGTTGACCCCGTTCGGAAACGGGAACGTGTTGATGTGCCAGACGTCGGGGGCGAGCTCCTTCACGGCGGGGAGCCTACCGGCGAGGCGGGGCCGAGCCGGACGTGGGGCTTGCCGCGGCGGGTGACCAGGAAGGAGTCGCCGGCGGCGGCTCGCTGCATGTACCAGCCGAAGAGGTTGCGGAACTTGTGCGCGCCTACCGTTTCCTCTGTCGGCGGGTCGGAGGAGTGGAG
>JBDTSW010000101.1:0-7587 GCA_039930945.1 bacterium
CGGGCGGGGGCGCCAACCCCCGCAGGTCCGCGGCCAAGGAGCTCAGCAGGTCCGAGAGTTGCTCGAAGACATCCGCCAGTGCTGCCTGATCTTGTGAGCGGGTTGCCTGCCCCAACTCGGCCCCGAGTTGGCGGACCCCTGCCTGGGAGTCCTTGCAGATCGTGTCGAGCGCATCGTCGGGGGAGCCCGAGTCGCTCGACCCGCCGCAGCCGACCAAGATCAGGGCTGCGATCAAGCCGGGGAGGAGGGGGAGCGGGCGCCGGCTCATTCGGAGTGGCAGAAGATGGCCGGGATGGTCATCAGCAGGATCTTCAGGTCGAGCCAGAACGACCAGTTCTGGATGTACCAGTTGTCCCACTCGGCGCGGTCCGCCAGCGAGGTTCCGGGGACGAGGCCGCTGACCTGGGCCCAGCCGGTGATCCCGGAGCGAACCCGGACGCGCTCGTCATAGCGGCGGATTCGCGCCTCGAAGTCTCCCGCCAGCTCCGGCCGCTCGGGCCGCGGGCCGACGAAGCTCATCTCCCCGCGGAGGACGTTCAGCAGCTGGGGAAGCTCGTCCAGCGACCAGGCGCGGATGAAGCGCCCGACCCCGGTCCGCCGGTCCTCCATCTCGCCCTCGAGGCCGCCGGGGGCGGCGTCGCCCGCGAAGGTCGGGACCGGCTCCCCCCCTGGGGCGGGCCGCATCGAGCGGAACTTGACCAGCTCGAAGACCTGGCCGTCGCGGCCGACGCGGCGCTGGCGGAAGAGGACCGGGGACCCAGGGAGATGCGGACGGCGATCGCCACCGCGATCAGGATCGGCGCCAGGACGACGAGGAGCAGGGCCGCCAGGATCCGGTCGATGGCGTGCTTGAGGGCGAACTGCCAACCCCTGGGGTCGACCTGGCGCAGCTCGAACACGGGGATTCCGCCGACGTGCTCGAGCACGATCCGATTGGTCGCGTCGTCGAACAGGCGGGGGACGATCGCGACCCCGATCCCCCGCTCCCGGCAGAGGCGGACCAGCGGTCGCAGGGTCGAGTCGGGATCGAGCTGAAAGGCGAAGATCGCCTGCTGAGCCCCGGACTCGTCGACGACCTCGTCGAACTCCGCCGGCGACCCGAGGACCGGAGCCAACCGCTGCTCGAGCTCGTCCCGTGGCACCGGATCCTCGTCGATGAAGCCGACCGGGATCAGGCCCAGCCGGCCGAGCTTGCGCAAAGGTGGCCCTCGAGCCGGGCCCCGACCTCCCCTGCGCCGACGATCAGCGTCGGGCGCCCCGAGCGGCGAGACCGGCGCGCCCGGATCCGGGCGGTCACGAAGGCCGTGTGCCAGACGAGCAGGAACGTGGTGCCGAGCCCGAACTGGATCGCGATCAGGCCGCGTCAACGGCCTCGGGCCGAGCCAGCTCGACCGCGCCGGCGACGAGGGCGACGGCGATCGCAGCCGCCCCGACGATCGCCGCAGCTTGGTCGAGGCGGGCGATCTGCGCCTGCGGGTCGTAGAGGCGCCGGGTCGCGAGCAGCAACACGGTGAGCGGGCTGACGAGCAGCGCCGACAGGTACGGCGGCGCGGGGTTGAGGGGTTGAGGGCATCGGCGAGGACGAGCGCGACGATCAGCAGCAGCGCGTCGACGACAAACACCACCTGTGTATACCCGCGGCCCTCGAACAGCCAGACCAGGGTCGGCGACAGGCCGGTGTCGGGTCGGGTGCCGCCGACGTCGAAACCGCGACCCGGCGCCGGGGCCGCGATATCGCTCGATGGCTGACTCGATGGCGTGTCCACTGTTGCTTCCGCGCCAGCCTAGCCGCCTGCCCGCGAGGGGTCGCGCTACGGTATTGAACGATCGCCTGCCCGGCCCCCGAACGGGCGGCGGCGGGCGCTCCCGACTGGTGGAGTGTGAGCGGGAACGACAGCGATGAGCAGGCGGAGCACTGGACAACGCCGCGGGCGAGCGGCAGGCCTGACCGCAGCCCTGATCGGGCTGGCGTCGCTGACGCTGCTCGCCGCGCACGCCGGTGCGAAACCGTACGTCCCGCGCAACGGGCAGCTCTACCACGGCGTCTCCGACACCGGCGAGGTCCGCGACTTCAACCGCTTCCGCAACCAGGTCTCAGAGCACCCGGCCGTCCTCCAGGAGTTCTTCCACTGGGACGTCTCGCTGACGGCGAGCAAGGCGACCAAGCGCTGGGATCGGACCGACACCCTCGGCGTCGTCAGCATGTCCACCAAGCTGCCGGCCAACGGGCGGCCCGACATCTCCCCGCAGGCGATCGCGAAGGGTCGCGGCGACCACTACCTGCTGCGGCTGAACGAGATCACGGGAAACCTCGGACAGCCGACCTACATGCGGCTGATGCCGGAGATGAACGGCCACTGGAATCCCTACTCGGCCTTCAACGCCGACGGCACCCGCCGGGGCAGGCGCCACACGACCGGCGACTTCAAGCGGGCCTGGCGACGGGTGGTCCTGATCGTCCAGGGCGGCAGCCGCGACCGAGTCAACCGGAAGCTACGGCGCAACCACCTGCCGCGGATCTACCGCGCCAAGTCCAACCACGCGCCGATCTACGACCACCGCGACGTGCCGCGCATGCTGGAGCGACCGAAGATCGCCTTCATGTGGGTGCCGCAGACGTTCGGCTCGCCCAACATAAATGGCAACCAGCCCCAGGACTACTGGCCCGGCAGTCGGTTCGTCGACTGGGTCGGGGCCGACATCTTCTCCAAGTTCCAAACGGCCTTCGACGACCTCCGGGCGTTCTATCGCCGCTACGACGACCACCCCTTCGTGATCGGCGAGTACTCGCCCTGGGACGGCGACCCCAACGGCGCCTTCACCCGCAGGCTGCTCGCCTGGTCGGAGAGCCACCGCCGGGTGCGGATGCTGATCTACTACCGCAGCGTCACCGCCGACAACGAGTTCTCCATCGGCCGTTACCCCGCGGCTCGCGGCGTCCTGCGCCGCCACCTCGGCAAGGGCCGCTGGGATCCCTTCGCCCCCCACACGCGGGACTGAGCCCGAGCAGGATTGAGCGGTGACAGACACCGAGATCAGAGCCAGGCCGGACGGCGGGGTCGTGGCCCCCTCCTCCACCTGGCTGGTCTACGCGCAGAACCCCCGGTAGCCCGGTTCAGCCCGCCAGTTGCCGCAGCCTCGCCCTTCCCTCGGCCAAACACCGGCTCACCTTCCTCTACTGCAGCAATTAGCCCGTCGGTCCCGATCCCTCCGCTGCGGGTCGAGATCGGTTGCCGGACCACATGACACATCCAGCGACAGAACAGGATCAGCGACTGCACGGGAATCGCCGGCCGCGATCCGGCGCCGCCACCCGGGCGCAGCTTACTGCGAGTAGACCGGGCGGGCGCGGCGCTGAGCCTTCGGGCGCCCTCGGCTGGTTCCCGGACGCCGAAGCGTCGGCCCCGGAGCTGTCCCGACGCCAGCTCGAGGCCAACGCCGAGGGCATAAGCCGGCGGCTGACGGCTCGTTCGAGTACGCGGCCGTGGTCGCCGACGGCTGGAGCGGCCACGCCGGTGGGCTCGAACCTGATCGTCGCCCGCGCCCGGTTCTCGAAGATCGCCGTGGTGATGATCGCCGCCGGGATCAACGCCAAGGCACTTTCCGCGTATATGGGCCACTCGAACATCACGGTCACCCTCGATCGCTATGGGCACCTGATGCCCGGCCACGAGGGCGAGGCCGCAGGGATGCTCACCGCGTACCTGGAACGCCACAGCGGTGGCTAGCGCATTCGGTCTACGAAACCGAAGGTGACTGGTTCGAGTCCGGTCGGGCGCGCTTAGCTCCCCGCCTCCTCGTGCGGCGTTTGGCCTGCAAAGCAGGCTAATCGAAACGCCAGGGCGATGACAGGCCTGCGAGGCCCTTCAGCCACCCCTCAGGAAGGCCGATTGCGGAGCCCAGGCGTGACCAGCCGGGACACCACCAGCGGTGGGGTGCGGCAACCCAGCTCAAGTCGATTCGGCCCGGGCCCGCGCTCACCTTTGATGCTGGGTAGCGTCTCGCGGCCGCCGGTCGTACTCATCGAACTCGCACCGTGGCTGAGACCGAAACCGACCCGCGCCGAAAAGGCGGATAACGATGCGTCGCCACGGCGGGGGGGAAGTTTTGATAACTTTGATCGGCTTTCTACAAGGAGAACCGCATGGGTTGGCGCCGCGGCTAAACGAATGTCCTACTCCAGGGTGCCCTCAGGCAGCCCTGGGTGATCTATCATCGCTGATCCGGGGCGGAGTGCCGTCCCGATTAGGCAGGAGATGGCAGTCCGGATTCCCACTTTGCGGCGATGGCGCCCGGACAGGGCGCAGCGGGGGCGTGCCGCAATCGCGATTGTCATCAACCTCTCTTGCGCTGGGGCGGCAGTCGGACTATTCGTGGCCATCGACCCGGCTGCCGATTGGAGTGAGCCGGTGCTCCTCGGCGCGCTCGCGCTGATCGCCGCGGTCGCATTCGCCGCCGAGGTCCGCCTCGAGTCGTCGATCGCGACGTACTTCGATTCAAGCATTGCCCTCGCGCTCGTCGCTCTCGCCGTCGCCGGGCCGCTTCCAGCCCTCTTCATTTGGGCGGTTCCCGATCTGCTGAGTCGGCTGGTGGTGCGCCAGGATCCGATCCTCTCGCCGGGCATGTTCGCGACCTGGAGCGGCTATGCGCTCGCGCTATTGGCCGGAGACGCGGTCCTAGCGGTTGCTCAACCCTCGTCGCTAGTTGCGGCGGCGCCGGCCCTCTTCACGGCTGGGTGGGTGATGGCCTGCGTGGACTTCGCGGTCTCGGGCGTTCTGTTCGCGCCGTTCTATCAGGGTTATCGCGTGCGGCCGCTGGTTCGCTCCGAGTTCCTGGACCTGGCTCCGGCGGTGATGGCAATTCTCGCCGTAGGGGTGGGCGTCGCCGCCCTCACGCCGGCCTGGCAGGTCTTCGCGTTGACGCCCCTTGCCCTCGTGATCCTGCTTCCCGAGTTTGCGCTCGCCGCCCTTGGGCGCTCGCGATCCGTGGCGCGACTCAAGCCCGCGGAAGCGAGCGCCGTCTATGCGAGTGCGCTCGCCGATCAGCTCGGGCTCTCGCGCCATGAGCGCCGCCTGGTCGACGCTGCCACGCGCCCGGCTGGAAGCGCCCGAACGCCCGGGCCGCATCGCCTCGGCCCCCCTTCCGCCGATCCTCCGTTGACAGGATTGGTCGTCTTAGCCGTCAACGAGCGCTGGGACGGAACAGGGCGCCCGTTCGCAGTTCCGGCGGCCTGCACGATGCGCGCCAGCCGGGTGCTAGCGGTGGCGCGCGCTTGGAGCTCGCTCACTGCCGCGGGTACCGCTCAGTTGTCGCATCCCGAGGCGATCCTCGATCTCGCGGCCCGGGCAGCAACCCAGTTCGACCCCGAGGTCGTGGAGGCGGCGGCGGCAGTCGTCGCCGCGGAAGCGACCTTCACCGGATCGGCTGACTTCGAGCCGCGACTTCATCGCTGGCCGCTACCGGCGGGCCTTCGGCGCCGCGGTTTGCCGGCGCTCGCGGCGCATCTCGCCGCCCACACTTAGCTAGGAGCGCGCGCCGGCCCCATTCGCTCCGGCCCTCCACTTGTGCGGGACGTCCCTAGGGCCGAACAGATACGCCCCCGGGCCGGCCTCGACGGTCTCATCGCCGACCGTGAACGTCGCGCTCCCGTCGAGCATCCAGAAACCCTCGTTCTCGCGTGATGGACAGACCCGGCTGAGGATGCGGCCAACGGATAGCCTCAGGTGGTCGACGATCCCCCGTCCCGCCCCTTCCCGGGCATCCCGAGCGCAGGGGGTAGGATCAGCCGGGACAGGAGACAACACGGGAGACGGTGAAGCGTATGGAGATGGGCATGCTTGAAACTCTGCGGGGCTCGGTCGAGGGTGACGTGATTGTGCCGGGGGACCCCGGCTTCGAGGAAGCACGGACGATCTGGAACGGGATGATCGATCGCGAGCCGGCGGCGGTCGTGCGGCCGCGCAATGCCAACGATGTCGCTGCGGCCATTGCCCTCGCCCGTAAGAACGACCTGCCGCTGGCAGTGCTAGGCGGCGGCCACAACGTCGCCGGAAACGCCGTCGTCGACGACGGCGTCGTCATCGACTTCTCTGACATGCGCGCGATCGAGATCGACCCGGACGAGGGGATCGCCCGGGTCGAGGCGGGAGCGCTGCTCTCCGACCTCGATGCGGCCGCCGCCGAGCACGGACTGCTGGTTCCCGGCGGCATCGTCTCGACGACGGGCGTCGCGGGCCTCACCCTGGGTGGCGGGTTCGGCTGGGCCTCCCGCAAACTCGGACTCACGATCGACAGCCTCCGATCGGCTGAGGTCGTCACCGCGGAGGGCGAGCTGATCACGGCCTCCGAGGAGTCCCACCCGGACCTGTTCTGGGCGATCCGCGGTGGCGGCGGCAACTTCGGCGTCGTGACATCGTTCGAGTTCGAGACCCACGAGCTCGGTCCCGAGTTTCTCTGTGGCCTGATCGTTCATCCGATCGCGTCGGCCCGGGAGTTCCTCCAGCACCACAGGGAGATGGCCGCCAAGGCCCCCGACGAGCTATCCGCATGGGTGGTGATGCGGCTGGCGCCGCCGCTGCCGTTCCTGCCGGAGGAGGTCCACGGCCTTCCGGCGCTGGTCCTCGCGTTCGCATATATCGGCGACCCGGAGGAAGGTGAGGCCCTCATCGCGGAGCGCTATGCCGGATTCGGTGAGCCCTATGGGAAACACATCGGCGTGATGCCGTTCACCGACTGGCAACAGGGATTCGACGCCCTCAACGCGGAGGGTGACCGCAACTACTGGAAGTCGCACAACCTCGCCGAACTGTCCGATCCGGCGATCGACGCTGCTATCGAGGCGATTGGAGACCTGCCCTCTCCGCACGCGGAGGTCTTCATCGCGCACCTCGGCGGGGCGATCTCCCGGATCCCCGAGGATCAGACCGCCTACGCCCATCGTGATGCGGAGTTCGTGGTCAACATCCACGGCCACTGGACCGATCCCGCCGACGACAAGGCCGGCGTTGCGTGGGCGCGCGGGCTGTTCGATGCACTCACGCCGCACGCCCAGGGTGGCGTCTACGTGAACTTCCTCAGCGATGAGGGTCCCGAGAGGGTTCAGGACGCCTATTCGCCAGCTGTCTGGTCGCGATTGGTTGACGTAAAGCGTCGCTACGACCCTGACAACGTCTTCCGGCTCAACCAGAACATTCCGCCTGGCTGATCCCGGTACATCCACGGGGCCCCGCCATCGTGGCTCGGCGCGCCAAGCGCTCAGTCGCGGAGCCCGAGTCGGTTCGGGCTGCCCGCTTCATCCCAGCGTAATCGGCTTCATCGACCGCAGCCGCGCACGACCCTCCGCCAGACACCGGTTCACCTTCCTCTACTGCAGCAATTAGCCCGTCGATTCCGATCCCTCCGCTGCGGATCGAGATCGGTTGCCGGACCACGACTCTCTGACGCGGGCCATCAGCGCAGCCGCAAGGTCGGCGAGGTCGCCGACTCGCAGGCCGCCACATCAGAGACGACCCGTTCAGTGACAGTCGAGTAGTACTTGCCCGCTCGCTTTCGCTTGGACACGACGTACTTCCCACGCGCGTTCACCTC
>JBDTSW010000102.1:0-7555 GCA_039930945.1 bacterium
GGGGATCCGCAACCGCGTCGAGATCTGGGCCGACGGCGGTTACCGTCACGCTCACGACATCGTCAAGCTGCACTGCATCGGGGCCAACCGGATCGGCTTCGGCACCCTGGCGATGGTCTCCCTCGGTTGCACGATCTGCCGTGGGTGCCAGCTCGACACCTGCCATGTCGGCATCGCCACCCAGATCGAGACGACCGCGCAGGCCCGGGAGCACGGGCTGAAGAAGTTCACGCCCCAGGCGGTCGACACGGCCGCCTCCAACTGCGCTCGGTTCTTCACCGCGATGGGCGAGGAGATCAAGCAGGTGGTCGCCTCGCTCGGCTACGACCGCGCCCAGGATCTGGTCGGGCGCTACGACCTGCTGGAGCAGGTCTCCCACGTCGACGAGCTCGACCTGGCGCCGCTGATCACGCCGCTTGAGGAGTACCTCGAGCTGGAGCCGGCCAACCTGCCGGTGGCCGACTCAGAGCTGGTCGCGGCCGAGACGCGTGCCGAGGCGGGACTCGTCCGCGCCCGCCCGATCCGGATGCAGCGCTCCGACGCCTCGGCCCAGATCGCCGGGCTCGCCGGGGACGTCTGCGGCGGCAGCGTCGTCCACCAGGAGTTCCCGCGGCCGACCGACGCCGACGACCGCGACCTCGGCGCCGAGCTCGCCGGCGCGCTCGCGCGCGGCCGCCTCGACGGCGACGTCCCCGAGGGCACCGAGGACGTGCTCGCCGAGCTCGACTTCAACGGTGGCTCGGTCGCCGGCCAGGGCTTCGGCGCCTTCAACGCCTGGGGGCTCGTCGTCCGGGTCGAGGGCGGCGCCCAGGACGGGGTCGGCAAGGCGATGCTCGGCGGGGTCGTCTCGATCATGAAGGGCCGCAACTCCAACGGCCGGCGGGTCAACGGGTCGGTCGGCAAGTCGTTCGCCTACGGCGCTCAGCGGGGACGTCTGTTCGTCCAGGGCTCCGCCGACTCCCGCTTCTGCATTCGCCTCTCCGGCGCCGACGTGGTCCTCGGCGGCGAGCCCGCGGAGCCGCTCGACGACGCCCGCGGCTGCATCGTCGACGGCGCCAACGCCAAGGGCTTCGCCTTCGAGTACATGACCTCCGGCCGCGCTGTCGTCCTCGGCGACATCGGCCCCTGGGCTTGCGCCGGGATGACCGGCGGCAGGGTGTACGTGCGGATCAACCCCGACTGGAACCTCACCCGCGAGGCGATTCGCAGCCGCCTGGGGGAGGGGGCCAAGGTCGAGCTCGAGCAGGTCGACGCCCAGGGCATGCTCGACCTCGAGGAGCTGCTCGGCCACTACGCCTCAGAGCTGCGCGTGACCGACCAGCCCGACGAGGCCGAGCGGGTGCTCGGGCTGGCGGCGGCGGGGCCCGAGAACTTCCTGATGATCGTTCCGCACCGGGTGCAGGCCGATCCCAACATCTCCACCGAGTGAGACCCGATCTGGCCGCCCCGATCCGGGACGAGCCGCTCACCCAGGCGCTTCGCGAGGGCTCGGTCGAGCAGCTGCGCGTGGGGCTCGTCGGCGTGCTCGAGCGCCAGGGCGAAGAGGTCTCGGATTGGCGCGACCTGCTGATGGACCTCGCCCCCTACCACGACTGCGCATGGCGCCTGGGGGTGAAGCCGGAGGCGGTATTCGAGTGGGTGGCCCGCAAACTGCCCGCCGACGTCGCCGGCACCGTGCGCGCGCTCGGCCAGCGCGACCAGCTCGACCCGGCCGAGTTCGGCTTCGCCCTGGTCGACGACGACGACGGCCCCCGCTACTACTGGACGCGTTGACGCCGGGGTCTGCGTGGCCGACCTCGATTGAGATCGCCTCGGCGAAGGCCGGGGGCGCCGGCGGTGGCTAGCCGGGATCGATCACGTAGAGGCGGTAGCAGCCGATCTCGAGCTCGTCCCCGTCGGCGAGCTGGGCCCACTCGACCCGCTCGCCGTTGACGAAGAGGCCGTTGAGGCTGCGGTCGTCGAGCGCGCGCAGGCCACCCTCGGCGGTGCGCACGACCATCGCGTGACGCCTGGAGACGGTCGGGTCGTCGAGCGTCACGTCGGCGCTGTCGCTGCGGCCGATCCGGGTCCAGCGCCGGCTCATCTCGACGACGGTGGGCTCACCCTCCTGCTCGAAGGCGATGCGTGGGCCGCCGGCCTCGAGATCTCGCAGGTCGTCGAGCCAGGAGGGTGGGGTCGACGCCGTTTCCACCGCCTCCTCCTCCACGGTCGGGTGCTCGAAGATCGAAGCGTGCCGGAAGCGCGAGCCCCCGCACGCCGGGCAGCGAGGCAGATCCTGGAGTGCCCCGACGGCCATCGCGTAGCCGCATTCGACGCAACTCAGCGAGCCGACTGACGCCAGCGAGCGGACGTTCTCGCCGGTCTGGTGTAGCTCGGGTTGATGTCTGGTGAACACGGCCAATCGGCTGATACCGACTTTGTAGGCTTTGTAGGGATACTAGGGAACAATCGCCTCGATCTCGACCCCGAGTAGGCCGCCCGGACGGAAAGTCCGACTATTCGTTGCCCGGAATCGGGGCCGAGGGCGCCGGGCTTGCTCGCGCGCGTCATAGAATCGTGCTGCCAATGGGCCCCGTCTCAGTTAGCACCCCGATCGACGTCCCGCGCGAGCGAGCCTTCGGCTTTGTCGCCGACCTCGCCAACAGGCCCTCGTTCATGGGGGAGTTCCTCGAGGAGTACCGCCTGCAGCAGCTGGCGTCGGTCGGCGTCGGCGCCGCGGCCCGCTTCCGGGTCCGCCGCCCCCGGGTGTGGATGGAGAGCGTGATCGACGAGCTCGACGCGCCGTACCGGATCTTCGAGCGCGGCCGCGGGTCCCGGCTCTCGGGGATGCCGATCTTCACCGTCTGGGAGGTGACCGAGGCCGGCGCAGACGGATGCGAGGTGCGCGTCGTGCACTGGACCGAGCCCTCGAGCCCGCTGGACCGGATAGCCGATCACAAGCCCGGGCGGGCGCGCTCCTATCGCCGACGGCTCACCGCCTCGCTGGCCCAGCTCAAGCTGGCGCTCGAGGAGGATCAGACCCCGCAGCGCGTCGCCGTGGCCGGCGGCGATCGCGTGCCTGGCGCTGGATAGACTGCCGCGCCAGATGCGCAGCCGCCTCGCACCAGCTCTCCTCCTGCTCGCGGCTGTGGCCCTGGCGGGCCCGCTCGCCGGATGCGGCAGCTCGGAGGAGGAGCTCGACGTCAAGGAGGGTGAGCCGGTCGAGGCCGACCACCTCAGCTACAACGTCGTCATCTCGCGCTTCCTCAACCCCGACGACGTCGAGGACTCCGCATACGTCGTGGGACAGCCCGAGCCGCCGCCCGGCCACGAGTACTTCGGTGTCTTCATCCAGGTCCACAACGACGGCGACGAGGGGGTGACGGTGCCGGAGGCGTTCCGGGTCGTCGACACCCTCGACACCGGCTATGACCCGTTGCCCAGCGAGAGCCCGTACGCGCTGCCGCTGGGCGAGGCCCTGGGACCCAACCAGGAGCTTCCGGAGGCCAACTCGATTGGCCAGGACGGCCCCACCCAGGGGTCGCTCGTGCTCTTCCTGCTCGAGCAGTCCGCCGCCGACAACCGCCCGCTGGAGTTCGAGATCCCGTTGCCCTCGGGCAAGGTCGGGACGATCGAGTTGGATATCTAGGCACCGGGTGGGCGATCGGGCGCTCCAGGTCGCCCTGATCGCCGCGGCGCTGGCGGCGCTGGTGATCCTGATCGGACTCTTCGGCGACGCCGTTCGCGTCGCCTGCCTCGGCGCGATCGCGCTGGTCACCGTGCTCACGGCGTCGGCGCGGCGGAGGGCCGGCGGCGGCTGGTGGACCCTGCTCGCCCTCGGGGCCCTGGCCTCGATCGCCGGCGCCGCACTCGCTCAGGCAACCGCCACCGTCGGCGGGCTGATCGCGGTCGTCGGCGGCGCCCTCGTCGTCATCGGCGCCGTCATCGGCCTGCCCGCCGATGAATAACTCCGCCGGAGTTATTCCAAACCTGCCTGCAATACCTGGGCGACGATCGGGGCGGCGATCTCGCCGCCGTCGCCTTCGGCTTGGACGACGAGGGCCGCGGCGACCAGCTTCGGCGCCGAGGCGGGGGCGAAGGCCGTGAACCAGGCGTCCAAGTCCTGCTCGGGGTCATCGCCCGGCTTCAGCTCCTGCCCCGGTTCGAGCGCCGCCGGGCCGAGCTCCGCCGTTCCCGTCTTGCCCGCCACCTGCACGCCGGGAATGGCGCCGGCGAGGCCGGTGCCGTTGTTGACGACCTCGATCATCAGCTGGCGCAGCTGGGCGGCGGTCTCCTCGGAGGTGACCCGCACCGGCTCGGCGGCGGGCCCCAGCTTCGGTCCCTTGACGATCGACGTCGCACTGCGCATCCCGCCGGCCGCGATCGTCTGCGCCGCCGAGGCCATCTGCAGCGGGGTCGCCAGGACCTCGCCCTGTCCGATCGCGCTGACGCCGAGGTCGAGGTCGGAGCCGATCGTCTCGGGAATGGTGCTGGCCGGCGGATCGACCGCGGCCGTCGCCTCGGCGTCGTAGAGGGCCGGCTGCGAGTTGAACCCGAACTTCTCGGCGGCGGCGACGAGGCGATCGGCTCCGACCTCCACGCCGAGCGGCGCGAAGACGCTGTTGCACGAGTGCGCGAACGACTCGACGAAGGTCCCTCCGCAGAACTCGTCGTTCGCGTTTGCCACCTCGCGGCCGTCGAGCACCGCCGCCTGCTCGACCGGGAAGGTGTCGGTGAGTTTGACCACGCCGGCGTCGAGCGCGGCGGTCGTCGTGATCAGCTTGAAGGTGGAGCCGGGCGGCTGCGGGGCGGAGAAGGCAATCCCGGCCAGGGCCTTGACCGCGCCGTCATGCGCGTCGAGCACCGCCACCCCGCCGAAGAGGCTCCCGAGGGCGGTGACCGCCGCCGCCTGCAGATCGGGGTCGATGGTGGTGCGGACGGGCTCGCCGCGTACAGGCTCGGAGTCGGCGAGCACGCGCTTCCCGTCGCCTCCGCCGACAGCCAGGAGCTGTCCGCCCGCCCGCCCGTCGAGGCGGTCGTTGAAGGCCAGCTCGAGGCCGCTCGTCCCGGTCAGCGACCCCTCCGGGAAACCCTCGCTGGCCAGGAGGCCGGCCTGCGCCCGCTTGGGCGTGCTCACCTCTCCAGCGATCGCCGTCGCCGAGACGCCGAGCGGGGACGAGCGCGCCGCCGCCGGGCCCTCGGCGAGCGGTGTGCCGTCGGCCGCGAGGATGGCGGCGCGCTTCGGCGCCCTCGTGCGCCGGTTCAGGGTCTCGCCCTGCCGCAGGCCCGGGAAGACGAGGTGGCTGTCCCAGGCGATCAGGCCGTCTTCAAGCGGCAGCGCAACCTCGCCGCTGATCTTGCCGAAGACGTGGGTCTGCAGTCGCAGCGGCAGGATCCCCGCCTCCTGGCCGTCCGCGGTCCTGCCGATACTGGGCTCGCCCGCGTCGACCACGTCCAGGGTGGCAGTGGCCACCGAGCTCTCGTAAGCCTCCGCGAACTCCGCCGCCGGGGTCTCGGAGGAGGCCTCCGGGGTGAGCTGATCGCCCATCGCCTCGTAGTCGCTGCGCTCCCACGCCTTGGCGAAGCTGGTCACGGCCTTGAGCTCGTCGTCGTTTCCCGTGGCGAGCCCGGCGACGAACGAGCCCGCCGCCAGGATCGAGATCGGAAGCGTCCTCGTAACCAGCCGACGCCGGCGCTCGGCTTCGGGCCTAAACCCGCTCATCCGATCTTCACAGCCGAGTCGACCCGCTTCATGATGAAGAATCTAGGGCCTGGTGCGGGCCGCAATGAATTCTGACCACGGCAGCTCCGGGCCTTGACGCCCGTCGACGTCCTCATCGCCATCTTCGTGCTCGCACTGGCCGCGCTCGGCTACGAGCGGGGCCTGATCCGCGGCGCCCCGCCGCTGATCGGCTTCGTCGCCGGCGCCGCGATCGGGGGACGGCTGGGGCCGGAGCTTCTCAGCGATGGCTCGGAGTCGGCGTACGCGCCGGTGGTGACGCTCGGCAGTGGGCTGCTGCTCGGCGCCGCGCTGGCGGTGGCGCTGGAGGGAGTGGGCTCGGTCATCCGCCGTCGGGCCCGGATCGAGGGGGCGGCCAGGGCGCTCGACGGGATCGGCGGAGCGGCGCTGATGGGGGCGCTCGGCCTGCTGGTCGTCTGGGCGGTCGGCGCCGTCGCCCTGCACTCCAGCGGCTCCGGCTCCGTCGAGCTGCGCTCGGCGGTGCAGCGCTCCGCGATCCTCGGGGCGCTCAACGAGGTGCTGCCTCCGTCCGGCCCACTGCTGAACGTGTTGCGGCGGATCGACCCGACGCCGACCGTGGCAGGCCCCGAGGCGAAGGTGGGCCCGCCCGATCCCAAGGTCGCCGAGAACCCGGAGGTCGACGCCGCTGGCGACAGCGTCGTCAAGGTCCTGGGAACCGCCTGCGGGCTCGGCGTCGAGGGCTCCGGATGGGTGATCGCGCCCGAGCTGGTGGCGACCAACGCCCACGTGATCGCCGGCGAGGCGGACACGACGGTGTCGCCGCGCCCCGGCTCGCCCGAGCTCGACGCCGAGGCGGTCCACTATCAGCCGCGCAACGACTTCGCCCTGCTTGAAGTCCCGGGCCTGGGGCTGTCCGCGCTGGAGCTGGTCGGCGATCCGCAGTCGGGGACGGCGGGCGCCGTCCTCGGCTACCCGGAGAACGGGCCCTTCACGGTCGTCCCAGCTCGCCTGGGAACGACGGCCGAGGTGGTCAGCCAGGACTCCTATGGCCGCGGCCCGGTGAAGCGCCGGATGACCTCGCTTCGGGGCGGGGTGCGCAGCGGCAACTCCGGCGGGCCGATGGTCGATGGCGAAGGACGCGTGCTGACCACCGTCTTCGGCTCCGAGCAGACCAAGGGCAGGCCCGCCGGGGGCCTGGGCGTGCCGAACGAGGTCGCGTCCGAGGCGCTGCACGGCGAGCTTGAGCCCACCCGCACGGGTCCCTGCGCCGCGTGAGGCATAACTCCGCCGCCTCCCTCCGGGATAACTCCGCCGGGATGCTCCGCTTCGGAATACCTCCGGCCAGATCCTCCGAAATAACTCCACCGGAATGCTCCGCTTCGGAATAACTCCGGCCAGGTCCTCCGAAATAACTCCACCGGAATGCTCCGCTTCGCGTCCGCTTCCGGCGGGCGAGGGCCCAGGCCTTACCCGGCAGGGTGGCTGTGGTCTGCCGCGACTTCGTCGCTAGCCCGGACCGGTGGTTGGTTACTCTCAGTAAGCGTGGGGGGAGGTTCCACAGCCGAGGGCGGGCCGGCCCGCGTCTGTCCCGACTTCCATCAGGCGGTGGAGTTGGTCGGCAAGCGCTGGGCGGGAGCGATCCTCTGGGCCCTGTCGGAGCGCCCGCACTACTTCGCCGACCTCTGCGCGGCCGTCCCCGGCATCTCCGATCGGCTGCTCTCGGCCCGGCTGCGAGAGCTCGAGGCCGAGGGCCTGGTCGAGCGCTCGGTGCACCCGGGCACCCGCGCACGTGTCTCCTATGCCCTCACCGAGAAGGGCACGGCCCTGGAGCCCGCGCTGCGCGAGCTGCGCGACTGGGCGCTGGCCTGGAAGACG
>JBDTSW010000103.1:0-7293 GCA_039930945.1 bacterium
GGCTGATGGGATTCGAACCCACGACCTTCTGCATGGCAAGCAGACGCTCTAGCCAGCTGAGCTACAGCCGCACGGGCGCCGAGGATAACGGTTGGGCGGTCGCCCTCCGGAGGCGGCGGCGCCACTGAACGGGAGCGGTCTCGCTCCCGGGGTTGTCAGGCGCCGTCGAGCGCCTCGTTCACGAGCCGGTCCGCCTCGGCGTTGTGCTCACGCCCGACGTGGCGGATCGACCAGCCGTCGAAGTCCATCAGCCCTTTCAGCGCCGAGGCGTGAAGCGGGCGCAGGTGCCCCTGCTTGACCTTGTAGTCGCCGCGCAGCTGGTGCACGATCAGCTCGGAGTCGCCGACCAGCTCGATCTCCGAGGCGCCGAGCTCACGCGCAAGCTCGATCCCCAGTAGCACGGCCCGGTACTCGGCGACGTTGTTGGTCGCCTCGCCGATCCTCTCGCCGTGCTCGGCGACGATCTCGCCGTCGGGGGTCGAGGCGACGGCCGCGACCGCCGCCGGGCCCGGGTTGCCGCGGGAGCCGCCGTCGACGTTGACTACGAGCTTTCCCGCCACCGCACCCTGCCCTCGCCGTCGACGCTCGCGTTCCATTCGGGCTCGCCGCCCTCCAACTCGGAGATCTTGTCCCCCTTCGCCACCTGGCGAACCGCCTGGGCATCGTCGTCGGGGGCGACCTCCCAGCGATACCACGAGAGCTCCCAGGCGATCGTCACCTGCGCCCGGGCGGGCTTGGCCGAGACGTCCTCGACCGCCGCCGTCGGCTCGCCCAGGGAGCGCATCAGCCCCGCGACGACGCGTGCCTCGTCGCTTTCGTTAAAACGCTCGATCGCGCGGCGGATGCGCGGCTCGGGCGTCTCCGGCATCTCGGGCTCGGGCTTCGGTGTGGCCCTGGGTGCCGGCTTCGGCCTGGCAGCGGGCGGCGACTCCGCCTTCGACTCCTCGGTAGCGGGCGCGCGCGGCCGCTCCGGGTAGCCTCGGACCCGATCGCGAAGCTTGAGGCCGCGGCGGCGCCGGGGAGGGGCTGCGCGGCCGGCGGCGGTGGCGAGATCAGCACGAACCCAGCCGGCGGCCTCGGCCCGCTCGCGACACAGCGCACAGACGCCCTGCTCGGCGCCTTGGGGCGTCGCGTAGGCGGTGATGCGCTCTCCACGCAGAATCGTGCGCCCGCAGACGGCGCATGCCTGGACCTGCTCAGCCTGGTGCTCGGACACCGACCCAACGTAGCAACGGGTCGCGGCCCCGCGCCCCCGGCGGCGTGTGCGTGCAAGCGTCGAGGTGCCCTAGGCGTAAACACAAATCAAGCTCCACGCCACCGCCCGCGCGCGCGAGGGCGAGATTCGCTGCCGATATGGCAGTCAATCCCGGTTTCGGCAAGATTGGGGTGGGCAGCTACATCTAGGCGTTGGCGTGCTCGGCGTCGCCGGCCTCCGAGGCCGCGATCACCTTCTGGGCCAGATGCGAGGGAAGCTCCTGGTAGCGCTCGAACTCCATCGTGTAGTCGCCGCGGCCGCCGGTGATCGCGCGCAGGTCGGGCGCGTAGTCGAGCACCTCGGCCATCGGCACCTCCGCCTGGATCTCGGTCATCTGGCCCTTCGGCTCCATCCCCGACGGGTGGCCGCGACGCGAGTTGAGGTCGCCGATCACGTCGCCCACCGCGTCGGCGGGGATCGAGATCGTCAGCTTCACGATCGGCTCCAGCAGGCAGGCGTCAGCCTCGGCGGCCGCCTGCTTGAACGCCAGCGAGCCGGCGACCTTGAACGCCATCTCCGAGGAGTCGACGTTGTGGTACTGCCCGTCGTAGAGGCGGACGCGGACGTCCTTGAGCGGGTATCCGGCGACCACGCCCGAGGCCATCGCCTCGCGGACGCCCTTCTCCACCGCGGGGATGAAACCGCCCGGGATGGCGCCGCCCTTGATCGCGTTGACGAACTCGAGGCCGCTCCCCGTCTCGCCCGGCTCGATCTCGATGTGGCAGTCGCCGAACTGACCGCGGCCGCCGGTCTGCTTCTTGTAGCGCCCGTGGCCCTTGGCAGCCTTGCGGATCGTCTCCAGGTACGGAACCTGCGGTGGGTGCAACTCGATCTCGGCGCCGAAGCGGCTCTTCATCCGGCCGACGATCACCTCGACGTGGATCTGGGTGAGGCCGGCGATGATCTGCTCGCCGGTCTGCGGATCGCGGTGGACGTCGAGCGTCGGGTCCTCCTCGGAGAGGCGGCGAATCGCGGTGATGGCCTTGTCCTCGTCGCCCTTGGACTTGGGCTCGTAGGCGAACGCCATCACCGGCGCCGGCAGGTCGAGGGCGGCGAAGCGCACCTCGGCGTCCTTGGCGTCGGAGAGCACGTCCCCGGCGCGGGTCTCGCGAAGCTTGGCGACGGCGCCGATGTCGCCGGGGCCGAGCGCGTCGATGGTCTCGTGCTCCTTGCCCCGCGGCGCGGCCAGCTGCCCGATGCGCTCCTTCGCCGAGCGGGTCACGTTGACGACGTGCGAGTCGGACCCGAGCACCCCCGAGTACACCCGCAGGAGGTTGACCCGGCCCGTGTACGGGTCGGCGGTGGTCTTGAAGACGTAGGCGACCAGGTCACCGTCGGGATCGGGCTCGATCTCGAGCTTTGAGCCCTCGCCGTCGAGCGCCTCGATCGCGCCGCGCATGGCCGGCGAGGGCGCGTCTTCGACGATCGCCTCCAACAGCCGGCTGGTGCCGAGGTTCTTGGTCGCGATCCCGCAGGTGACGGGGAACAGCCGGCCCTCGGTCACCCCCTTCTTCAGCGCGGTGACGATCTCGTCGTGGGAGATCTCGTCGCCCTCCAGGTAGTGCTCGAGCAGCTCGTCCGAGTTCTCGGCGACCTCGTCCATCAGCTTCTCGCGGTACTCCTCGGCCTGGGCGAGCAGCTCGGAGGGGATCTCGGCCTCGGCCGCGGCGCCGCGGCCCTCTCCTTCGGCGATGAAGGCCTTCATGTCGATCAGGTCGACCACGCCTCGGGTCTCGTGCTCGGCGCCGATCGGGATCTCGGTGGCGACGACGTGCGGGCCGAACGCCTCCTTCAGCGATTCGAGCGCCCGGAAGAAGTCGGCGCGCTCGCGATCGAGCATGTTGACGTAGACGAGCCGGGCCAGCCCCTCGGACTCGGCCCGCCGCCAGAGGCGATCGGTGTGGACCTCGGCCCCCATCACCCCGTTGACGACGACCACGGCCGCATCGACCACCCGCAGGGCCGCGAGCGTGTCGGCGACGAAGCTGGGGTCGCCGGGCGTGTCGATCAGGTTGATCTTGCGGTCGTGGTAGTCGAACGAGGCGAGGGTCGCGCCGATCGACATCTCGCGCTCCTGCTCGTCTGGTTCGTAATCCGAGACGGTCGAGCCCTCGTCGGTGCGGCCGAGCCGGTTGACGACCCCTGCCTCGAACAAGAGCGCCTCGCAAAGGCTCGTCTTGCCGCTGCCCCGGTGCCCGATCAGGGCGACGTTTCGGATCCGGTCGGGCGGCCTGTGGGGCATCGCCGCAGCTTATAGCGGCTGTGACTGAAAACGGGAGCGCAGGCCGAGCACGGCCTTGGTGTGAAGCTGGGAGATTCGGGACTCGGTGACGCCGAGGACCTCGCCGATCTCGCGCAGGGTCAGGTTCTCGTAGTAATAGAGGGCGACCACGAGCCGCTCGCGGTCGGGAAGCGATTCGATCGCCTCGGCGAGCCGGTCCTTGAGCTCGGAGGCGTCGGCCTCGGCCTCGGGGTCGATCGCGTTGGGATCCTGGATCGTGTCGAGGATCGAGATCTGGCCGCCGCCCGCCTCGGGGTCGGCGAACGTCCAGAGGTCGTCGAGGGCGAGGATCGAGGAGTTGGCGATGTCGAGCAGCGAGGCGTTGAAGTCCTCGACGGTCATCTCCAGGCGGCCCGCCATCTCCTCGTCGGTGGGGTTGCGGCCGAGCTCGTTCTCCAGATCCACGTTCGCGCGCTCCACGTCCCGGGCCTTCGCGCGGACCGAGCGCGGAACCCAGTCAAGCGAGCGCAGCTCGTCGATGATCGCACCCTTGACCCGGGCGACGGCGAAGGTCTCGAACTTGATCTCGCGCTCGAGGTCGTAGCGCTCGATCGCGCCGATCAGGCCCAGCAGGCCGTAGGAGACGAGGTCGGCCTCCCCCACGTGGGCGGGCAGCCCCGAGGCCATGCGGCCGGCGATGAACTTGACCAGCGGCGAATAGGCGACCACGAGCCGCTCGCGGGCCGACTCGTCGCCGTCGTGCTTGTAGCGACGCCAGAGCTCGCGCAGTTCGACTGCCTTGACCTTCGTCTCCATGCTCGTGCCTCCCGGTGACCCGAGAGGTTAACCCCTGCTTGGCTGTGGACGGCGTCTAGGCACGAGGGTGGCTCCGTGCGTACTCGCTGCGCAAGCGGCTCGGTTCCACGCGAGTGTAGAGCTGAGTGGTGGACAGACTCGAGTGGCCGAGCAGCTCCTGAATCGAGCGCAGATCCGCTCCTCCCTCCAAGAGGTGGGTGGCAAACGAGTGGCGAAGCGTGTGCGGGGAGATCTGCCCGGCGACGGCCGCCTCCTGGACCCAGAGGCGGAGCCGGCGGCGCACGTCAGAGGTCGAGAGTCGGCGCCCGCGCCTGGAGAGGAATAGGGCCTGTTCGGCGCGCCCCGACGCCAGCGCCGGCCGAGCCCGCTCGACGTAGCGCTCGAGCGCCCGCTGGGCCGGCTCTCCTATCGGCACCAGCCTCGTCTTCGAGCCCTTCCCGAGCACGCGCACCGTCTCGGAGTCGAAGTCGACGCCGCCGACGTCGAGGTTGACGATCTCCTCGGCTCGCAGGCCGCAGGAGTAGGCGACCTCGAACAGCGCGCGGTCGCGGACCTCGAGCGGCGTTCGGGCCCCGATGCGTTCCAGCAGGACCGCGACCTGATCGGGGCCGAGCACGCGCGGCAGGCGGCGGTGCGCCTTCGGTGTCGGTAGCAGCTCGGCGGGATTCTGCTCGACCTCACCCGTGCGGACCAGATGGCCGTGGAAGCTGCGGATCGCCGCCAGCTTGCGGGCGATGCTGGCACGTCCCAGGCCCCGCTCGGAGAGGACGGCCGCGTAGGCCCGCAAGTCGCGGTAGACGAGCTCGGCCGGCCCGCGGTCGCGGTCGGTCGCCCAGACGCCGAGCTCACGCAGGTCAGCACCGTAGGCGCGAAGCGTGTTCGGCGAGACGCTGCGGGTCTGAAGCTCTCGCCGGAAGCCGATCAGCGCCGCCTCCCATGACGCGCTGATCTCGGGCTGGTCCGGCGGCTCCGAGCCCTCCCTCTGCGAAAAGCTCGCCATTCGTGGCTGCTTCGCCGCCGGCGCAGCGCATCCTGCGGTGCCGAGATTCGTGCAGGGCGGGGTCAGCCGATGTAGATCGGCGTGCCGACGGGGACCTGGTCGTAGAGGTCGACCACGTCGGTGACGGCCATCCGCACGCAACCGTGCGAGGCGGCCGAGCCCAGCGAGCCGACGTCGTCGGTCCCGTGGATGCCGGCGCCGTCGAAGATCCCCAGCCAGCGAGCCTTGAGGGGGTTGTTCGGCACGCCGCCGGGGATCGTCTTGCCGGCGAGCTTCCCGGCCCAGTCGGAGTTGGGCACGCTCCAGGCCGGGTCCACCGCCTTGTTCTGGATGTGGTAGACGCCGGCGGGGGTGTCGAAGCCGACCGCACCCACCGCCACGGTGTAGGTCTTGGCGACCTTCAGGTCCTCCCACAGTCGGAGCTTGAAGCTGTTGCGGTCGACCGTCAGATAGGTCGGGTACTGCGAGGCGAGATCGTCGGTCGTGACCTCGGGCTGGACCTCGTCGACCTGCGCGTGCACGGTTCGTGAGGAGGGGCTTTGCACCGCCTTTTCGACTTCCGCCCGCAGCTGCTGGGCTTGGAGGGTGCGCCCGGGCTCGCCGGCGGCCGTGTTGAGCGTCGCCGGGCCGGGCTCTATCGAGGCCTCGACCGGGTCCTGGTTGACCTCGGCCGAGACCTTCTCGACGAAGTCGTCGATCGCGCCCGTGTCATAGGTGACCGTCGGTTCGATCGTCTCCTCGACCTCCCCCCCGGTCAGATACCGCCAGACGCGACCCGGCAACGCCTGCTCGCGGCCGGCGACGAGCGCGTCGCTGACCATGCCGTCGATATCGGCCCTGACCTTGAGCCGGTCGGGGGCGAGCACGTAGCGGCTGCCGTCGGAGGTGACGGTAACCGGCTTGGCGAGGGGCTTGATCAGGTCGGCGCGAACGTCCTTGGTGGCCTCTTCGGCGCTGAGCCCACCGACGTCGACGTCGCCGATGCGGACGCCTTCGGCGATCTCGTCCTGCTTGGACGAGTCCCATGCGTAGGCGCCCACGGCTCCGCCGAACAGCAGCAGAACCCCGACCAGCAGCGCTATCTGTGTCTTGCGTCCCATCAAGATCGCCTCTTATCAGTACGTCCGCGTCGCACCGACGGTTCACCTCGGAGCGAAGGGCCTGCGGGAAGTGTAGGCACAGAGACCGCAGCGGTTGGCTCGATTTCGTGCCTGCAGCGTGTTTTGCGCGTGGTGCAGACGGTTGCCGACGCCCCGACCGAAGCGCAGCCATAGTATCCGGCCCCCGATGCGCTCCAAGGACCAGGTACGCAAGGCGGTGTGGAAGGCGATGGACCGCGAGGGGGTTTCGCGCTTTCCCGGGGCCGAGGGCCGGATTCCGAACTTCGCCGGCGCCAAGCTCGCCGCGGAGAAGCTCGCTGGACACCGGCGGTGGAAGCGCGCGCGCGTCGTCAAGGCGAATCCCGACTCGCCGCAGACTCACGTCAGGCGCCTGGCGCTCGAGGACGGCAAGACCCTGGTGATGGCCGTGCCGCGGCTGCGCGACCAACATCCCTTCCGGCTGCTGGACCCGCGCAAGCTCAGCGCCAAGCAGGTGCGCGAGGCGGCGACGATCAAGGGCGCCCTCAAGCACGGCAAGGTCGTCGCCTTGGAGGAGATGCCCGAGATCGACTTCGTCCTCTGCGGGTCGGTCGCGGTCAACCTCAGCGGCGCCCGGATCGGCAAGGGCGGTGGCTTCTCCGACCTCGAGTACGGGCTGCTGATCGAGCAGGGCCTGATCGACGAGCACACCGTCGTCGCCACCACCGTCCACCCGATCCAGATCCTGCGCGAGCACCTGCCGGTGATCGACCACGACCTGCCGGTCGACATGATCGCCACCCCTCGCGCCGTGATCGAGGTCGAGCGCCAGTACCCCCGGCCCCGCGGGATCCTCTGGGACCACCTGCAGCCGCCGCAGATCCACGAGATCCCGATCCTGGAGCGGGCCGGGTACGCGTGA
>JBDTSW010000104.1:0-7257 GCA_039930945.1 bacterium
TGCTACTGCGGCAAGTACAAGCGGGTGCGCTACAAGGGCATCGTCTGCGAGCGCTGCGGCGTCGAGGTGACCCGCTCGAAGGTGCGCCGCGATCGCATGGGCCACGTCGACCTGGCCGCGCCGGTCTCGCACATCTGGTTCTTCAAGGGAGTCCCCAGCCGGATCGGCTACCTGATCGACATGGCCCCCAAGGACCTGGAGAAGATCCTCTACTTCGCCGCGTCGCTGATCACCTGGATCGACGAGGAGGCCCGCTCCAAGGACGTCAAGAAGCTCGAGAAGGAGGTCCAGAAGGTCCTCGACGGCTACGTCGCCGACCGCGAGCAGCGCACGCAGGAGCTGCGCGAGTCGCTGGAGCGCCGCACCGCCTGGATCGAGGGCGGCTCGAACAAGAGCTTCGACCCCGAGGACGAGCTCTGGGCCGACTCGCTCGGCGTTACCCCGTCGAAGCTCGACGACGCCGAGCTCACCAAGCTGCTGCGCGACACGAAGAAGGCGCTGGACTCCGAGATCGCCGACACCGAGGCCTACCTCGACGACGCGATCGAGCGGATGGAGGAGGTCTGGAAGATCTTCCAGGAGATGAAGGTCAAGAGCGTCGTCAACGACGAGGCCGTCTTCCGCGAGCTCAAGGACCGGTTCGGGTCCCCCTACGGCTGGGGCGAGTACTTCCGCGGGGGCATGGGCGCCGAGTGGGTGCGCGATCTGCTCGAGCAGGTCGACCTCGAGGCGGAGTGCGAGGAGCTGGAACAGGTGATCAACACCTCGAAGGGCCAGAAGCAGTCGCGGGCGGTGAAGCGCCTCAAGGTCGCCTCCTCGTTCCTGAACTCGGCCAACAAGCCCGAGTGGATGGTTCTCGATTGCGTGCCGGTGATCCCGCCGGAGCTGCGCCCGATGGTGCAGCTCGACGGCGGCCGCTTCGCCACCTCTGACCTCAACGACCTCTACCGCCGGGTGATCAACCGCAACAACCGCCTGAAGCGACTGCTCGACCTCGGCGCCCCCGAGATCATCGTCAACAACGAGAAGCGGATGCTGCAGGAGGCCGTCGACGCGCTCTTCGACAATGGCCGCCGTGGGCGCCCGGTCACGGGTCCCGGCAATCGCGCGCTGAAGTCGCTGTCCGACATGCTCAAGGGGAAGCAGGGGCGCTTCCGCCAGAACCTGCTCGGCAAGCGGGTCGACTACTCCGGCCGCTCGGTGATCGTCTCCGGCCCGAGCCTGAGGCTGCACCAGTGCGGGCTGCCGAAGCTGATGGCGCTGGAGCTGTTCAAGCCGTTCATCATGGCCCGCCTGGTCGAGCGCAAGGCCGTGCAGAACATCAAGGCCGCGAAGAAGATGGTCGACTCGATGATCCCCGAGGTCTGGGACGTCCTCGAGGAGGTCATCAACGAGCACCCGGTGCTGCTCAACCGCGCGCCGACGCTGCACCGGCTGGGGATCCAGGCGTTCGAGCCGGTGCTGGTCGAGGGCAAGGCGATCCAGATCCACCCGCTGGTCTGCCACGCGTTCAACGCCGACTTTGACGGCGACCAGATGGCCGTGCACGTGCCGCTGTCCGCCGAGGCGCAGTCCGAGGCACGGATCCTGATGCTGTCCTCGAACAACATCCTCAGCCCCGCCCACGGCCAGCCGCTGGCGACGCCCACGCAGGACATGGTGCTCGGGATCTACTACCTGACCTACGGCAAGGACGCCGAGGAGCTGGCGGCCGAAGAGGAGAAGCTGCGGGCCGGCAAGGCATCGCAAAACGGCGACCGCCGCCCCCGGCGATTCCGCACCGCCCAGGAGGCCGAGCTGGCCTACGAGAACGGGCTGGTGAAGCTCCACGATCACGCCGAGTACCGGCGGACCGGCCACGAGCACTTCCTGACCACCGTCGGGCGGATCATCTTCAACGACCGCGTCGAGCGGTCGCTGGCCGACGCGCTGGCCGACGAGTACGACCCCGAGCAGTACATCTTCGTCAACCACTCGCTGAAGAAGCGCGACATCAACCTGATCGTCTCCGAGCTGGTCGAGGCCTACGGGGCCGCGGCCGTGGCGCTGGTGCTGGACGCGTTCAAGGAGCTGGGCTTCCATTACGCCTCACAGGCGGGGATCACGATCTCCAAGAACGACGTGATCTCGCCTCCCAACAAGGAGGAGATCCTCGACCGCTACGAGAAGGAGGCGGCCGAGATCCACGGTCAATACGACGAGGGCTACATCACCGCGGAGGAGCGCAAGGACGCGGTCACCGCTCTGTGGAACCGGGCCACCGACGAGGTCGCGCAGGCGATGGAGGACAACCTCACCGAGCTGAACCCGATCTTCATGATGGCCAACTCCGGCGCGCGCGGATCGTTCAAGCAGATCCGCCAGCTCGCCGGGATGCGCGGCCTGATGGCGAACCCGAAGGGCGACATCATCGAGCGTCCGATCAAGGCCAACTTCATGGAGGGCCTGTCGGTGCTCGAGTACTTCATCTCCACCCACGGCGCCCGCAAGGGCCTGGCCGACACGGCGCTTCGCACCGCCGACTCCGGGTACCTGACCCGCCGTCTCGTGGATGTCGCCCAGGACGTGATCGTTCGCGTCGAGGACTGCAAGACGAAGGACTTCATCGAGATGGCGCTGCGCAACGACGAGGGGCGGCTCAACGACAACCTGTTCGGCCGCGTCGCGGCGAAGAAGTTCGCCACCAAGCGCGGCCGGGAGTTGCTCAAGCGCGGCCAGATGATCGAGCTGGCCGACGTCGAGGAGATCGCCGAGGCCTTCGGCGACGAGGAGGTCGCCGTCCCGGTTCGCTCCACGCTCAAGTGCGAGGCGGGCTCAGGCGTGTGCCGCCGCTGCTACGGGATCGCGATGGCGACCGGCGCCCCGGTCGAGATCGGCGACGCGGTCGGCATCATCGCCGCCCAGTCGATCGGCGAGCCCGGAACGCAGCTGACGATGCGCACGTTCCATACCGGCGGCGTCGCCGGCCTCGACATCACCCAGGGCCTGCCCCGCGTGGTCGAGTTGTTCGAGGCGCGCAAGCCGAAGGGCCTGGCCCAGATCGCCGAGGCCGACGGCAAGGTCTCGATCGAGGTGGGTGACAAGGGCACGACGATGATTCTCACCGACTCCAAGGGCGAGGACCACAAGTACGTCTTCCCGCGCGGCTCGGTGCTACTGGTCAAGCACGGAGCCCGGATCGAGAAGGGCGCCCAGCTGAACGAAGGCTCGCTCGACCCGAAGGAGTCGCTCGAGGTCCGCGGTCGTCCGCGCACCGAGGCTTACCTCGTGAGCGAGGTCCAGCGGGTCTACAAGGCCCAGGGCGTGGACATCAACGACAAGCACATCGAGCTGATCGTCCGCCAGATGCTGAAGAAGGTCCAGATCGACTCCAAGGGCTCGACCTCGCTGCTCCCCGGAGCGCTCGAGGACCGGCACACGCTGAAGGAGATCAACCGCAGCGTCAAGGAGGAGGGTGGCAGCTCGGCCAAGGGCTCGGAGGTCCTGCTGGGAATCACCAAGGCCTCGCTCGCGACCGAGTCGTTCCTCTCGGCGGCCTCCTTCCAGGAGACGACGAAGGTGCTGACCGACGCCGCCCTCGAGGGCAAGCGCGACAAGCTCGTCGGCCTCAAGGAAAACGTGATCATCGGCAAGCTGATCCCGGCTGCGACCGGGCTCAAGCACTACCGCTCGCTCGAGATAGAGCCGGTGGAGCCGCCTCAGCGGCCGGACGAGGACCTGCTCGACGAGGACGAACTCGCCGCCGAGCTCGGCCTCGCCGGCGAGGCCGAGGAGGCGACGGAGCTGGAGGGCTTCGGCCCCTCCTTCGCCGAGGAGCTCGATAAGCTCGCCCAGGAGATCGAGTCGGGCGGCGGCTCCGCGGCCGAGTCGACGTAGCGCCCGCGCCGGCGCGGGCGCGCGCCACTCCCAGCCCGAATCCGCCCGCATATCGCCACGTACGCGCCACTCGCGTGCGCCCGAAGCCGCCAACCTTGGCTGGTGGGGAGGGTTACCCGCACCTATGGTTCACATGCGGACCGCAAGGTCCACCAGGCCGCGTTGCGGGCTCTTGGAACCCTGGTCGCGCGACAGCACGGTGTGGCTTCCCTGGCACAGCTGCGCGAGTTGGCGTTCGGTCCGTCATGGGTCCGCCGGCGCATCGCGAGCGGCTACCTGATCCGAATCCACCGGGGCGTCTACACGGTTGGACGGGCGGATCTGAGCCGGAAGGGTCGGTGGATGGCGGCGGTGCTCACCTACGGGGACGGCACGGTGCTCAGTCACCGAAGCGCCGCCGCGCACTGGGACCTGCTGAGAACAGCGACCCCGACGATCGACATCTCCGTACCCAGCCACCGAAACGTTCGCGCACGCGAGGGCATCCGGATTCACCGCTCGCGCCTGGGCGACTCCGATCGCGCCGCTCGAGCCGCCATTCCGGTTACGAGCATTCCCCGCACCCTCCTCGATCTCGGCGACGTGGTTCCGCCCCAGCGGGTTCGTAGCGCCTACGAGCGATCGCTGACGCTCGGGCTGTTCGACCTCGGGGCGCTGACTTCGCTACTCGCGCGCAGCCCCGGTCGCCGTGGCCTCAAGCCCCTCCGTGGCCTCCTAGCCGAGGGTTGCGACGAGCCGCCCATCCTCCGGTCAGTGCTCGAGCGGCGGCTTCTCGACCTCTGCCACGCCCACGCGCTGCCGCTCCCGGCCACCAACGCGGTGGTCGAGGGACTTGAAGTGGACGCCGTCTGGCCCCGCGCCCGCCTCGTCGTCGAGCTCGACGGCTATGTACACCACCGCGGCCGCGAAGCGTTCGAGCGGGACCGCGAGCGCGACGCACGGCTCGCCCTGGCCGGCTACCGAGTCCTGCGGTTCACCGACAGGCGGATGCGGGGCGACCCTGGCGGCGTCGCCGCGACGGTGCTGGCGATGGTGGGGCGCTAGGGGCGCTCGGCCACACCCCGGCCCTTGCGGGCGGACGCCGTCGCGGCGCGGGCCGGGGCAGGCGGCACCAGCACGCGCCTGGGTGCGGTTGGCGGGCAGCCCGGCAACGGTTGTGCGGTCGGCGAGTGTGGGCCCCTGCGGGGCCGGTCGGGGCCGCGTGGATCGCGGCGGAAGCGGCGGAATCGGTGGTCGTCGGCGTCGGGAGGCGCCTGCTCGACCTCGGGCTCGGCGTGAAACGCCCACCAGACGAGGTACAGCAGCAGGGCGACCGGGATCTTCAGGATCACCGCAAGGAAGATGATCGGGAAAACGTCTTGCACCGCGTCTCGAAGTCTAGACAGTCAGCCTACGGGCCCAATCGAGCAGGGACTCGACGTGGGCGTCCTCGAGCCCGCGGTCGGACTCGCAGGGGACGAGCAGGGTGGGGCCGCTCCTCCGCTCCGCCCAGGCGTGGCAGCTGGCGTCGAGGCTGTCGTCGACCCAGGCCACCGGCCGGTCGCCCGCATACTCGTCGATCGCCTCCAGCTTCCAGTGGGCGGTGCCGAAGCGGGCCCGGCCGCCGAAGGTCAGGGCCGGCAGCTCGGAGGGCAGCCCGAGGATCGTCGGCAGCACGTCGTTGGCTCGCTCCTCCCAGCCCGTGGCCCAGATCAGCTCGTAGGCCTCGCCCAGCCGCTGCACGCGCCCCGCGGCCTCGTCGGGGATGCAGTGGGCCACGCCGTCGATCAGGTGGAAGCGGCCGGGGGCCTCGTCGAACGAGCCGTCGAACCCGAACAGGCTGATCGTGCCGTCGACGTCGAGGGCGAGAATCGGGTGATGATCCGCCATGGGATGAGCCTAGCGATCGCATCCCGCTACCATCCGCCGTCGTGCCGAGCACCAACCAACTGGTCAGAAAGGGGCGAAAGCCCCAGAAGAAGAAGGTGACGACCCCCGGGCTGAAGTCCGGCCAGGGTCGCAAGCAGCGCGTCTCCGCGCCCCAGCGCCGAGGCGTCTGCACCCGCGTCGCGACCGTGACCCCGAAGAAGCCGAACTCGGCGCTTCGCAAGATCGCACGCGTGCGCCTGACCAACGGGATGGAGGTGACGAGCTACATCCCCGGCGAAGGCCACAACCTCCAGGAGCACTCGGTGGTGCTGGTGCGCGGCGGTCGAGTCAAGGACCTCCCCGGCGTCCGCTACAAGGTCATCCGGGGCACGCTCGATGCCGCCGGCGTCTCCTCGCGAAAGCAGGGGCGCTCGCTGTACGGGGTCAAGCGCTAGGCATGCCCCGCCGCGCCCGCGCAGCCATCCGTCCGGTCGAGCCGGACTCCCGTTATCGCAGCCGCCTCGTCCAGCAGGTGGTCAACAAGGTGATGGTGGGCGGCAAGAAGTCGCTCGCCGAGCAGATCACCTACGACGCGCTGGCGATCGTCGGCGAGCGCAGCGGCCGCCCCCCGGTCGAGGTGCTCGACGAGGCGATCAAGGACCTGACCCCCTCGCTCGAGGTTCGCTCGCGCCGGGTCGGCGGCGCCACCTACCAGGTGCCGGTCGAGGTGCCGGCGCGGCGCGCCCGCACCCTGGCGGTCCGTTGGCTGGTGCACTTCGCGCGGGACCGTCGCGAGAAGTCGATGTCCCAGCGCCTCGCGAACGAGATGCTCGACGCGACCCAGCAGCAGGGCAACGCCTGGAAGCGCAAGGACGACATCTACCGGATGGCACAGGCGAACAAGGCCTTCGCGCACTACCGCTGGTAGGGCGCCTGCTTCAGCGGTCAGCCTGGGGCCTGGCCGGACTCGGCTCTGGCCGCCGTTCGCGGTTCCGCTCGCGCGCTCCCGGCCGCAGCTCGGAGAGCTGCGCCGGGGTCAGGGTTGCCAGGGCGGCGCCGGTGATCGCCAGGCCCAGGGCTCCGATCAGCTGTAGCCAGAAGCCCGGCTGGGGCACGGCCTCGGCGTCGAAGAAGGACTGGCGCGCGTCGTCGAGGGTGCCGACGTTGTTGGCGTCCGGGAGGTCGAGGAGCAGGAAGATCAGAAGCGCGATCACGCCGCAGGCGGCGACGGCGGACGCAGCGGGCTTGGAGCCGTTGACGATCGCCACGATCAGGGCCGAGATCGCGAAGGCCCCGAGCACGATCTGAGCGTAGCTGTGGCGGTCTCCGGCCGACTGCGACGACGGCACCTCTCCCCCGGGCAGGGTGAACTCGAACGTCGTCATCAGCTCCGACGCGATCAAGAGCCCGGCGGCGACCACGCATGCGATCGGCAGCAGACGCTCCAGCCGGCGCCCAGTGGGCGCCGGGTCGTCGCTCATGAGCTCGCCTCGGGCACGCCGGAGGCGCTGAGCCTGGCCGCGCGCTCCCGCG
>JBDTSW010000105.1:0-7159 GCA_039930945.1 bacterium
GCTCGAGGTCGGCGATCAGCTTCTCGGTCTCCGAGCGCTTGCGGGCGGCCTCCTCGACGATCTGCTCGCCGCGTTGCTCGGCCTTGAGGCGGGTCTCGTCGGCCGCCTCCTCCGCCGCGCGCCGGGTGGTGATCGCGTACTCGTCGGCGTCCTCGCGCATCGTCGCCGCCTCGGCGTTGGCCTCCTTGCGGGCGCGCGCGGCGTAGGCGTCTGCCTCCCCGCGCGTCTCGCTCGCGTACTCGTCGGCCTCGATGTGGGTGCGCTCCGAATGCGTGTCGGCCTCGGCCCGCACCCCGCTGGCGTAGCGGTCGGCCGCCGAGCGCTGCTCGTCCGCCTCGCGGTCGGCCCCGGCCCGCAGGCCCGCGGCGACGTCGTGGGCGTCGGTGAGGATCTTTGAGGTCTCCTTGCCGATCCGCTCCAGCTCGGTGCGGACGACCTCGCTGCGGGCGTCGTCCTCTCCCCCGGTCTCCAGCCAGTCGGCCAACTGGACCAGGAAGTGGTCGACCTGACGCTTCTCGTAGCCCCGGCGGGCGACGGTGAAGGTCGCCGTCCTGATGCGCTCGATCGAATCCCTGTCCATGCTGCTCCTCTCGTTCGAGGATGGTTTAGCGAATCGCGCCGGCCGGTGCGGGCGGAGGCGACCGACGGGAGTCAGTCGGGCTCGATCGGCACCGGCTTATCTCCCGAGTAGTCATAGAAGCCACGCCCGGACTTGCGCCCGTAGTGGCCGACGTCCACGAGCTTGGTCAGGGTCGCCGGGGCGGCGAAGCGCTCCTCGCCATAGGCGCCGTGCATGACCTCGGCGATCGACGCCAGCGTGTCCAGCCCGACGAAGTCCGACAGCGTCAGCGGCCCCATTGGGTGGCTGGCGCCGGCGATCATCCCGCGGTCGATGTCCTCGATCGACCCCACGCCCTGTTCGTGGGCGCGGATCGCGTCCAGCAGGTACGGGACGAGCAGGCGGTTGACGATGAAGCCGCGATTGTCGCGGGCCGCGACGGTGGTCTTGCCGAGCGTCTCACCCAGCTCGAAGCCGAGCGTGACGGCGTCGTCATCGGTGCCATCCGCCCGCACCACCTCCAGCAGCGGCATCACCTGTGCGGGGTTGAAGAAGTGGAGCCCAAGGAACCGCTCTCCGCGAGAGGTCACCGCCGCCTGCTCGGCGACCGACAGCGACGAGGTGTTGGAGGCGAAGGTCGCCTCGGGCTTGACGACCGAGTCCACCTGGCGCCACATCTCCAGCTTCTTGCCGAGGTCCTCGTCGATCGCCTCGATCACTAGGTCGCAGTCGGCGAGGTCGGAGTAGTCGAGCGTCGGCGAGATCCGGGCCCGGATCGCGTCGGCGTCGGCCTGTTCCAGCTTGCCCTTGTCGACCGCGCGGGCGAGCTGCTTGTCGATCTTCGCCAGGCCCTTGTCGAGCTTCTCCTGGCTGAGCTCGCGGACGACCACGTCCCAGCCGGCCTGGGCGCAGATCTGCGCGATCCCGTGGCCCATCAGACCACAGCCGACCACTCCCACCTTCTTGATCTCCATCGGGTCGAACAGCTCCTTAGCTCGTCGCGGGCTCGAGGCGGGCCGCCATCGCCTCGGCGACGGCGTGCATGCCGCTCATCGGGCGAACCATCACCATCATCTCGGAGATCAGGCCGTCGTCGCCGAAGTGCAGCACGTCGACCCCGTCGAGCTGGCGATCGCCGACTCGCGCCTTGAACAGGAGAACGGCGACATCGCCGTCCTCGACCTGCTCGACGTAGCGGAAGTCCTCGAAGATCTGGACGACCGCCGTCAGCAGGACCCGCAGGGCGTCCCGGCCCTCGTAGGGCTTGAACACGACCGGGCTGCGGAAGACGACGTCCTCGCTGAAGAGCTCGTCCACCGCCGAGAAGTCCTTGGCCTCGGCCGCGGCGCGGAAGGGATCGCTTCGCATCGCTGCAGACTATGCCTCAGCGGCGCCAGTCGACGGGCCCCGCCCGCAGCACATGCGCCCCCAGCGGCCGGCCGAGCAGCTCCTGGGCCGCGCGCGAGGCCTCGATCAGGCTCGGCAGGTCGATCCCGGTCTGGATCCCCATCTCCTCTAGCATCGAGACCAGGTCCTCGGTCGAGATGTTCCCGGTGGACCCCGGCGGCACCGGGCAGCCGCCAAGCTCACCGAAGGCCGACTCGAAGGAGCTGACGCCCTGCCCGAGGGCGGCGAGGACGTTGGCGAGCCCCTGGCCGCGGGTGTTATGGAAGTGCGCGGTCAGCTCGACCTCGCCGAGGCGCTCGGCTGCCGCGGCGAAGAACTCGCCGACCTGGCGGGGATTGGCCATCCCGGTCGTGTCGCCGAACCCGATCTCCTCGCAGCCGGCGGCGGCGAGGCGCTCGGCGATCTCGAAGACGCGCCCGGGCGGGACCTCACCCTCGTAGGGACAGCCGAAGGAGACCGAGATCACGCCCTCGCAGCGGAGCCCGGCCTCGCGGGCGGCGGCGATCGTCGCCTCGAGGCCTCGCAGCGACTCCTCGATCGAGCGGTTGACGTTGCGGCGGTTGTGGGTCTCCGAGGCGGAGAGGAAGAGGTTGACCTCGTGGAAGCGGTGGCGAAGGCGCAGCGCCCGCTCAAGGCCGTGTTCGTTGGGAATCAGCACCGAGTAGGAGACCCCGTCTCGGGGCTCGACCGCCTCCAGCACCTGCTCGGCGTCGGCCAGCTGGGGGATCACGTCCGGGCGGACGAAGGAGGTGACCTCCAGCCGCCGCAGGCCCGAGTCGGCCAGCATCCCGATCAGCCGTACCTTGTCGGCGGTCGCCAGCACCTCGGGCTCGTTCTGGAAGCCGTCGCGGGGGCCGACCTCGCGGATGCGAACGATTTCCGGCAAGGCGCTCACGGGCGTTGAGATTAGGCGGCGCGGCGCGCTTCGGCAAGACGACCGGCGACCAAGGCAAGCGTGGTCCAAACCTGATTGGGCTCGAAGCAGACCTGGGCATGCGTGAAGCGAAGCGGCGTCAGGCCCGCCGCAGCGTGCGCTTGATCGCGCCGGCGATCTCTCGCCTGAGCAGCCGGAGTGCGGTGATAGCGCAATCCGTCGGTCTCGACGACGAGACTCAGATCCGGCCAATAGAAGTCAACCCGGAACCCGTTCAACCGCTGGTTGGTGAGCGGCAGCGGCAGACCGGCGCTTCGAGCGATCGGCAGGAACCGCCTCTCCAGCTCGGAGTCGGTGAGGACGAAGGTGTGCCGGCCCAGAACCCGCCGCAGCCGAGGGACGCCGCGGTGCCCCTTGAACGCCTCCAACCCGGCCCGAAGCGCCTCGGGCGCGACCAGCTCCCGCTTGTCTGCCTCATTGATCACCGCCTCCAACTCACTCGAGCACAGCCGCGAAGCGAGATCGACGAGCGTCAGGATCGGATCGGTCACAGGGATGCCATCCACGGCGGCGAGATGAGTCAAGGGCAGGTGAGATCGGCGGTGCACGCGGATCCCGGAGGCTCGGTGGGACGAGCCGGCGGGCACGGAGATCTCGATTGGCCCCACGGGCTCGCGCCTGATCCTCCACGCCGCTGCAGCGCTCCCGTGACTCAGGGCGGCGGCGGCGCCGCAGCGCAGGGCGGTGGCCATCCACCGCCCTCGTCTGGTGATCTCCGGGCGCCCGACGGCGTAGACGCCACGCAGGACCGGGTGCAGTCGACCGTTCTTCAGCCGGTGCTCAATCGCCATGGGCGTGAGCCCAAGCTCGAGCAGCTGCCGCCGCGCCACCACCCCGTGCTGCCTGCGAGCCAGCCTCCACACCGTCCGGCCGGGCGGCTGAGCACTATTTCGTGCCATGGCAGGTAGGAGCGCTCTTCGGGCGGAATCTCGCCCCCTAGGGCGGTGGCCCTTCCCTCGGGCAGGTGCTCGATCGCCAGGATCGACGCGGTCCGCTCCATCATCCCGATCAGCCCGGGGGTCGAGAGCACGCGGATCCCGATGGTGCCGCCGACGTCGGTGGCCAGGCGGTCGTCGACGGTGAACTCGTCCACCCGGGTGACGCCGGGCTCGAGGCCGTCGGTCACACCATCCCCAGCCCGCCGGAGACACCCAGGGTCTCGCCGGTGACGTAGGAGGCGTCGTCGGAGGCGAGGAAGGCGACCGCGGCGGCGACCTCTTCGGGCTGGCCGAGGCGCCGCAGCTGGGTCGAGGAGCGCATCGTCTCGATGATCTTGTCGCCGACCTCGCCGAGCTCCCGGGCGGCCATCAGCAGCGGAGTCTCGATCGGCCCGGGGGCGATCGCGTTGGAGGTGATCCCGTAGCGACCGTTCTCGCGCGCGATCACCTTGGTGAACGCGATCACTCCGCCCTTGGCCGCCGAGTAGACGGCGGACCCCTTGGAGCCGACGCGGCCGGCCTCGGAGGCGATGTTGACGATCCGCCCGTACTTGGCCTGCTGCATCGCCGGCAGCGCCGCCTGGGTGCAGGCGAAGACCCCCTCGAGGTTGATCGCCAGCAGCCGCCGCCAGCGATCCGGGGTGATCTCCGTGAAGAAGGCGAAATCGTCCGTGCCGGCGTTGTTGACGAGGATCTCGAACGGGCCGTGCCGGGAGACCGCCGCCTGCGCCGACGCCGGGTCGGCAACGTCGAGATGGATCGCGGTCGCGCCGATCTCGGCGGCGACGCCGGCGGCGCCCTCCTGGTTGACGTCGCCGATCACGACCGAGGCCCCCTCGGCGGTGAGCCGGCGCGAGATCGCCGCCCCGATGCCCTGTGCGCCGCCGGTGACCAGCGCCCTCCGCCCCTCGAGCCTCATCCGGCCGGGAGTGTACGGCGAGCGCGCATACACTCCCGCGCCGTGGCCGACTCTCCGATTCCGATCATCGGTGGAACGGGCGCCCTGGGGTGGGGCCTGGCAATGCGCTGGGCACGAGCCGGGCAGCCGGTGGTGATCGGATCCCGAAGCGCCGAGCGCGCCGGCGAGGCCGCCGCCCGGGTGCGCGAGGCGGCTCCCGACGGAGGCGAGGTCGAGGGGCTGGAGAACGCCGAGGCCGCCGCCCGCGGCCCCGTCGTCCTTCTCACCGTCCCTTTCCGCAACCAGTCCGAGAACCTGACGAACCTGCGCGAGGCGCTGACGGCGGGGCAGATCCTCGTCGACTGCACGGTGCCCCTGGCGGCGGCCGTCAGCGGCAAGGCCACGCGCTCGCTGGGCGTCTGGCAGGGCTCCGCCGCCCAGCAGGCGCAGGAGATGGTCCCCGATGGGGTGACCGTCGTCGCCGCGCTGCACACCGTCAGCGCCCCGGTCCTCGGCGATCCCGGCGCCGAGCTAGGCGAGGACGTGCTGCTGTGCGGCGACCGCAAGGCCGACAAGTCGCGGGTCGCCGCGCTCGTGCAGCGGATCCCGGGGCTGCGCGCCGTCAACGCGGGCGCGCTCGAGATGGCCCGGATCGTCGAGCAGCTGACGCCGATGCTGATCTCGGTCAACACCCGCTACAAGGCCCACGCCGGGATCCGGCTCACCGGGCTGCCGGACGCCGACCACTGGGCGTGAAGGTCGCGCTCCTCGCCGGCGGCACCGGCGGCGCCAAGCTCGCCGCCGGGCTGCAGGATCTGATCGGCGCCGACCTCGCGGTGATCGTCAACACCGCCGACGACGTCGAGGTTCACGGCCTGCACGTCTCGCCCGACCCCGATCTCGTCACCTACTGGCTCAGCGGCGAGATCGACTCAGAGCGCGGCTTCGGGATCCGCGACGACACCTCGGTCGTCAGCGAACGCCTGCAGCGCCTCGGCGCTCCGGGCTGGTTCGAACTGGGCGACCTCGACCTCGCGGTCTGTATCTACCGCACGACCTTCCGGGCCGAGGGCGGGACGCTGACCGCCGCCCAGGGCCAGATCGCCCGGGCCCTGGGTGCAACCGCGAGGGTGCTGCCGATGTGCGAGCAGCCGGTACGCACCCGGGTGCGAACGTCGACGGGCTGGCGCGGGCTGCAGGAGTTCCTCATTCTCGACCACGGGGCAGCGCCGATCGAGGCGGTTGAGATCGACGGGCTCGGGGAGGCGGCGCCGACGGCCGAGGCCCTGGAGGCGCTGGCGAGCGCGGATGCGATCGTCGTCGGTCCCTCGAACCCGGTGATCTCGATCGGCCCGATCCTGGCAATGCCGTCGCTTCGGGAGGCGATCCAGGCAAGCCCCGCGCCGGTGATCGCGGTCAGCCCCTTCGTCGCCGGGCGGGCGATCAAGGGGCCGACCGAGGCCTTCATGGCGGCGGTCGGCCGCCCCGTCTCGGCTGCCGGAGTGGTTTCGCTTTACGCCGGCCTGCTCGACGCGATCGTCGTCGATGACGGCGATCCCGACGCTGCGCCGGAGGAGCTTCGCTCGCTGGTCTGCCCGACGCTGATGGAGGGCGCCGAGGGCCGGCGGGCGCTCGCCGAGCGCGTGATCGAGCTGGCGGGCGAGCTTTGAAGGCCGCCGCGATCCTGCCGGTGAAGCGGTTCGGCGCCGCCAAGCAGAGGCTGCTTGACGTGCTCGACCGCCCAGCGCGGGCCGCGGTGGTCAGGGCGATGCTCGCCGACGTGCTGGCGGCGATCACCGAGGTCGCCGAGATCGAGCGCGTGATCGTGATCACCGGCGAGGGCCGAGCGGAGCGGATCGCGATCGACCACGCGCGCCGGGTGAAGACGCCGATCGAGGTGATGCGCGACCCCAGCGACGCCGGGCATAGCGAAGCGGCCACGTTGGGGATCATCCGCGCGAAGGCCCTGAGCGCCGGGGCCGCCGCCCTGCTTCCCGGCGACTGCCCGCTGCTGGACCCGGCCGAGCTCGGCGGCGCGCTCGCCCGCATGCGTCCCGACCGTGTTGCGGTCGTGCCTGACCGCCATGGCAGCGGCACCAACGCCCTGCTGCTCTGCCCCGCCGACGCGATCGCTCCGGGGTTCGGCCCCGGGAGCCGCGAGCGCCACGTCGAGCGGGCTCAGGCTCGCGGGCTCGAGGTCGAGGTCTCAGAGCTGGACTCGCTTGCGCTCGACCTCGACACCCCCGACGACCTGCGCGAGCTCGCCGTCGCCCTGAAGCAGGATCCCGAGCGTGCGCCGAAGACCGCCGCCGCGCTCGCGGCCCTCGATCTCGGCGCCGTCAACCGGCCGCAATGAGCGCCGAGATCCTCGCCATCGAGGGCCTGCCCGAGATCGAGGCCGGCGCCGACCTGGGCGCGCTGAT
>JBDTSW010000106.1:0-6925 GCA_039930945.1 bacterium
CGCTCGAGCCGCTCGCGCAACTTCGAGATCAGCGCGAACTCGCCGCTAATCGCCGTTGTTGCCTCCGCCACCGCCGCCGGCGGGGTCTGCGCCCGGCTGCAGTTGAGCATCGTCGTAGGCGTCCGACTGCTTGGTGGTCGTGGTCGTGTCGGTGTCGTAGGCGGGGTCCGGCTCCGAGCCCGAGACCGTGTGCTCGCCCGAGAAGCTGGAGAGGTCGGGGAGCTCGTCGGGCACGTCGAAGCTGTCGCAGGCGGGGTCGGCCTGGGACATGAACTCGTTCCAGATCGGGGCCGAATAGGTACCGCCGAAGGCGGACGACCCGAGGGTGGTCCGGCTGTCCGGATAGCCGATCCAGACCGCGGTCGAGAGGTTCGGCGTGTAGCCGACGAACCAGGCGTCGGTGTTCTCGTCGGTGGTCCCGGTCTTGCCGGCGATGTCGGAGCAGCCGTAGTTGGCGGCGGTCGCCGTGCCGCTGTCGACCACCGTCTCCAGGATCCGGGTGACCTCGTAGGCCTCGCCCGCGGACAGGGCGCGGTTGGACTCAGCGGGGTCGGGCTCGTCGACGTCGCCGTTGGGGAACTCGACCTTGGCGATCGCGGTCGCCGGGTTGTGGAGGCCGCCGTTGGCGAAGCTCGCGTAGGCGTTCGACATCTCCAGCGGGGAGACGCCGATGCGCAGCCCGCCGATCGTCTCGGCCGGGAACCCGTCGAGCGGGGTCGTGATCCCGAGGTCGTGGGCCATGTCGGCGATGTTGTCGGGGCCGATGTCGACCGCGAGCTGAGCGTAAACGGCGTTGGTCGACGCGGTCGTGGCGGCGGTCAGGCTGAGCGTCCCGCTCGAGGCCTCGCTCGAGTTGTTGACCACCCAGGGAGCGGAGTAGGCGCCCATCTTGATCGTCACCGGGCTGGTGCCCCGATAGTACGTCGCGTCCGGATCGACCCCCTCCGAGATCGCCTCGGCCAGGGCGAACGGCTTGAACGAGGATCCCGGCTGGCGGCGGCCCTGTGCGGCCAGGTTGTACTGGCGCGCCGCGAAGTCGCCGGAGGAGGCCATGGCGACGATGTCGCCGGTGGAGGGATCGGTCGAGACCAGCGCTCCGGCCGGACCGCCGAGCGGGGCGACGCCGTCGTCGACGGCCTCGCGCGCCACGTCCTGGAGGCGGGGGTCGATCGTCGTGTAGACCTTGAGCCCGCCCTGGCGGACGGTGTTGACGCCGTACTTGGAGATCAGCTCCTGCTCGACGTAGTTGAAGAAGTAGGGCTCACGGATCGTCTCGAAGCGATCGCTGCCCAGCAGCCCGAGCCCGGCCTTCAGACCCCGTTCCTCCTCCTCGAGGGAGATGTGGCCCTGCTCGTACATCTCGCGCAGGACCAGGTTGCGGCGCTCGATCGCGGCGTCGGGGCTGAGGAAGGGGTTGTACTCGGAGGGAGCCTGGGGCAGGCCGGCGAGCAACGCCGACTCGGCCAGCGTCAGCTCGCTCGCGTGCTTGGAGAAGTACACCTGCGCGGCAGCCTCGACCCCGACGGCGGTGCGGCCGCCATTGGTCCCGTAGGAGGCCGTGTTCAGGTACTGCTCGAGGATCCACGACTTGTCGTGCTCGTCCTCCAGCTCGCCCGCCAGCTTGGCCTCGACGATCTTGCGCTGGATGTCGTCCTCGGGATCGGCGATGTAGAGGTTGCGCGCGAGCTGCTGGGTGATCGTCGAGGCGCCCTGTCGGACCTCACCGGCCTCGAGGTTCTCGAAAGCCGCGCGGACGATCGCCTGATAGTCGACACCACCGTGCTCGTAGAAGTTTTCGTCCTCGATCGCAACCGTCGCCCGCTCGAGCGACCTCGGGATCTCGCCCAGCCCGACGGGCAGCCTGATCGCATCCGATTGGATCGCGCCCAGCTCGGAGCCGTCGGAGGCGTAGATGAACGACGTCTGGCCCCGCTTGATGGGCTTCAGCTCACTGATCGAGGGGGCCGAGGCGGCGACGTCCAGTACCCAGAACCCGACGCTGGCCACGCCGATCCCGATCAGGGCGACGAACACTCCCAGCGCGAGCAGGACCTTCTTTCCCGGCGACGACCCTCGCGAGCGGTGGCGCTTGCGTGCACGCGCGGTCATAGGCTCACCGGAAGGGTAGCGAGCGACCATCGTCGCCTCGCGCGGATGCCGGGGGCGGGGACTACGCGTGCAGCAGGCCCGCCTCGCGCAGGGCCTCGTGGGAGCGCTCGCGCAGAACGGCCTCCTCGCCCTCCATCACCGTGCGCGAGGGGTCGCTGCGGCCGTGCACCTCCAGGCGCACGCCCTCGGGGGTGATCTCGGCGACTTCGATCGAGCTCGCCTCCAGCTCTGCCAGGGCCCGGCGGGCCTTGCCGACGTCGGCGCCGGACGGCAGCCAGACCGAGGCCTTGGCGGGCGCGGTGCGGTCACCGGTCGAGCGGTTGAAGACGACGCTGGTGACGACGATCTCGTTGGGGACGACCATCAGCCTGCCGTCGCGGGTGTCGATGTAGGTGTAGGCGAGGGTCAGGTCGTCGACGCGGCCGGCCTCGCGCCCGATCTCGATCGTGTCGCCGATCCGGATCGGCTGGGTGATCGCCAGCAGGATCCCGGCGATCGGGTTGGCCAGCACCTGGCGGGCGGCCAGCCCCAGCACCAGCCCCAGCACCGCGCGCGCGGCGAGCAGGCCGGTCGCCAGCTTGGAGAGCTTGTCGAACTGGCTCAGGGCGAGGGCGGCGCCGATCAGCACGATGGCGACGAAGACGAGGCGCCGGATCAGCCGCAGCCGGGTCTGGCCCGCGCGCGAGATGCCCGTCTCGGTCACCTTCTCGGCGTAGCGCGCCCCGCGCCCGATCACGAACCGGTCAACGGCGAGCGCGATCAGGATCGCGACCACCATCGTGATCGCGGCCGAGATCAGGTCGCCATTCTGGTCCCAGAAGGAAGGGTCCACGCGGACAGTTTCGCAAGGACGACGGGAGCGCAGCCGGAGACCGCTGCTCCGCGCGGCAAAATGCCCGCCCATGGAGATGCTCGAACCCCAGAACCGTCACACACGCGCCGTCTTCCTCGACGCGCTCGGCACCGTGGTCGAGCTCGAGCCGCCCTGGGACCATCTGGCCGAGGCGATCGGGATCGAGGCCGACGCGCGCCTGGTCGACGCGGTTCGCGCCGAAATGGCCTATTACCGCGATCACAGCCACACCGGCAGCGACCCCGCCTCGCTGGCGGAGCTGCGACGCCGCTCGGCGGAGGTGCTCTCCGCGCGGCTGGGCCGCGAGGTCGACGCCGCGACGATGATGGGCGCGATCCGCTTTCGCGCCTACCCGGACTCGGAGCCCGCGCTTTCGAGGCTGCGAGAGCTGGGGCTGCGCCTGGTCTGCGTCTCCAACTGGGACTGCTCGCTGCCCGGGGTCCTGGCCGGCTGCGGCCTGCGCCATCTATTCGACGGCGTCGTCACCTCGGCCGAGGCGGGTGCTCGCAAGCCCGACCCCGCGATCTTCGAGCCGGCGCTGGAACTCGCCGGATGCGAGCCCGCCGAGGCGATCCACGTCGGCGACACCCCGGCCGAAGACCTGGAGGCGGCGCGGGCCGCCGGGATCCGGGCGCTGCTGATCGACCGCGACGGCGCCGGCGACATTGCCTCGCTGACCTCGCTGGTGGACCTGGTGAGTTGAGCTGGGACGATGCCCGCGTGAACGAGTCCACGCCCCCGCCGGCAACCGATCCACCGGGCCCGCAGGCCCCGGCGGTCGACGCCGGCGAGCCACCGCCGACCCCCGGGGCGCTGCCCCGCGTCGGCTGGGGCCCGGGCCAGGTGCTGATCGGGCTCGTAGTGCTGCTGACGGTGACGATCGTCGAGGTGATGATCGTCTCGGCCTTCGACTCCGGCCTCGACAGCCTCGGCGCACGCCTGACCCTGCAGGCGATGCTGGCGGGCAGCCTGGTGGCGGTCGCCTTCCTCATGTCCGCCCCCGGGGCCCTCACCCCGTCGATCGCCCTCGGCCTGCGGCGCCCGCTGGTGGCGCCGTGGAAGCCCGCCGCGATCGCCTACCTCGCCTACGTCGGCTGCGCGATCCTGATCGCGGTCGCGATCCAGCCCGAGCAGGACAACGTCACCGAGGAGCTCGGCTACGGCGAGAACGCGCTCGGCGACGCCGCCATCGGCTTCTTCATCATCATCGTGGCGCCGATCACCGAGGAGCTGTTCTTTCGCGGCTTCATGTTCGTGGGCATGCGCAGGCGCCTGCCCTTCGTCGCCGCGGCGGCGATCTCGGCGGGCCTTTGGGGGCTCTTCCACTACACCGGGGCCGGGACCTGGGGCGTGGTCCTGCAGCTCGCCGTCTTCGGAATCGCGCTCTCGTGGCTGTACGAGCGGACGGGCTCGATCTGGCCTCCGGTCGCGATCCATGCCTTCAACAACGCGCTCGCCTTCGTCATCCTCACCTCGTGAGCGAGGGCCCGCCACCGATCGGCGGCGTCCGCCGTCGCGGCGTGACAGAATGCCGCCGGTGAACGGGCTCCGGGCTCTGATCTTGGCGGGTGGACTGGCGGTCTCGCTCGCGATCGCGCTGCCGGTTGCGGCAACGGCCCGCCAGGGCGATCCGCCCACCGCCGACGCCGACGCCGAGGCGACGCCGCCCGTGGACCGGCGCGCCCCCGTGCCGGCCAGGATCATCCTTCGAATCGAGGGGGCCGGAGACGGCTCCGTCGCCGTCGGCAAGCGGGTCAAGTCGATCGCCCGGATGAAGCCCTTCGTCGCGGGCCAGGAGATCGTCGTCATGCTGACCAAGGGCCATAAGACGATCAAGAAGCGAAAGCTCCGCGTCAAGCAGGTGGGACACCGCGATCTCGGCAGGGTCGCGATGCCCTCGCCGAGGTTCATCCGCGACGGCAAATACCAGGTCAAGGCCTTCCACGAGGCGACGCCCGACCAGGAGGCGGCCGACAAGCAGTCGCGGCGCTTCGGCGTCAAGTACCCCAACCTTCACCCGGGCCAGCACGGCGAGGACGTGCAGTTGTTCAACCGACTGCTGCGCCGCCAGGGCTACTACGTCTCGGTCGGCAAGGGCTACGGCGAGCCCACCAAGCGCGCCGTGATGGCCTTCCGCAAGGTCAACCGGATGTCGCGGAACTTCGATGCCACCTCGGGGATGTTCCGCCGGCTCGCCGACGGCAAGGGCTCGTTCCGCCTCGCCCGCCCGGGCGCAGGCCGCCACGTCGAGGTCGACGTCTCACGACAGGTGATGGTGCTCGCCGACCACGGCCGCGCGCAGTACATCTTCCACGTCTCCACCGGAGCGCCCGCGACGCCCTCGGATCGGGGCACCTACCGCTTCTATCGCCGTCAGCCGGGCTTCAACAGCATCGGCATGTACTACTCGGTCTACTACAACCGGGGCGAGGCGATCCACGGCTACCACTCGGTGCCGCCCTACAACGCCAGCCACGGCTGCATCCGCAACCCGATCCCCAACTCCCGGTTCATCTACAACTGGGTCTCGATCGGGATGCAGATCTTTGTCTACAACTGATCCCCGAGCGAAGCTGCTCGCCGAGCTGCGCGAGCACGCCCTGGTGATCGGCGCGGTGACGCTCTCCTCAGGAGCGAAGGCGGAGTACTACGTCGACGCCCGCAGGGCGCTCTTGCGGCCCGGGGCGTTCCACGCCGCCGGAGAGCTGATCTCGGCAGCGGCCCACGATCTCGGCGCCGTCGCGGTCGGCGGGCCGACGATGGGCGCGATCCCGCTCGCCTGCGCCGCGATCTCCGCCCCCGGTGGCGAGGACCTCGTCGGCTTCTTCGTCCGCGGCACCCGCAAGCAGCACGGCCTCCAGCGCTGGATCGAGGGGCCGGTCAAGCCCGGCGCGCGCTGCCTCGTGGTCGAGGACACGGTCACCTCCGGCGGCTCGACGGTGGCCGCGATCGAGCGCATCCGCTCGCAGGGCCTGGAGATCGCCGCGACCGTCTGCGTCGTCGACCGTCTCGCCGGCGGCGGCGAGGCGATCGAAGCGGCGTCGGAGGCTCCCTTCCGGGCGCTGCTGACGATCGACGAGATCTACCCCGACCGTCCCGACCGCAGCTAGCGCCGGCTCGGGGTTGCCCCACGTCGGTGGGATCGCCGGGCCGCGATCGGCCGGACGATCCCACCGCGCTTCCTACATCGGGAACGCTTCGTAGACGTCGATCCGGGTTCCGTCCTCCCGGGTCATCGGGTTGCCCTTGGCGAGCTCCACGGCCGCGTCCTGATCGCCGGCCTGAAGGATGCTGTAGCCGCTCGCCGCCTCGGTGGCCTCGCCACCGATCGACTTCGGCGGGCCCAACGGGTTGCCACCGTCGACCAGCGCTTCTCCGAGGCTCTCGAACCACTGCCCCCAGGCAGCCATCACGCGGTCCTTCTCTTCCTCGTTTGACGGCGGCTTGCCGCCGTTGTAGATGAGCACGAACTTAGCCATGCTTCTCCTCTCGTTGAGTTGCAGTCGCCATCGCGGGCGGATCGCGGAAACGGCGCAACCACGCGTCAACCTCCTGCAGCGGCGAGGTGGCCAGCGAGCAGTAATGCTGCCGGCCCTGCTTCCGCTTGAAGACCAACCCAGCGTCCTCGAGCACGCGAATGTGCCTGGAGATCGCCGGTAGCGACATCTTGTGCGGCGCGGCAAGCTCGCCCACCGACGCCTCCCCTTCCCGAAGCCGCAGCATCATCTGCCTACGGGTCGGATCGGAGAGCGCACCAAAGGTGCCATCGAGCGTACGATACTTAACCACTTGGTTAACCGTATCACGCCCCGGAGCTCCGCGAAGTTGTAGCGCGCCCGCGGTTCGCTCGCCGATGCGTCGAGACTGAGAGCGGCGTTAGTGGGGAGCTTCATCCGGTGTCCTCCTGTGGAGCTGGGTGGGTAGACACCCCCAGCCTCCAAGGAGGCCCGGATGAACAACGGG
>JBDTSW010000107.1:0-6830 GCA_039930945.1 bacterium
CGCTCAGCGTCGCGCCCTCGGCGACCGGAGCCTCCGCGCCCGCGGTGGCGACGCGGAAGAGGACGACCGTGATGTTGTCGCGCCCGCCCGCGGTGTTGGCCTCATCAATCAGCCGGCGCGCCGTCTCCTCGAGGGTGTCGGAGTGGGCGAGCGCGGCGGCGATCCGGTCGTCCTTGATCATCGTCGTCAGGCCGTCGGAGCAGAGCAGGAAGACGTCGCCCGGCTTGGCCTTGTAGGTGACGGTGTCGACCTCGACCTCGCGCTCGGGCCCGAGCGCGCGGGTGATGATCGAGCGTTGCGGGTGGTCCTCGGCCTGCTCGTGGGTGAGCTTGCCCTGGCGGCGCAGTTCCTCGACCAACGAGTGGTCGGAGGTGAGCAGGCGCAGCTCGCCGCCGCGGAACAGGTAGGCGCGACTGTCGCCGACGTGGGCAATGCTGATCTCGTCTCCCTCGACCAGCGCGGCGGTGAAGGTGGTGCCCATTCCCGAGCGGGACTCGTCCTCGGCGGCGTGCTCGTGGATCCGGCGGTTGGCGCCCTCGGCGATCGAACGCAGGTAGGCCTCCGGCGCCTCGGAGCCGCGCTCGGCCGCCTGCAGCGACTCGGCGGCGATCCGCGACGCCACCTCGCCCGCCTGGGCCCCGCCCATGCCGTCGGCCACGGCGAAGACCGGGGAGCCCGCGAAGAACGAGTCCTCGTTGGCGGAGCGCTGCCGGCCGGTGTCCGAGATGAACGCCTGCTCGTCGATCCGCAGCGCCACTAGTGGGTCTCCCGGGGATGTGGTGCCCGGAACGGCGAGGCGCAGGCGTCGTCAGGCAAGGACGCAGGGAGCCCGAGTAGCAGCGCTACTCGGGCGACTGAGGACGCCGCATGGCGGCGATCTGCGACCGCCGCTTTCGGGTGCAACGTTCCTGGGAGGCCCACTAGGCGGGGACCTCCAGCTCGAAGCGGAACTCGGTGTCGCCGATGCGCACCTCGTCGAGGTCGCCCAGCACGCTCTCGCCCTGGAGCTGGGCGCCGTTGAGGAAGGTGCCGTTGGTCGAGCCCATGTCCTCCACGTAGTAGCCGCCGCTGCGGGAGAACAGTCTCGCGTGGATCCCGGAGGCAAAGCGGTCCTCGATGCGAACGTCGGCCTCGGTCGAGCGGCCGATCGAGAGGCCGCCGAAGAGGTCGTAGCGCTCGCCCGGCTGCAGCCCGCCTCCCTTGAGCACGACCAGCGAGGCGTCTGTGCCGGGCTCCCGCCCACCCGGGCCGACGGGGTGGAACCCGGTCACCTCCGGCGCCGGCATCGCCGTCGTCCGCACCTCCCGCAGCGCACTCCGCGCCACCCACAGCAGGAACAGGTAGAGGACGATCAAGAACCCGAACTTGAGCGCAACCGCAATCGGCTCGCTATCCAAGGCTGCCTCCGAGGATGTTGGTGGCGGTTCGCATCAATGCTCGATGTCGAAGGTGAAGTGCGAGGTTCCCAGCGAGACCTCGTCGCCGGGCGAGAGCCGCGACTGGTCCACCCGGCGGCCGTTGACCGTGACCCCGTTGGTCGATCCGAGGTCGATGATCTGCCAGTCGCCGCTGGTGCCGCGGCGAAGCTCGGCGTGCTTGCGCGAGATGTTGGGGTCGGCGAAGACGCAGTCGCACTCTCGCGAGCGGCCGAGGGAGGCGACCGGGCCGTCGAGGACGTAGCGGCGATCGTCCATCGAGACGATCGCCTTCGTCTGCGTCAGATTGGCGGTTGGAGCGCGCTTGCGCTTGGACGTCTGCTTCGGCGGCACCGAGTAGACCATCGTGTGTCCCTGCTCGCCCTGCGAGGGCTCCTCCCCCTGGCGCTGGGGCGGCTTCACCATCCGCGTCTGGATCCCGAACTCGCCGAGCCGCAGGCGCTCGTCCGTCTCCAGGTTCACCTCGGGACGGGTCAACAGCGCGTAGTCGTTGCGGCGGGCGTGCTCGAGCAGGTAGGCGGAGAGCTCCTGGCCGAGCGAGCTCTCGTAGCCCTCGAAGCGCTTGCGGTCCTCCTCCGACATCCACACGGCATACTGGTTGGGCACGTAGATGCGCGAGATCGACGTCGACTTGTGCGCGTCCATCTCCTTCGCCAGCTTGCGGGCGATCTCGACCGGCTGCACCTGCGAGGAGAAGGTGCGGCTGAACACCCCCTCGACGAGATTCTCGAGCCTCTGCTCCAGGTTGCGAAGAACGCTGATCTTTCCTTCTCCCTTGACACGGCGCCGGACCGGCTCAGGCCAGCCGATGCCGGCTCGTAGGCGGGTGCGCGCTCGGGAATCCTAGTGCCCAACTCGTCACGGCTCGTCGTCGCCGACGCCGCCCTTCAGGCTGTTGCGGGCGGGCTCGGCGTCGCGCTTGGCGGCCGGGCGATGCGCGGCGCCGGCCCGCCGGGCCGGAACCGGGCCGCGACGGCGGCGAGAGCCGAGGCCGCGATCACCAGCGGAGCCCACGCCAGGCTCCCGTCGCCGACCGCGCTGACGACGGCAGACAGTGCCGCCGCCCACAGCAGTGCGCCGAACGCCGCCATCGCCACGTGGCGGGCACCCAGAACCCAGCCGAGGACGACCGACCCGGCGCCGAAGGCGACCATGCCCAACAGCGCCGTGGGCTCGAGCAGCGGTGAGATCAGCGAGTCGAAGGTGGCGCTCGCGGTCGTGTCCCAGCCCCCCGGGGGCGGGTCGACGAGCCCGGCCGGAGGTGCGATAGCCAGCGCCACCGACGCGCTCAGAAGCCAGCACCAGCCGAGTGCGCCAAGGGCGAACCGCGCGATCGGGGTGCGCTCGATCGAGGCCGCGGCCGCCGGATAGGCGGCTCCCGCCGAGACGGCGCCGAGGGCGACCGCGAGGCCCGGCAGCGCGATCCGCGCGGGGCTCGACGCGAACAGCAGCGCCGGGATCACCAGGATCGCGGCCACGACCGCCAGCCCGGGGCGCCCGAGGGGGCCGGCCGCAAGGGCGATCGCGGCGACCAGGCCTGCCGCCACCCCCAGCCGAGGAGCATCCGGCCGATGCCACCCGGGGCCCGTTCGGGGCTCGGAGGCGAGCGGCGCCGGCACCGCGTAGCGGGCGTCGAGCCGGGGGACCGCTCCCTCGAGCGAACCCCGCAACTCGGCCAGCGACGGGCGGCGTCCGGCGTCCGGTTGCAGACAGCGGTCGACGGTCGCGGCCAGCGACCGCGGCAGATCCGGTCGCTGCTGCGACAACGACGGCAGCGGGTTGCCCAGCTCGCGGGCGGTATGCGCGGGGGTATCCCGCCGAACCGGGTTGAGCCCGGCCCAGCACTCGTACAGGGTCAGCGCCAGCGAGTAGGTGTCGGACGAATCGGCGGCGGGCTTTCCCTCCGCCTGCTCCGGCGACATGTAGGCGAGCGTCCCGACCACCTCGCCGGTGGCGGTCAGGGTGGCCGAGCCGGCGAGGCTGGCGATGCCGAAGTCCATCAGCTTGGCGCGGCGCCCGGCGCCGTCGTCGTCGCGGGCGATCACGTTCTGGGGCTTGACGTCGCGGTGGACGACGCCGTTGGAGTGGGCGTGCTCGAGCGCCTCGCAGATGTCGGCGCCGAGCTCGGCGACGTCACGGTCGCAGAGATCCCCGTCGCGGGCGAGCTCGTCCAGGGTCGACCCGGCCACCAGCTCGCTGACCAGCAGGGCCCGGTGTCCCTCGACTCCCATCTCATAGAGGGTCACGATCCCCGGATGGTTGAGGCGTGCCGCGGCCTGCGCCTCGCGCATCACCCGGTCGGGGTCGCCGACCATCACCTCCTTGACGGCCACGTCGCGCTGCAGGCGCTCGTCGAAGGCCCGGTAGACCGTGCCCATCCCGCCCGAGCCGATCCGCTCGCGCAGGCGGAACCGGTCCATCACGAGCTCGCCCTGCATTCGAGATCCCGTTCGCCGCCACCGCGGCGCCTCCTGCCGACGACAGGCTCCTGCCAGCGGTCTTGCGAGCCGCGATCTAGTGTGGATCGGCGCTTGCGGCGCGAGTGCCCTCCGTCCCAGGTCGCATAATCTGAGGGACGAAGACCCCGGAAGGGCGATCTTGGCTTTCTTCGACGAGGACGACGCACTCCCACCCGACGACCAGGGCCCGTCACGCAGCCACGGGGGCGCTCGCCAGCGCCCATACATAGCCCGGCGACTGCTCTTCCTGGCGATCTCGGTCGGGGTGATCATCCTCGTCGTCATCGGCGTTCGCGGCTGCCTCGACGCGCGCAAGGAGCGCAACTACGACAACTACGTCCGCGACCTGGTCTCGATCACGACCGAGTCACAGGCCCTCTCCCAGGAGTTCTTCGGCCGCCTCAAGGACCCCGGTGACCTCAGCGAGCTCGACTTCAAGGCCGAGATCTCCAACGACCGCTCGACGGCGGAGAGCCTGCTGGAGCGCGTCCGGGGGTTGGGCACGCCCGACGACCTGGCCGAGGCGCAGAGCGAGCTGGAGCTGGCCTTCAAGCTGCGACGCGACGGGATCGCCGGAACCGCCGACCAGATCTCGACCGCTCTGGGCAACGACCCGAAGAAGGCGATCGATCGGATCGCCACCTACATGCGCTACTTCCTCGCCAGCGACGTCCTCTACCGGCGCTCGCGCGATGGGATCACCGTCGCCTTTGCCGACGCCGCGATCACCCAGAAGGAGACGCTGCCCGACACCGACTTCCTCCCCGAGCCGATCGAGGACTGGCTCGACCCGACGACGCTGGGAGCGACGCTCGCCGGCGTCGCCGGGAGCTCGGGCGACGTCGCCCCGGGCATCCACGGCCTGGAGCTGATCGAGACCCAGATCAACGGCACCACGCTCTCGCCCGACGTGGCCACCACGATCTCGGGCGGAGTCCCCTACGAGCTCGAGGTCTCGGCCCAGAACCAGGGCGACAACAGCGAGACCGACGTCCCGGTCTCGTTCACGCTCAGCGGCGGCGCCAAGACCGTGGAGGGCGATGGCACGATCCCCAAGATCACCGCCGGCGTGACCAAGAGCGCCAAGCTCGAGATCCAGCCCGACCCCTCTCCGGGCGACGAGCTCACCCTCGAGGTCACCGTCGGCCCGGTGCCAGGCGAGGAGCTGACCGACAACAACACCAGCACCTACACGGTCGTCTTCGAGTAGCGAAGCACGCAGTCCGCTAGCGTCGCCTGCGTGATCCGGATCGCCTACCTGGGCCCGCCTGGCACCTTCAGCGAGGACGCGCTGCGCGCAGCCACGGATGGTCACGAGATCGAGGCGATCCCGAGCTCGACCGTCTACGAGGCGATCGTCGCCGTCACCGAGGGCGAGGCGGACCGCGCCTTCGTCCCCTTCGAGAACTCGATCGAGGGAGCGGTGCGCGCCACCCTCGACGCGCTCGCCTTCGACGCGCGCTCGGTGACGATCGCCGGCGAGTACGACCTCCCGGTCAGCCACAACCTGATCGCGCGGACGGCGCTTGACCTCGACCGCGTCGAGGCGGTGCTCTCGCACCCGCAGGCAAACGCGCAGTGTGCGCGCTTCATCCGCGAGAACCTGCCGAACGCCGAGACGCGCGGCGCCCCGAGCACGGCCGAGGCGGTGCGGGTGGTGAGCGAGTCTGACGAGCCCTGGGCCGCGCTCGGTGGCAGTTCGGCGGCCGCGCTCTACGGCGGCGTCGTCCTCCGCGCGGGGATCGAGGACGAGCCCGACAACGTCACCCGCTTCGTCTGGGTCGCACCCGCCGGCACCCGCCCCGAGGGCGACGGCCGCTGGCGCACGACGCTGATCTTCTCCGAGCTGGGAGAGGACCATCCGGGGGCGCTGGTGGACGCCCTCACCGAGTTCTCCAGCCGCGACGTCAACCTCACCCGGATCGAGTCCCGGCCGCGCCGTCGCGGGCTCGGGCGCTACATGTTCTTCATCGATCTGGAGGGGCGCGACTCTCAGCCCGAGGTCGCCGCGGCGATCGAGGCGGTGCGCGGCAAGGCCGAGTCGGTGCGGGTGCTGGGCAGCTACCCGATCTCCTCGCCGGGGATTCCCGCAGCCTAGGGTCTGGGCGCCCGCCCCGGCCCGGCAGCGCCCGGTCTACACTTCCAGCGCCATGAGAAGCGGGGCTGGCGTCGTCGCGGTCAACGGCAACCATTCGCCCAACGGGCACCGGCCCGTGGGTAGCGAGGGGGGCCGGGTTCTGGTGCTCAATGCCAGCCACGAGCCGATCAACGTCTGCACCATGCGCCGCGCCGCCGTGCTGGTGTTGAAGGACCGCGCCGAGGTGCTGGAGGAGCGAAACGGCTCACTGCGTTCGGAGCGGATGGCGATGCGCCGGCCGTGCGTGATCCGCTTGATTCGCTACGTCCGCATCCCCCGCGACGTGCACCGGCGCAAGATCACCCGCAAGGCCGTCCTCGCCCGCGACTCCTGGACCTGCCAGTACTGCGGCCACCAGGCGACCGGGCTCACGGTCGACCACGTGATGCCGCGCAGCCGCGGCGGCAACTCCGCCTGGGACAACATCGTCGCCTCCTGCGCCCCCTGCAACCGGCGCAAGGGCAACCGCACCCCGCACGAGGCCGCGATGCACCCCGCCAACCATCCCAGGCCGCCCGGCCCGACGGTGTTCATCCGCATCGCCAGCCCGCGGATCCCGGTCGCCTGGGAGCAGTACCTGCCGGGCGCCAGGCAGCTGGCCTAGCGAGCGGGGGAAAAAGAGCGAGGCCGCCCCGAAGGACGGCCTCGCCAGGTGCGATTCGCAAACGAGCGGCAAATGTGCCGACGGGATGGGACGGCTTCCCGTCTTCGCAGCTCGCCGGTGCCCGGGTTGGATTCCGCCCGGGGGCTCGCACGGTGCCCGGCCCTTCACCCGCTCGCGCGGAAGGCGGCCGGCGC
>JBDTSW010000108.1:0-6819 GCA_039930945.1 bacterium
ACGCGAAGCGGAGGAGCCGTCGGAGTAATGCTCAGCTGGCAGCTCGTCGTCTTCGCGCTCCTCGGCCTCGTCATCGCCGGCGGGATCGCCTGGTATGAGCGCTCGCGCCCGTCCTCGCGGATGGTCGCGCTGGTCGCGGCGCTGGCCGCGCTGGCGGTCGCCGGCCGGCTGGTCTTCGCCCCGATACCGAGCGTCGTCGCCACCACCGACGTGGCGCTGATCACCGGCTTCGCCCTCGGCGGCGCCCCGGGATTCGCCGTCGGAGCGCTGGCGGCGCCGGTCTCCAACCTCTGGCTCGGGCAGGGACCGTGGACGGCCTGGCAGATGGCCGGTTGGGGCCTTTGTGGGCTCGCCGGGGCCGGCCTGGCAGCGCTTTCGGGCCGGCGGCTCGGTCGCCTCGGGCTGGCCGCCGCCTGCGCCGCTGCCGGGCTCGCCTATGGCGCGCTCCTGGACCTCTCGGTGATGGTCAGCTACGGCGGCGAGCAGTCGCTCGACCGCTACCTGGCGCTCTCGGCGCGTGGGATCCCCTTCAACCTCGCCCACGCCCTGGGCAACTTCGCGATCGCCTTCGCCGCCGGGCCCGCCCTGGTACGGATGATCTCGCGCTTCCGCGACCGCCTCGAGTTCACCTGGCGGCCGGCGCCGGCGCTGCCGGTCGTGCTGATCGCGATCGTCTCGGCGGCAACGATCACCACGGCACCGCGGGCCGAGGCCGGCGCCCCCACCGACGCTCGCATCTACCTCGAGCGCCAGCAGAACTCCGACGGCGGCTTCGGCGCCACGCCGACCGCCTCCTCGAACGTCGACATGACCGCCTGGGCGATGCTCGGGATGGAGGCCTCGCGGCGAAACCCGCTCGACCTGCGCCGCGGCGGCCGCAGCCCGCTCGACTTCCTGCGTTCGCACGCCTCGGAGATCCGCTCGGTGGCAGACCTGGAGAAGACGGTGCTCGCGCTCGCCGGGGCCGGAGCCGGCCCGCGCTCGTTCGACGGGCGCGATCTGGTCGCCAAACTGCGCTCCTACCGGGCAGGCAACGGCTCGTTTTCGGGCTACGTCGACCTGACGGCGTTCGGGGTCCTGGCGCTGAGGGCGGGGGGGACCCCCGCGGGCGCGCTCGAGCGCTCGGGGCGCTGGCTGCGAAACGCGCAGAACGGCGACGGCGGCTGGGGCCTCAAGCCCGGCCAGCCCAGCACCCCCGACAGCACCGGCTCGGCGCTGCAGGCGCTGGCGGTCGCGGGTCGCGGGCCGGCGTTGTCCAAGGGCGTTGGCTTCCTCCGCCGGGCGCAGAGCTCGGACGGGGGCTGGGCGCTGTACGGGGGCGGCACCAACTCGCAGTCCACCGCCTGGGGGATCCAGGGCCTGATCGCGGCCGGGACCGATCCCGCCTCGGTCACCAGCGGCGGGCGCTCACCACTCTCCTACATCGCGGCCCGCCAGGCCGGCGATGGCCACTACCGCTATTCGGCCTCCTCCGACCAGACCCCGATCTGGGTCACCAGCCAGGCGTTGATGGCGGTCGAGCGCGAACCCTTCCCGGTGGCTGCGGTGCCGCGCAGCTGGAAGCCGGGCGGCCTGCCCGACGCCCCGGCCGGCCCGGGCGCGGACGCCGGGCCCGGCGCCGGGGCTGGGTCGGCCACGAAGGAGAGTCAGGGCGCCGGCGGAGCGCGCAGGCACAAGGGGCGGGCCGGCGAGGGCGAGCCCGACGCACCCGGCAAGCAGGCCGGCGGGGCACCGGCCGCGGACGAGGCCGCACTCGCCTCGGCCGCGGCGCCCGGTGGGACCGCCTCGGGCGATGACGGCGGCGGCCCGGGGCCGATGGCCTACCTCGGCGGCGGGCTCGGGCTGCTCGCCCTCGCCCTCGGCGGCAGCTTTCTCCTCTACCGCAAGCAGCTCTCCTAGCCCGCGGCCCCGGTACGTTTCCTCGATGGAAGTCGACGAGGCGATCCGCACCCGGCGCACGCACAAGGCGTACCGACCCGACCCCGTGGGCCGGGAGCTCCTCGATCAGCTCTTCGAGCTTGCCCGCTGGGCGCCCAACCATCACCTGACCAACCCCTGGCGCTTCCGCGTCGTCGGCCCGCTCGAGCTCGACCGCCTGAAGGTGGCAGCCGGGCCCGAGGCGGGGGCCAAGCTGAACCGCGCCCCGACGCTGGTGGTCTGCTCGGCCAAGCTCGGCGGCGATCCCCGCGAGGACGAGGAGGACCTGCACGCGACCGCGGTCGCGGCCTTCATCGTCCTGCTGGCGGCCCACGATCGCGGCCTCGCCGGCTACTGGCGAACCCCCGAGGTCCTGCGCGAGCCCGAGGGCCGGGCCGCGGTCGGCCTCGGCGCCGACGAGCGCTTCGTCGGGCTGCTTCACCTCGGCAGCCCGGTGCAACAGCGGCCCGCCCCCGAACGCGCTCCCGCCGCCGCGGTGGCCTCCTATCTCGACTAGTGAACGACTCCGAGACAGCCGAAAGCGGGATTTGCCGCCATAGCGGCAGCGAATACCGGTCTCGCCGGGTTGGCAGGCGGGGCGGCTAGTGCTGGCACGAGCCAAGGCCCTGGACGCGATCGTGGCCGAGCGCTTTGACGTCGTCGTGATCGGTGGCGGGGTGACCGGCGCCGGAGTCGCCCTCGACGCCGCGTCGCGCGGCTACACGGTGGCGATCGTCGAACGCGCCGACTGGGCCAGCGGAACCTCCTCGCGCTCCTCGAAGATGGTCCACGGAGGGCTTCGCTACCTGCAGAACTTCGACCTCGGCCTGGTCCGCGAGGCGCTGCTCGAGCGCCAGCTGATGGTTCAGCTGGCGCCGCACCTCGTCTACCCGACGCCCTTCCTGGTCCCGACCCTGGGCGAAAAGCGCCGCTCTCGCCGGCTCGGGATCGGGCTCAACATGTACGACGTCATGGCCAGCACCCGGGTCGGCCAGGCGCGCCGCGACCGCGAGGCTCGCGAGCGCACCGACGACTACTGGGCGCCCGACCGCCACCGCACGGTTCCCGGGGCCGAGGCGATCGAGCTGATCCCGGCGCTGGAGCCGCTCGGTCCGACCAGCGCCTACCTCTTCTATGACTGCCAGACCGACGACGTCCGCCTGGTGCTGACGATCCTCGGCGAGGCCGAGCGCTTCGGGGCGTTGTGTCTCAATCGCGCCGAGGTCACTGGCCTGCGCGAGGAGGAGGGGATCGCCCGGGGCGCGATCTGCACCGACCTCGAGTCCGGCGAGCCCTTCGAGATCTCCGCTTCCAACGTGATCAATGCGACCGGCGTCTGGGCCGACCGCATCCGCCCAGATGAGATCCACGACGAGGCCGAGGTCCCCAGGATCGCGCCCAGCCGCGGCACCCACCTGACGCTATCGCCGGAAAAGCTCGACCTGACCGAGGCGGCGTGCATCGTCCCGGCGGGCTCCGACCGGACGATCTTCGCGCTCCCCTGGTACGGACGGCCGCTGATCGGCACCACCGACAACGACTTCGACGGCGATATCTCGCACCCGCAACCAGCCCCGGATGACATCGAGTACCTGCTCGGAGCGATCAACGAATTCTTCGGCACCGAGTTGGGCCCGGCCGAGATCACCGGCGCCTTCGCCGGGGTTCGCCCGCTGATCTCCACCGGCGACCCGCGCAAGTCGGTGGACATCTCGCGCAAGGCCGAGCTGTATGAGACGTCCTCGGGGCTGCTGACGATCACCGGCGGCAAGCTGACGACCTGGCGGCGGATGGCCAAGCAGGTCGTCGATCGCATGGTCGAGCGCGACGGCCGGGTCGCCCCCTGCCGCACCGCCGACCTGCCGCTGGGGATGTCGGCGGCCGACGGCGACCTCGATCCGCCTGACGGCCTCGACGAGGCCGACCTCCCCCAGGGCTACCGCGAGCTGCTGGCATTCCGTTACGGGCATTTCGGCCGGCGCGTGCTGCAGATCGCGGGCCAACGGCCGGAGCTGGCGGGGCCGATCGTCGAAGGCCAGCCCGACATGCTGGCCGAGGTCGTGGTCGCGGCGCGCCTGGAGCAGGCGCGGTCGGTAGCGGACGTCCTCCTTCGCCGGACCCGCCTCGGCCTGTTGGCAGCACCGCAACTGCGGACCGCCGACTCGGTGCGCCCGGTGGCCGCCGCGCTGGGGTCCGAGCTGGGGTGGAGTGACGATCGCGTCGCCGAGGCCGCGCAGGCCTGGGTCTCCGACGCCGCGATCGAGGGCATCGATCCGGCCGCGGCCCTAACCTAGCCGGCGGGAGATCGGACTACGGACGGAGGACCGCTTGAGGCTTTTCATCGACACCGGAAGCGTCGCCGAGGTGGAGGAGATCGCCGCCTGGGGCGTGCTCGCCGGGGCGACCACAAACCCCTCGCTGCTGGCGAAAGAGGACGGCGACCCGGGCGAGATCATCAAGCGGATCTGCGACCTGGTCAACGGCCCGGTCTCGGCCGAGGTCGTCTCCGAGGACCCCGCCGGCATGGTCGCCGAGGGCAGGGCGCTGCGCGAGCTGCACCAGCACGTCACCGTCAAGGTGCCGTTCTGCAAGCAGGGCCTGGCGGCGACGCACGAGCTCACCGCCGACGGCATCCCGGTGAACATGACCCTCGTCTTCAGCGCCAACCAGGCGCTGCTGGCGGCGGGCGCCGGAGCAACCTACGTCTCCTGCTTCATGGGCCGCCTCGACGACATCTCGATCGACTCCGGGCAGGTGGTCGCCGAGATCGTCGAGTGCTTCCGCGCCAGCGGGGTCACCTCGCAGATCATCGCTGCGTCGATCCGCCACCCCGAGCACGTGATCACCTCGGCCCAGCTCGGCTGTGAGATCGCCACGGTGCCGGCCAAGGTGCTGGCACAGATGCTCGATCACCCGCTGACCACCGCGGGGGCGGCCAAGTTCAAGGCCGACTGGGAGACGCGCCCCGAGTTCGCCGGGTGGCTCGGCGCCCTGGTCGAGGCACGGGCTTCGGCGCGCAGCTAGCGCCGGGGACTATCCTGCGCGGCCGTGGCTGACACGCGGCTAGCCGACCGCCACCTCGCTGAACTTCACGAGCTCGCCGCCGAGGCGGGCGTCGAGGGCTATCGCAAACTCGGCCGCGACGATCTCATCCGCGCGATCGAGGATGCCGGCGACGGCGCACCGAGCCAGGAGCCCAAGCCGAAGCGCGAGGAGCGCCCGGAGCGCGGGCGGGGGCGCCCGCGCGGCAGGGGTGGCCGCGGCAGGGGACGCCGCGAGCGCGAGCGCCTGCCCTCCAGCGACGACGACGAGGGCGAGGTCGTGGTCGAGGGCGCCGTGGTCGACGACGAGGCCCCGGGGGCGCTCGAGGTCGACGCGGATGGGCCCCGCGACGCCGACGAGCCCACCGAGGAGGTCTCGGGGACCCTGGACATACTTCCGCAGCGCTACGGCTTCCTGCGCATGCGCGGCCTCGAGTCGGACCCCGCCGACGTCTACATCTCCGCCTCGCAGATCCGCCGCTGCGAGTTGCGCCCGGGCGACGAGGTCGCGGGCCCCGCGCGCGAGCCTGGCCGCGGCGAGCGCCACCGCGCGCTCGTCCACGTCGACTCGGTCAACGGCACCGAGCCGCAGACCGCCGAGCGCCCCGACTTCGACTCGCTGCCGCCGATCCCGCCCGAGCGTCGGATCCCGCTCGACATCGACCGGGCCGACGTCCTCGCCCGCTCGATCGATCTGCTGGCGCCGCTGGCGCTGGGCCAGCGCATGCTCGTGCGAGCGGCCCCCCGCTCTGGCCGGACGACGCTGCTGCGCTCGATCGCGGCCGGGTTCGAGGCCGCTGAGGGGATCGAGCTGATCGTGCTCTTGATCGACGAGCGGCCGGAGGAGGCGACCGCCTGGCGCCAGGCCTCGCCCGGCGCCCGCTTCGCGATCGCCACGGCCGAGATGCCGCCGGCCGATCAGGTGCGCCTGGCCGAGATGGCGCTCCAGCGCGCCCGCCGGGCCGCCGAGACCGGGGGCGACGTGGCCCTGGTCGTCGACTCGCTCTCGCGCCTCGCCTACGCCGACGGCGGGGTGGACGCGGTCAAGCTGCTGTTCGGCTCCGGCCGCAACCTCGCCGGTGGAGGCTCGCTCACCGTCGTCGCGACGACGCTGGCCGACACCGACGACGAGGGCGAGGCCGATCGCGCGGTGGCCACCACCGAGAGCGCCCTGGTGACACTTGACCCCGACCTCGCGGTCGACGGGGTGCACCCGGCGATCGTCGCCGGGGAGTGCCGCATCTCCAACGAGGACGAGCTGCGCGAGCCCGACGAGCTCGCCGCCGTACGCAAGCTGCGGGCAGCGCTCAGGGACCTGGAACCGGCCGAGGCCGCCGCCTACCTGCGCGAGCGGATCGAGGGCACGCCCTCCAACGCCGAGCTGCTGTCCGGGCTCGACTAGCGCCGGAGCCGCTCTAGGAGCGGTAGGCGAGACGAGCCCAGGAGGGCTCGCGGGAGAGCTCGATCGGCTCGGCGTCGCCCCCCTCGGCCTGGAGGTAGCCGAAGGTGCTCGTGTCCTGGTCGAAGAAGACGTCGAGCTCGCCCTCCTTGACGCGCTGGTCGAGCCAGGCGCCGCGGAAGACCAGCCGCCTGATCCAGTGGACCAGGCTGCGGTTGGCCGGGCCCACCAGCTCGGTCCAGTGCTCGACGATGTGCTCGCCGAGCGTTGAGGAGGGCTCGAGGATCTCGCCGTTGACCGCCAGGTCGAGCAGATCCTGGATCTCCTCGGCGGCCCGCCCCTGCGAGACGAAGTCCAGCTTCACGGCCGCCTGCTCCACCCGCTGGGCGAAGTCCTGCTCGTTGAAGGAGAAGCGGAGCTCCCCGTATTCGAGCACGTAGTCGGAGCCCGACTCGTAATTGC
>JBDTSW010000109.1:0-6818 GCA_039930945.1 bacterium
ATCACTGCCTGGGTGAGCCGCTGCGAGTCGCCGCTGATCAGGCCGATCCCCGTGCCCTCCAGGGTCCAGAAGCGGTCGCCGAGCAGCCTCGCCTTGTTGAAGACCTCATGGGTCAGCAGGTCGAGGTCGAGGGGCTCGGGCCGCAAGAAGTCCGGGCGGGAGGCCCGGACCAGCACCAACAGGTCATCGACGAAGCGGTTCATCCGGTCGAGCTCGTCCTGGATCACCGCGACCGCCTCCTGGCGCTCGTTGGGATCGTCGCCCAGCGTTTCCAGGTGCCCCCGGATCACGGTGATCGGCGTTCGCAGCTCGTGGCTGACGTCGGCGAGAAACTCGCGCTGGTCGGCGAACGCGTTCTCCAAGCGGTCGAGCATCGCGTTCAGGGTGCGACCCAGCTGCGCGATCTCGTCGTTGCCGCGCACCGGGATCCGGCGGGAGAGGTCGGTCTCCGAGATCTGCCGCGCGGTTCGCGCCAGGGCCTGCAGCGGGGCCATCGCGCGGCCCGCCGCGAGCCAGATGAAGAGCGACGCCAGCAGCAGCACGACGATCGAGACCCCGACGGCGATCCGCACCGCGCTGTCGACCTGCTCGCGCCGCTGGTCGAGCAGCTGCCCGATTACTAGGGTTCCCGTCTGTGAGCCGGCGACGACCGGGACCGCGACGTAGCGCGCAGTGCCCAGGCTGGTCTCGACGTCGCCCGTCGTCGGCTCGGAGACTGGTCCCTGCTGGCGCAGCGTGTCGAGCAGCGAGCGCTGCTCCGGCTCGGCGGTGAGCACCCGGTAGGGCGCGTCCCCGACGAAGGTGACGATCGCGGTGTCGGGCGCCAGCGCCCGATCGCGCAGGAAGGCGTTGAAGACGCGCCCGACCTCGCCGTTGAAGGGCCGGTCGGTGTCGGGGTCGGTGCCTTCCCGCGAGATCACCTCCAGCTCGGAGACGTCCTCGGTGAGGGTCTCGCTGACCTCGTCGCCGATTCGCGAGACCAGCACCTGGCGCAGGACGAGAACCGAGGCTGCCGTCGAGAGGGTGAGCAACGCCAGGAACGAGATCAGGACGCGGGTGCGCATGCCCGCGAGTGGGCGCGGCCGCGGGTTCTCGGGCTGTTCCCCGTCGTTCACCGGCTCAGCCTAGGCGTGGCGGCACACCCGGCACCGAACTTAGCCGTCGATTGCCTAGGGCGCGCCGGGCGCGCCGCGCACCTGGGAAAGGAGGCCTGAAACTGCATCGAGATACTGATCGGCGGGCGGGCTCGGTCCCCTGAACACTGGGCTGGCGTCGCCACCGCCCGCCCAGGCAGGCGCCGCGACCGGCCCGCGCAGCCCGGCGGCGACGGTGGCCCCGCCCTCGCCGGGCTCCTCGTCGTCCCGGTCGCGCTGGGCATCGCCGCCGCCGCCCTCCTCGGGGCCCTGCGCCTGCTGCTCGGCCCCGGGGGCCTGGATGTCGGGCAGGGGGGTGCCCGAGTTCTCGCGCAGCAGGGTCAGGTAGACGATCAGCACCAGCAACGCCACCGCGGCCCCCTGAGCGCCGATGACCCATGCGCGCGGGTTCATCCGCCCGTCCCCAGATTCTCTGCCGTCGTCATGCCCGGATCAGCCTTGCGGATCAGGATGAGATGCGCATGAGAGAGCAATGAGATGAGAGCAGTTCTCATTCCTGACTCATGCTGCTCTCACCGGCCGGGCCGACACTACCCGTGTGATGCCAGGTCCTGCATCTGAGCGCATCAGCTCCCGGCGCCTCCGCGGCCACGTTCGCGCCCGCCTGCTCGTCGGCCTGATCGTCGCCATGCTCGCGTTCCCGGCCTTCGCTGTGGCCCAGGGCTCGAGTCCGAGCCGGGATCAGTACAAGGACATCCCCGCCTGTCTCGATTGTGGCACCGACGTCGGCGGCCTCGGCGGCGACGTCGGCCCGCTCCCGTTCACGGGCTTCGACGTGATCGCCATGGTGGCAGTTGCCTTCGGCGTCACCGGCGTCGGCCTCGCCCTGCAGCGCGCTGTCGCCCGCGAGCCGGAGTAACCCCCGCCCGCCGCTAACGGGCCTTGCGGCGCTTGCGCGCGGCCAGCCCGCGCCTTCGCAGCTTCCTCGCCAACTCGACCTCGGCGCGATCGGTGCCGTGGCCGTCCGGGCCTGGGGTCTCCATCAGCGCCGGCAGCCGCTCGAAGCGAGGCTCCGAGAGAAAGACGGTGATCCCGCGCTCGCCCAGCTCGCCCTCGCCGAGGTTCGCGTGGCGGTCCAGGTTGGCCCCCAGCGGGACCTTCGAGTCGTTGACGTGGACGCAGCCGAGGCGGGCCATCCCGACCTTGGAGGCGAACTCCTCGAGCACGTCGTCCAGCGCGTCGGCGGTGCGGATCTCGAATCCGGCGGCCAGCAGGTGGCAGCAGTCGAGGCATGCGCCAAGGCGCGGCGACGAGCCCGCGGCCTCGATCAACTCGGCCAGCTCGTCGAAGTCCCGTCCCAGCGGCCCATGGGTTCCCGCCGTGTTCTCCAACAGCAGCGGGCAGGTGTCGGATTCTGCCAGGGCCTCGGCGATCGCCTCGCCGGCACGCTTGACCGAGGGCGCGTGGGGCTGGCCCTTGCGCGCGCCCGGGTGCAGCACGACCCCGGTGGCGCCGATCGCGTCGCCCACCCGCAGCGCGTGCTCGAGTGACGTCAGCGACTTGCGGCGCACCTCACGCTCCCTGCTGGCGCAGTTGATCAAGTAGATCGCGTGGATCACGACCGCGTCCACCCGCGACGCTTCGCGGGCCTCGCGAAAGGCGGCGTAGTCCCGCTCGCCGTAGGCGGTGGGGCGCCAGGCTCTGGGGCTCTGGTGGAAGATCTGGATTGCGTCGCAATCGCGGTCCACCCCGCGGGCGATGGCGTTCGACAGCCCCCCGGCTGTGGAAACATGGCAGCCGATCAGCATGTCATCACCCCTTCGCGTCCGATTCGCCCCCTCGCCGACTGGCGCCCTCCACATTGGCGGGGCCCGGACCGCACTTTACAACTGGCTGATGGCGCGCGGAGGAGGCGGCAAGCTGGTCCTGCGCATCGAGGACACCGACCGCGCGCGCTCGACCTCGGAGGTCGCCGAACAGATCCTCGACGCGCTGGGATGGCTCGAGCTCGACTGGGACGAGGGGCCGTTCAGCCAACACGAGCGCGGCGAACGCCACGCCGCGCGGATCGAGGAGCTGCTCGACGCCGGCCGCGCCTATCGCGACCCGGCGACCTCGGAGCAGGTGCGGGCCTGGAAGCAGGCGCGCGGCGGCGCCGGCTACCGCGGCGAGCCCGGCGAGGCGCAGTCCGGAGCCGTCCGTCTGCGCGTCCCAGACGAGGGCGAGACGGTCGTCCACGATCTCTTGCGGGGGGAGGTCGGTTTCGCCAACCGCCTCCAGGACGACCTCGTGATCGCGCGGGGCGACGGCACCCCGCTATACAACTTCGCCGTTGCCGTCGACGACGCGGAGATGGAGATCACCGACGTGGTCCGAGGCGACGACCACCTCTCCAACACCCCGAAACAGCTGCTGGTCCTGCAGGCGCTGGGCTTCGACCCGCCCCGCTACGCGCACCTGCCGCTGCTGCATGGCCCCGACGGCAAGAAGCTCTCAAAGCGCCACGGAGCGGCGTCGGTCCAGGAGCTCCGCCAGGCCGGGTATCTGCCGGCGGCGGTCCGCAACTACCTGGCGCTGCTCGGCTGGGGGACCGAGGACGACACCACGCTGATGAGCACCGACGAGCTGGTCGAGCGCTTCCAGATCGAGCGGGTCGGGCGCGCCTCTGCCGTGTTCGACGAGCGCAAGCTGCGCTGGATGAACGGGCGGTTCATCCGCGAGCTCGAGCCGGACGCCTACGAGCAGCGCCTGTCTGACTACCTCCAGCGCTACGAGCCGGCCGCCGCCGATGCGTTTCCGGCGGCGGCCCCGGAGCGCCGCCGCCGAGCCTGCGAGATCGTCCGCGAGAAGGCCCAGACGCTGGCGGAGGTCTGGCGGCTGATCGGGTTCCTCTTCGCCGAGCCGGTCGACGATGCCAAGGCGTGGACGAAGTGGATGGACGCCGAGGCGGCGCCACTGCTCGCCGCCGCCCGCGATGCGCTCGCCGGCCTCGACCGCTTCGAGCCCGAGGCGATCGAGGCCGCGCTCGCGCCGATCGCCGACGCGGCCGGAGTGAGGCCGAAGGCGCTCTATCAGCCGATCCGTGTGGCGCTCACGGGGACCACGGTCTCGCCCGGGATCTTCGACTCGCTGGCGGCGCTTGGCCGCGACCAGGCGCTGGCGCGAATCGACGCCGCGTTGCGGCGCCTCGCGGCGGCCTCCGGCTGAGCCCGCCCAGGCACGACTACTACTTATTTTCTGCTAATCCAAGCGGCCCTGCCTGCCGATGAGGAAAGCGAGGCCCGGTGGCGGACGGCCATTCGCGACGCGGGGTCACCGGTCCCAGTCCAGATGAGTTCGCCAGCGACAAACGCCAAGCACGTGGCCCAGGCGCCGGGGGAGCGATCTCCCGGGGTCGGCGGCAAACGGCTCGCGAAGGCCTTCGAGAAGGTCTCGCGGATGCCGGCGCTGGACGAGTCCCGGCGCCGGCTGATTCGCATTACCGAGGGCCAGGGCTCGTCGCCCGGCGACATCTCCGAGGCGGTCGAGTCGGACGCGGCGCTGGCGATCGCGGTGATGCGAGCCGCCAACAACGGCGACGGCCCGTCGGCCCGGGTGGGCGGCGTTCGCGAGGCCGTGGACGCGTTGAGCCCAGCCGAGATTCGCACCATCGCCGGCCGCGTGGACACCTACGACACTTTCGACGCAGCCGGGATGCGACCGGCCGCCCAGGAACGGTTTCGCCGACACGCGGTCGCCACCCGCTACGCCGCCGATCGCGTCGCCGAGGCCGCTCACCTCGGCCAGCGCGACGAGCTCGCCGTCGCCGCCCTCCTTCACGATGTCGGTCGCCTGGTGGTCGTCGAGCTCTACGGCGAGGAGTTCGCCTTCCGCAAGGAGTGCCCGGACGAGCGCCTGCGCCGCGAGCACCGCGAGCTGGGCATCGATCACGCGCTGGTCGGCGCCGTGCTGGTGCGCCGCTGGGGGTTGAAGCCGGCGATTTCGACCACGGTCGAGCGACACCATTCCCCCGAGGCCGGCGGGCACGCGGCCGCGGTTCGCCTTGCCGACGCGATCGTCCATCACGCTGCCGGCGATCCGGTGTCCGCCGACGTTCTCGTCTCCGCAGCCGGGCGCCTCGACCTCGACACAGTCGCGCTGCGCGCCCTCGTCTACGAGTTCCCGCACGCGGGCACCACGAAGCGGAGGTCGACCGATCCGTGCCCGCTGTCACAGCGCGAGGTCGAGGCGTTGCGCGGGCTCTCAGAGGGCAAGGTCTACAAGCAGATCGCCCGGGAGCTGAACCTCTCGGTGAGCACCATTCGCACGCACCTGCACAACGTCTACCGCAAGATCGGCGTGGTCGACCGCGCCCAGGCCGTGCTGCTCTCTCGCGACCGCGGCTGGATCTAGGAATAACTCCGACCAGATCCTCCGCTTCGGAGTAACGCCGCCGGAATGCTCCGCTTCGCGTCCGCTTCCGGCGGGTTTGGGCGCGGAGCCTTACCCGGCAGGCTCATGCGCCCGACCCGCGACTTCGTCGCTAGCCCGGGCGTTGCTTAGTCGATGAGGGATGAGCGCATGCCGATCGCCACCGCGTGCGCGCGGTCGCGGGCGTGAAGCCGGGCGAGCACCGCCTTAGTGTGGGTGCGGACCGTCTCGGCGCTGAGACCCAGGCGCTTGGCGGTGTTCGAGGTGGAGTTGCCGTCGGCGATCATCTGCAGGATCTGGCGCTGGCGCTTGGTCAGGGTGGAGCGGTGGCCGGGGGCGCCGTTCTGCGCGGCCGGATCGATGAAGCTCTCGGCGTCAGCGGCGGCGCTGACCGCGCGGTCGAGGGCTTCGGCGGGCGAGCTCTTGGCGACGTAGGCGGTCGCGCCCGCCTTGATCGCCTCGGTCGCCGCATGGCGCTCGGGCCGGGAGCCGTGGGCGACGATTCCGAGCCCGGGGCTGGTGTCGCGCAGGGCGCGGATGACCTCGGTGCCGGCGGGCTCGGAGGAGTCGGACGAGGAGCTGCGACCGAGATCGATGATCGCGACGTCGAACTCGCCCAGGTCGGTCAGCATCTGCAGGGCATCCTCGCCGTTGGTGGCCTCCTCGACGACGAAGCGCTCGGCCAGCAATCGGCGCACGCCCAGGCGCACCAAGGGATGGCCATCGACAACCAAGCATCGTCGTTCGTCACTCATTCACTCTGCCCCAGGCTTCGGAACTTGGCCCCGAAACACGATGCCGATCGGTCGGGGTAGGTCGGTGGGGCCATCCTAGTCCCGGGCGCTTCGGGTGGCGGGACGTCCGTCGCTAGGAGCGCGGTTTTTCTTCGATCGGCCGCCTCCGGTACAAACAGGGGGTGATCTCCGTCACCTCGAAGTCCCGCTACGCCGTCGTCGCCATGGCCGAGCTGGCCCGCTCGGGCGACAAGCCGGTGCCGATCGCCCAGGTCGCCGAGCGCCGCGGGATGCCGGTGCAGTTCCTCGAACAGCTGTTCTCGACTCTGCGCCGCGATGGCCTCCTGCACAGCCAGCGGGGGGTAAAGGGGGGCTACACGCTGGGCCGCGCTCCCGATCAGATCACCGTGCTCGAGGTGGTGCAGTCGCTCGACGGCCGCGTCGGCGAGGAGGCCTCAGAGGCCGGCGGCATCTGGGCCGAGGGCGTCGATTCGCTGCGCGAGGTCTTCCGCTCGACGACGATCGCCGACATCGCCCGCCGCGAGGCCGAGGACGCCGGCTCGCAGATGTACTACATCTA
>JBDTSW010000110.1:0-6723 GCA_039930945.1 bacterium
GGAGCTAGAGGCTTTTCGCAGCTGTCTCAAGGGCTGAGCTCATGCATTGAGCTTCGTGCGGGGGCGCGAGAAGCAGACCGGCGGCGGGAGATCGAACCTCCGCCCTACGGAACCGCGAGCGAGCCAGCGGCCTCGCAACGCGCTTCCTGCGGAGTACGGTCGGCCCATGGCGAGGGGGTCGCTCGCCAGGCTGGTCGTTGCGTCCGGGGTGGCGCTCGCGCTCGTGGCTCCGGGCGGAGCCACGGCGGTGAGCCCGATCGGCGGTGAGCCCGCGGGTGGGCTCTTCTACTTCGCGGGAAGCGTGTCGCTGCCGGTCTCGGGCAACGCGGGACGCCTCACGGTCTGCTCGGAGCCGGGCACCCGCACGATCGGCGGCGCGTTCGACGCGGACGCCGGGTCGCTCGACGGCCTCGTGGCGCAGACGTTCCCCGCAGGCAGCGACGACGCAGACTCCAAGCCCGACGATGGCTGGTACACGAACTCGATCAACGTCAGCGGGTCCTCGACCAGCATGACCTCCTACGCGGTTTGCAGCTTCGATCCGGTCAAGTACCGAACCGCGACGAAGAGCATCGGCGCCGGCAAGACGGGCACGGTCAAAGTGACCTGTCCGAGCGGGACTCGCGAGCCGGCGCCGCCGGTGCCGGGGACCGCTCGCGGGCGGTCCGGCCCCGGCAGCCGGGGCAGCCCTTCCCGTCGTGGTCACTGGCGCTCGGACGTCGGTCGGTTCCATGCCTTCCCGGCGATCAAGTCCACGGGAACGTGCGCCGTCAGCTCGGGACGAAGGCCTTTCGGGAGCTTGGGCATGTTGGCGGTGGAGGCGGAGAGCCGGGCTAGCGCGCCAGCCTCAGGGGCGCCGAAGTGTATGGTCGGCAGGCTGGCGAATCGCCAAGGGAGGCTGTCTTGAAAAGAGTGCTACTCGCCGGAATCGGCTGCGTCTGTCTGGCGCTCGCCGGCGTCGCCCATGGGGCCACGCACCACTACGAGGGAAACACGGACGGGCACATCGTCGCCTTCGACGCGAAGACTCGCCACGGCGAGATCGTCAAGGTCGTGCAGTTCGCCTACGCGGGCTTCTCGATGCCGTGCGACGCGGGGATGGTGCCATTCAGCGGCTCGTACTTCAAGGCGAAGGTCAATGACAAGAGGCGATTCAAGGTCAAGCCCTACCAGGACAATCGAGCGGTGCTTGCGGGCAAGTTCAGCAAGTCCGGGCTGACCGCCACGGGGACCCTGATCACCGACGGCTCCTTTCCCGGTGTGGGTCACTGCGAGGGCGAGCAGGCCTGGGCCGTGGCGCGCTGATCGCGCGTCGGCTGTGGGACGGATGCAATCCTTCACGCTCGGGAGGGAGGCTCGCTACCGTCCGGAAGCTCAATGGCGGGGGAGCACTCGATCAGCACTGAACCGAAGCGAAGGGCGAGAGAGCGTCCCTCAGGCGCTCGCGCGGGCGTCCGATGGGTCGGCGTCGCCGTCGCGGCGGCTGCGTTAGCCGGCTGCGTCGCGACAGCGCTGGCCGCGCGGACACAGTCGGCCCCCCAAGCGCCGGGCGATGCTCGCCCGGCGCCTCCGACGGCGGCCCAAGCTTCCCGCTGGGAGCGCGAGTTCCTCGAGCAGGGCTTCGGGGCGCAGCGGGTCCCGGCGCCGCCGGCCGCAAAGCGCGGCTCGCGGACCCTGTTCCCGCAGAACCGGGTGCTGACGCTGTACGGGGCCGCCGGAGGCTTCGGCGTGCTCGGGCGCAAGTCGCTGAACGGGGCGGCGAAGAAGTTGCGCCGCCAGCTCAAGCCGTACCGCCAGCTCAGCCACAAGCCGGTGATCGGGGGCTTCGACCTGGTCGCGGTGATCGCCACCAGCTGCGAGAGCCGCCGGGACAAGTGCCGCACTCGCGTCTCCGACAAGGTGATCCGCCGCTACCTGAACAAGATCCGGGAGCGCAACGGCCGCCTGGTGTTGGACATCCAGCCCGCGCGCTCGAACGTGATCAACGAGATCGCTCATCTGCGCAAGTTCATCCGTGAGCCCGACGTGGACGTCGCGATCGACGCCGAGTGGAACGTCGGCAGGCACGGGACTCCGGGCCAGACGCAGGGCTCGATCAGCGCCAAGAAGCTGAACAAGGCCTCGCTCGAGATGCAGTCGATCATCCGCAACCAGGACCTGCCGCAGAAGCTGATGATCGTGCACCAGTTCCGCCAGGGATCGATCAAGGGAGACGGCAAGGTCAAGCGTCGCGACGACGTCGACGTCACCCTCAACTTCGACGGGATCGGCAGCCCCTCGGCGAAGAAGGCGGGCTACCGCGAGCTGAGCAGGCGGCGCCTGTTCAACGGCTTCTCGCTCTTCTACAAGCTCGACAGCGACCTGATCCGGCCCAAGGGAGTGCTGAAGCTCGATCCGAGCCCCGACTACGTGATGTACCAGTAGAGCCGCTGGTCGTAGGCTGCCGCGGCGATGGAGTATCCGCCCACCGAGCGCAACGACCGACGCCTCGGGTGGATCGCCCTGGCGATCGCCGTCGCCGGAGCCCTGGTCGCCCTGACTCTGCTGCTCGACCTCGGGCCCGCCGCCGACGAGGAGCTGCCGCCGGCCGAGTTCCTGGCGCAGGGAGACGAGATCTGCGCCCAGGCGCAGCGATCCTTCGAGAAGCTGCAGCGCAGCGAGCCGACAACCGCGGGCGAGGCGTCGGCGCTGACCTCCGAGTTGTTGCGGATCTCCGAGGACGAGCGCGACCAGGTGAGCGACCTGCGGGCCCCGGTCGCGCTGCAGCAGCCGCTCGAACGCTACCTGGACGCGCGCGAGCAGGGGATCGAAGAGATCAGGGCCGGGCTCGACGCGGCCGACGACCGTGACGCCTTCGCCTACGCGAAGGCGCAGGCGGCGGTCGCCGACGGCCAGCTGCGCCGCCGGCGGCTCGCCAGGGAGGTCGGCTTCGAGCAGTGCAGCCGGATCCTCGGCGAGCGCGACGAGCTTGCCGCCGACGCCCGGCCGCCGGCCGAGCCGACCCCCGAGGGGGCGCCGCCGACGATCGAGAACCCGCCCACCGGCACTCCCTGAGACGCCGCCGCGGCTCGGGGCCGGCTGCAATCGCGTAATCGCCTGCAACCCGCGCAGAAGGGAAAGGGGCGACGGGGGCGAAACATCCGGCCGTGAGCAAGACTGCGACAAAGACACGCCCGGCCACCTCCCGCTCGACGCGAAACGGACGCCCGACGCGGCCGAACGGCAAGACCCTCTCGGCCTACATCACCGAGCGCTTCGACGAGTTCTCGCGCTCGCAGAAGGATGTGGCCCGCTATATCGTCGACCACCTCGACGAGGCCGCGTTCCAGACGGCCGAGGAGCTGGCCCGCCGCGCCAACACCTCCTCGTCCACCGTCGTGCGCTTCTCGCAGGCGCTGGGCTTCGAGGGCTACCCCGAGCTCCAGCAGGCCGCGATCGAGGAGTACCGCCACCACGAGGCGGCCGAGGGCGCCGACACCGCCGGACCCCTGTTCGACTTCGACCACTCCGACTTCGAAGCCGCGCTGGCCGCCGACCACGCCAACGTCGAGGAGACCGTCCGCAACCTCACCCGCGAGCAGGTCGAGGCGTGCGTGACCGCGCTCGCCGGCGCCCAGCGGGTGATGATCATCGGCATGGACCAACTCGCCTTCTTCGGAAGCTACCTGCGCCATCTGCTGGCACTGCTCGACCTTCGCGCCGAGGTGATCTCGAGCCCGCGCCAGGACTCGATCACACGCCTCAGCCGCGTCGACGAGGACAGTCTCGTGATCGCCTTCTCGGCGGGCCGGGCGCACCCGATCGTGGTTCGCGCGATGAAGCTCGCCAAGCATCGCCAGGCGACGACGATGGCGATCACCGACGCGACCCTCTCGGAGATCGGTGAGTATTCCGACCTAACGCTCTACTACTCCTCCAACGGCCCCTCCTTCACGCGCTCGAACACGTCGCTGCTGGCGATCGTGCAGGCGCTCGCGCACGGCGTCTACGCCCGCGACAAGGGCGCCTTCAAGGACCGCATCCGCATTCTGAAGCTCAAGTAGCTCCGGGGGCCGCTCCGCTCTCGTATCCTTGGGCGGGTGAGCGAACGAGCCACATTCAGGGTCAAGACGGGCCTCGCCGAGATGCTCAAGGGCGGCGTGATCATGGACGTCGTCACGGCCGAGGAGGCCCGGGTCGCCGAGGAGGCCGGTGCCGTCGCGGTGATGGCGCTGGAGCGCGTTCCCGCCGACATCCGCCGCGACGGCGGCGTCGCCCGGATGAGCGACCCCTCGATGATCAAGAAGATCCAGGAGGCGGTGACCATCCCGGTGATGGCCAAGGCGCGGATCGGCCACTTCGCCGAGGCGCAGGTGCTGCAGTCGCTCGAGGTCGACTACATCGACGAGTCCGAGGTGCTGACCCCGGCCGACGAGGCCAACCACATCGACAAGCTCGCCTTCGAGGTGCCGTTCGTCTGCGGCGCCACCAACCTCGGCGAGGCGCTGCGGCGGATCGCCGAGGGCGCGGCGATGATCCGCTCCAAGGGCGAGGCCGGGACCGGCAACATCGTCGAGGCGGTTCGCCATCTGCGCGATCTCGTCGGCGGGATCAAACGCCTGCAGGTGCTCCCCGTCGAGGAGCTGCCGAGCGCCGCCAAGGAGCTGCGGGCGCCGCTCGAGGTCGTGCGCGAGGTCGCCGAGATCGGCTGGTTGCCGGTGCCGATGTTCTGCGCCGGCGGGATCGCGACGCCAGCCGACGCGGCGCTGACGATGCAGCTCGGCGCCGAGGGCAACTTCGTCGGCTCGGGGATCTTCAAGTCGTCCGATCCCGAGCGGCGCGCCCGCGCGATCGTCGAGGCCACCACCCACGCCGACGACCCCGAGCGGGTTGCGGCAGCCTCGATGGAATTGGGAGAGCCGATGCGCGGTGACGACATCGCGCAGCTCGCTGCGGAGGGCGAGCTACTGCAACATCGCGGGGCCTGAGATGGCCCCGCCCCAGCCCGGCCCCGGGGAAACGTCGCCGCCGCGCCTGCGAATCGGCGTGCTCGCCAGCCAGGGCGACTTCAGCGCCCACGTCGAGGTCCTGCGCTCGCTCGGCGCCGACGCGGCCGAGGTGCGCACCGCCACCCAGATCGAGTCGCTGGACGGGCTGGTGATCCCGGGCGGCGAGTCGACCACGATCACCAGGGCGATCGAGCGCGACGGCCTCGAGGGCGCGATCCGCGCCCACGTCGAGTCCGGGCGGCCGCTGCTGGGCACGTGCGCCGGGATGATCGTCTGCGATCGCGGCCACCTCGGTCTGCTCGACGCGACCGCGCGGCGCAACGCCTTCGGGCGCCAGATCGCCAGCTTCGAGGCGGACCTCGAGATCGAGGGGATCGGGCCCGAGCCGCTGCGCGCGGTCTTCATCCGGGCGCCGTGGATCGAGTCCCACGGCCCCGGCGTCGAGGTCCTCGCCTCACTCGACGGCCACCCGGTGGCCGTCCGCGAGGGCCCGGTCTTGGCCTGCTCCTTCCATCCGGAGCTGGCGGACGATCCACGCGTGCACGCGCTGTTGATGGCGATCGCGACCGCCCGAGCCGGGCAAGGAGTGGGGGAGATAGGGTCGGTGGATACGCCCAGATGAAGGAGAAGAGGACTTGAGAGACCCCAGGATCACGAATCTGGCCCGGATTCTCGTCGGCTACTCGACGAAGGTCGCCGAGGGGGACACCTGTGTGATCGAGGGGCCGTCGTCGGCCGAGCCGCTGGTCGCCGCCGTCTACGAGCAGGTGCTCGCCGCCGGTGGGCACCCGATCGTGACGATGTCCTTCGAGGAGCAGGCTGCGACCTACTACGGCCACGCCTCCGACGCCCAGCTGGAGTGGATCTCGCCGCCGGCGAGGTGGGCCGCCTCCGAGTCCGACTGCCGGATCGCGATCGGCGGCGACACCAACACCCGCCAGCTCTCGCAGGTGGATCCCGAGCGCCAGACCAAGCGCCAAGCAGCGACCCGAGAGCTGATGGAGCTGACCATGCGCAGGGCGGCCGAGGGCAGCCACCGCTGGGTCTACACGCTGTTTCCGACCAACGCCTACGCCTCCGACGCGGAGATGAGCCTGGGGCAGTTCTCCGACTTCTACTTCGGCGCCTGCCTGGCGACCGACGGCGACCCGCTCGGCGCCTGGAAGCGCGCCTCCGAGGAGTGCCATCGCCTGGCGGAGTGGATCGAGGGCCGCAAGGAGGTGCACGTCACCGCCGAGGGAACCGACATCCGCCTCGGGATCGAGGGCCGCCACTTCATCGCCTGCGACGGCGAGCACAACATGCCCGACGGCGAGTTCTTCACCGGGCCGGTCGAGGACTCGGTCGAGGGGGTCGTCTCGTTTCACCTCCCCGCCGTGATCGGGGGCCGCGAGGTCACCGGCGTCCGCTTCAAGTTCGAAGCGGGCAAGATCGTCGAGGCCAGCGCCGAGCGCGGCGAGGAGTACCTGATCAACCTGATCGACACCGACGAGGGCTCGCGGCGGCTGGGCGAGCTTGGGATCGGCACCAACTACGGCATCGACCGCGGCACCAAGGACGTCCTGCTCGACGAGAAGATCGGCGGCACCGCCCACATGGCCGTCGGCGCCTCCTATCCGGAGTCCGGGGGAGTGAACGAGAGCGCCGTCCACACCGACCTCGTCTGTGACCTCCGCAAGGGCGGCCGGATCGAGGTCGACGGCGAGCTGTTTCAGCAAGACGGCGAGTTCAAGGT
>JBDTSW010000111.1:0-6467 GCA_039930945.1 bacterium
CATCAGCCGCTCTTCTCCCGCTTAAGCCTCGGGACTCGCGGCGGGCCCCAGCGCCCCCGGCCCGCCAGGGGCATCGTCGGTCGCGCGCACCGCCGCCGGGATCAGCGCGGCCCCCGCGACCACGAGGCAGAACGCCAGCATCCGTCCCGTGATCTCCAGCGCCCCGCTTCCCACTGGATCCCGGAAGACGAGGATGCCACCGACGATCGCGACTAGGTTGGCCGCAACCGCGGTGATGGCGATGACCTCGACGCCCGGGCCGATCTGAAGGCCGCGCGCCGAGGCATAGAAGGCGATCACGGAAGCGATCAACGCCGCCACCGTCCACGGGCTGATCAATTCGAGCACCCCGCTCGCGATGTCGTCGGCGAGGAACTTGATCGCGATGTCCGAAACGCCGAAGAGTGCGCCGCCGGCGGCACCCAGGAGCAGGCCCTGCGCTGCGCGCGGGATGCGGCCGTGGGTCGCGATCGCGGCGACGCCGGCGCCGGCGAGGAGGACCCCGCACTCGACCGCGATCAACGCCGCCGGGGCATAGGCGGGGGGATCGCTGTCGCCTGACCCGGAGGTGACGCCGATGATCGCGAGGCCAACTGCCGTGACGAGCACGCCCGCCCATTGGCGCCGCCCGAGCCGGAAGCCGAAAAAGCGCTCGGCGAACACGGCGAGGAACACCAGCCCGCCTGAGAGGACAGCCTGCACAACGGAAAGCGGCGCCAGCGCGAGCGCGCCGACGTGCAGAACCCAGGCGCCGATCGCCACCGCCCAGCCGATCGTGAACCACCTGGAGTGGAACAGGTCGACGGCGCTTCGCAGCGGGTGCCGGATCTGCACGTCGGGCGCGAGGACCGCGCCGCGGTGCTTGAAGAGAAAGGCGACGCTGGTCGCGGCGGCGCAGACGAGGGCGAGGACGAGCCCGGCGATCATGACTTTGGCCAGGCGCGCACCAGAACGAAAACCCGTGCGCGAGTACCCTTCACCGAGCAGACCCTTGCACCTTTGCTCAATCTGGAGCGGCGGTCCTGGACGCAGGTAGCTAACCCATCAGCCTGTCGCCGCAGCCACGCGGCACCACTCGGCTGGAGGAGCTGACCGCCCGCCTCCGTGCCTTCGGTCGCCGCCGGCGTGCGCCGATCGCGGTGGTGGGGTCCCTGGCGACCGCGGCGCTCCTTCGCCGGCCCTCAGCTCGCCACCTGCGTGGCGAGCGCGTCGGCCATCAGCGGCGCCAGCGCCGCGCGATGGTCGACTTCGCCTTGAGGTCCAGCGCGAGTCGCGCGAGCCGGTCGCCTGACAGCGGCAGGTTGGTCTTCGATGTTGCCAATCTCTCGAACAAGGTCGGCAAGCTGCTCGAGCAGGCCCGGGCGTAACCGCTGATAGGCTCTCGCTCAAGGAGAAGGGACTTGAGACGGATTTCGGTATTTGTGTTGGTCTTGCTCGCGGCTGGCGGGAGCGCGTCGGCGACCGCCGCGGACAAGGGCAAGCCCCCGAATATCGACCTCAGCCGAGCCGGTAGCTGCGACTTCATCGGCGCGCAAGAGGGCTCACAGTGTCTGTTGCCGTTCCCAGACGACTACTACACGGTCGAAGACCCCTCGAGCGCCACCGGCCGGCGCGTTGACCTCTCGGATGCGGGGATGCCGCAGAATTCGAGTGGCACGCCGATCGCCGCGGCGCCCTACAACCTCAACGACGGCTTCAGCCCCGGCCAGACCGCCGTCGTCCGGGTGCCGGGACTCGACACCCCGGCCGCGTTCGCGGCGACCGATCCGATCCCGCTCGATGACTTGAGCCGGAACGACGAGCTGCGAAGCAACGAGCCGATCGTCGTCATCGACGCCGAGACGGGCGAACGGTGGCCGATCTGGGTCGAGCTCGACTCGAACGCGTCCGAGCCCGAGGAGACCGCGCTCCTGATCCACCCGGCGCGCAACTACGCCGCCGGCCATCGCTACATCGTCGCGATGCGGAACCTGAAGACCGCCGCCGGCGAGCCGATCCCCGCCCCGGACGGCTTCCGCTACTACCGCGATCACCTGCCGACCAAGGAGCCGGCGATCGAGGCTCAGGATGAGCGCTTCAAGAGCATCTTCAAGACGCTGCACAAGTCCCAAGAGATCAAGCGCAAGGACCTCCACCTCGCCTGGGACTTCACTGTCTCCAGCGACGAGAACATCGCCGAGCGGATGCTGCACATCCGCAACGACGCGTTCGCCCAGCTCGGCGACACGAACCTGGCCGACGTGCAGGTGCAGGGAGACGCGCCGAGCTTCGCCGTCACCTCGGTCCAGAACTTCACTCCGGCCCAGGACGCGGAGATGGCGCGGCGGGTTCAAGGCACGTTCGAGGTGCCCTGCTACCTGGAGCCCAACTGCGCGCCTGGAAGCCGCTTCGAGCTTGGCCCCGACGGGTTGCCGAGCCGCAACGGGACCTGGACCGCGAACTTCAACTGCGCGATCCCACACGCGGCGGTCGACGATCCAGGCGCGTCGGCGGCCCGACCCCAGGTCTACGGGCACGGCCTACTTGGGACGGCGAGCCAGGCGACCTCGGGTGATCAGCAGATCCTCGCGCAAACGCACAACTTCGTCGTCTGCGCCACCGACGAGATCGGCTTCTCCCAGAGCGACATCCCCAACATCGCCGGGAACATCCTGCCCAACCTCTCGAACTTCCCCGAGCTCACCGATCGGGTCCAGCAGGGACTGCTCAACGAGCTGTTCCTGGGACGGCTGATGCTCCACGCCGACGGGTTCCTGAGCGACGCCGGCTTCCACGTCAACCCGGGCGACGTCAACAGCGCCCCGACGATCAACAGCTCCCGCCTCTACTACAACGGCAACAGCCAGGGCGGGATCCTCGGCGGAGCCCTGACGGCGGTGGCCCCCGACTTCACGCGGGCGTCGCTCGGGGTGCCGGCGATGAACTATTCGGTGCTGCTCAACCGCTCCGTCGACTTCGACACCTACAAGCTGTTCCTCGGCCCCGCGTACCCGAGCGCGCTCACGCAGCAGCTCGCGCTGTCGATGATCCAGATGTTGTGGGATCGGAGCGATCCGAACGGCTATGCACACCGGATGACGACGAACCCGCTACCGAATACGCCGCCGCACCAGGTGCTGATGAACCTCGCCTTCGGGGATCACCAGGTGACCACCTGGCAGGCCGACGTCGAGGCGCGGACGATCGGCGCGCAGATCCACGATCCCGTCGTCTTCGACGGGCGCTGGCCGGGCGTCGACGTCGCCTCGGGTATCCCACGGATCGCCGCTTACCCGTACACGGGCTCAGCGATCGTCTACTGGGACAGCGGCCCGCTACGGGCGAACCCGGCGCCGCCCCCGGGCATGATCGGGACCGACCCGCCGCCGGTCGGAAACCTGCCCAACCGCACCGGCGTCGATCCGCACGGCCACCCGCGTGTGGCCCCGGAGGAGATGCAGATGGTCTCCGACTTCCTGATGCCGGACGCCCAGAGCGCGATCACCGACACCTGCCTCGGCCCGTGCTACGCGGGCGGGTTCACGGGCCCGTAGCGGCCGCCGGTAGGGGTTCAGATCTCGGCAAGCGGGGGTCGCGGTCCTCGGTTGAACTCAGCGCGCAGCTAGAAGGTGCCTGCCATGCAGACGGTCGTGGGTTCGAATCCCATCAGCCGCTCTTCTCCAGACCTCCGTCAGATTGCGACAGGCGGGATTTTGACCGGGAGGGCCTCCGATCCTGGGCGTGAGTGGTAGCTGAGCTGGTAGCAACCGGCTGCTCCGCGGAGCTCGGCTACCGTTCCGGCCGTGAACGAGGACGCTGCTGCGCGGGCCACGGCCCCCACGCGATGGCTGCTCGACGCTGGCGTCGAGGGCGTAGCGCTGACCCAGACACATGTGTTGGCGGGAGCGGTCGTCCGCGAAGCGGCTGCGCGGTGGACGGAGTGGTGGGATGCCGAAGTGCACGGGCCGCCGCACCGCGAGGCCGATGTTCGCGTTCTCGAGACGTTGCGCGAAGGGCTTCGGCGCCTGGGCTTGGTTCGGCGGCGCGGTCGACGGCTGTTCTCGACGGCGCGCGGACGCCAGCTCTCTCAGGACCCGAAGACCCTTCTCCGCGTCGTAGGAGGTGATCTGGGTGGAGGTGACGAGTTCTCTGAGGTCGTGGCGGCGGCTGTGACTGGCACCCTCGCCGGCTGCGACCAAGACCACCCACGACGACCTCGACGCTGCAGCAGCAAAGCTCGCCGCAAGAGATGGATGGCGTGACGAACGCGGCGATCCGCCCAGCGCCCGCGACGTTTCCTGGGTCGTCATGGAGGTGCTCTGTCGGGGGGAGGCCTACGGCCTGATCGAGCGGCGAGCGGAGGCCGAGCAACCGAGGTGGCGCCTGGATTTCGCGCTCACGGAGGCGGGGCAACACGAGTTCGGTGCTGCGGGAGATAGGCCGAGCGGGGGGAGCGCCCTCGTCTTCGACGCAGCGTCGCGCCGATGGAGGAATCTGCCGAGCTCGCCGTCGAACGGCTGATCGAGGCCGACGGCTAGGGCCTAGAGGGGCCGGGTGGCCGAGGCCCAGGAGGCGCGGAAGCCGCGCAGTGCCTGGTCGATCCCCGCGGCGACGCGGGGCCCGCCTGCGTCGATCAGCTCTGCGACCCGGCCGGCGAGGGCCTGAAGAAGCAGCAACTCCTTGCGGCCCGTGGGGCGGGAGGAGCGGGTCGCCAGCCCGATCACGCCGATCAGCCGGCCGCCGTGGAGCATCGGGGCGGCGATGATCGAGCCACCGTCAGAGCCCGGGGCACGGAGGATCTGAGAGCGCCGCTCAAGCGCCGCCTGGCCGACCGTGCCCTCGCCCAGGACGATCGTCGCCGGCTGGCTCTCGGCGTCGTTCGTCACCTGCTCAGCCACCAGGTTCAGCGTCAGCCCGTCGTCGTCGGCGAGGAAGATCCAGCCCCCGTCGACGTCCCACAGCGACAGCAGGCCCTCGAGCGTGCCATCGAGGGGTCCGGCGGGACCGCCGCGGTTGAGCCGCGCCGGAACGCCGGCGGCGCGCCGCGGCTGCGGCTGGGACTCTGGCGCATGCGACTGGCCGAGAGCCTCGAACTCGCCCCGGCGCAGCGCGATCGCGACCGCGTGCGAACGAGTCGATGCCCCCAGCTTGGCCATCGCGTTGCGGATGTGCGTGCGCACGGTCTCGGGCGAGAGCACCAGTCGCTCGGCGATCTCGGCGCCGCTGAGCCCGTCGGCGAGCAGCTCGAATACCTCTCGCTCGCGCTTCGACAGCGGCCCGGAACGGACGCGCTTGGCGCCTGCTGGCCGGCCCCGAGCTCCGCCTGCCGTGCGCTCGCTCACTTCCACAGTCCAAGAACGCCGCCCGGTCGCGCATGTCAGGTCCTATATCGGCAGCCACCCCGGCTTTCCATGCCCCCGGCGCCTGTCCCTGTTGGCTCGCTTCGCCTGCCCCCGCCTCGGCGGCGAACGGGTCGGGGAGCAGCTCTAACACTCCGGCTTCTGCTGCGCCCACGGGTCAGGGACCGCGCGGGCGAGGGTACGACTGCCATCCGGCCGGATCACGATGCAGCCGACGCTGAAGAGCGCGGACCTCAAGAACGGCGCGGCCGTGCGAAGCTCCGACGTCATCGACGGCACGATCCAGAGCGAAGACGTCAGCGACAGCACTCTGCTGAGCGAGGACTACCAAACCGCTAGCGTCGAGAGCATTGACATCGGCGCCGACGCGGTAAGGGGGAGCGAGATCGCCACCGGGGCAGTGGGCACGTCCGAGATCCTCGACCTGAACGTGGGTAACGCGGACCTGGGCTTCGGCGCTGTGAAGAGCGCGAACGTTGCTAACAACGCGGTCGGCTCCGGCGACCTGGCGACGATCACGGCGGTCGTCGACCCGACGCCGTTCGACTTCGCCGACCAGGACGAGGGCAACAACGACTACGTGTACGGCACGTCGATCGTGGACTGTCCCGGCGGCTCGACCGTGATCGGGGGCGGCGCCAAGTGGGTCGGCGCGGGCTTCGGCGGTGCTGGTGGCGACGAGCTGCAGGCGATCACCGAGTCAAAGCTGGCCAGCAACGGCTGGATCGCGACGGCCGTCTCGGATGTCGATAACCAGGACTTCACGGCGATCGCCTACTGCCTGTCGACCGGCGCCTGAGAGCGGCGCGTACCGACTCGCCTTTGTCTCTCCTGCACGTGATCGGCCGACGACCCGCTCGAGCCGAGCGCGCCTTCGCCATAGAACGGGCGGTCATCTGCTACCAGTCACGGCGACGATCGAGTGCAGAAACTGGTAGCACCGCTGGTAGCAGCCCGCGCACAAACCGCATGAACAAGCTAGATGGCGGGGGTTTTCAACACATCAGCCGCTCTGAAGGCAAGCATCGGTTCCGCGTGCGCGCGAGCGATCAGGCTGGCCACGCCGATCCGACCCCCGCCAAGTACCAGTTCAAGCGGATCTGAGCCCGATGAGGCGGGCAGCGCTTT
>JBDTSW010000112.1:0-6104 GCA_039930945.1 bacterium
ACACCGGCCGCTGCCCGGTCGGGATCACGACACAGGATCCCGAGCTGCGCAAGCGACTTCACGTCGACGAGGCGGCCCAACGGGTGTTCAACTTCCTGCACACGCTGACGCTCGAGGTGCAGATGCTGGCCCGCGCCTGCGGCAAGACCAGCGTTCACAGCCTCGAGCCCGAGGACCTGGCGGCGCTCACGGTCGAGGCCTCGGCGATGGCCCGGGTGCCGCTGGCGGGTACCGAATACATCCCGGGCGTCAGCGAGGAGCGCGCGCTCGGCGAGATCCGCACCCTGCTCGACCAGTACCTGGACAACGCAGGCGACTTTGAGCCGGTGGCCGCCGGCTCAGCGACGGAGGATCCCGAGTGACCAGGGCCGACAAGGCGGAGCAGGGCACCTCGATCGACGCCGAGTACCTCTCCGGCAAGCGCTTCCCCTACCAGGAAGACATCTCGATGATCGAGGACATCGACCTCGAGGCCGCGACCCCCGGCAAGGACCTGAACTGGCTCGAGGACGTCGAGCTGCTCGAGGAGGAGGGCACCCCGGCGGTCTTCGACCGCTACTCCAACTCCTTTTTGCGCATCTACTTCCCGATCCCCGAGGGACGCGAGGACGAGATCGCCCGCAAGGTGCTGATCGCCCATCTGACGGCGGGCAACTCCTACGGGGTCCGGCTCAAGGTCGCCCACGCCAAGTTCCCCCAGCCCGAGCTCGGCCCCTGGGTCGAGGGCTCCCCCGTCGTCGGGGACGACTGGAGCCCTCCCGTGCTCGAGGGCTGGGAGCCGCCGGAGCACTGACGCCGATGGCAGCGCTGCCCGACTCTGTTCGCCACCTGGTGATCGGGGCGGGCGTCCACGGTTTGTCCACCGCCTGGCACCTCGCAGCGGCGGGGGAGGAGGTGCTGGTCGTCGACAAGGAGCGCGTCGGGGCGGGCGCCTCGGGGATCGCCTGCGGGGTCGTCCGCAACAACTACTTCCAACCTGCCATGGCCGAGCTGATGGCGGCCTGCGTCGAGATCTGGGAGTCCGATCCCGAGGTCCTCCACTACCACGGCAGCGGCTATCTGGCTCTGGGGCCGCAGCAACAGGAGGCGGACCTGGCGGAGGTCTTCGACCGCCAGCAGCGGATCGGATATCCCTCCCAGCTGCACACCGGCGAGCAGGCGGTCCGTGCACACATGCGCGAGCTCTTCGGAGACTGGCGAGCCGAGGGCCTCAGCGTCTGCCTGCACGAGCACAGGGGCGGGTTCGCGTTCAACCAGGAGTCGATGCGGGGTCTCGCAGACAAGGCGCGGGCCGCCGGCGCCAGGATCGCCGAGGGCGTCGAGGTCACCGGGTTCGACCTCGACGGCTCGGGCGCGGTCACCAGGGTCGGGACGAGCGCGGGCCAGGTGGAGGTCGAGCAGGTCGTGGTCGCCGTCGGGCCCTGGATCGCCCGGCTCTGGGAGCTGCTCGGGCTGCCCGAACGGATCGACGTGCACCGACCGGATGGCACGGTCGAGCGCGACGTGGCGATGTGGACCTACTGGTACCTGCAGGAGGGAGAGGTCGCGCTCCCACCGTCCACGCTCAGCGCCGCCGACGGGACCGAGCCGCCGGTGCTCCACGTCGACTCCGACCGCCCACTGTCCGACGACGACGGCCGGCTCGTCAGCGAGGGGCCCTGGGGCATCTACGTGAAGCCGGATCGCGAGTCGATTCAGGGCGGCGCCCAGCCGCTGCCCGTGGGCGAGCACCTCGAGGTCGACCCCTACCCGACCGGCACGGTCGAGCCCGGGTTCCCGGATCTGTGGTGCGCGGCGCTGTCATCCTGCCTTGAGCGCTTCCAGGGCTGCCGCGCGCTGTACCGGCAGGCGCGCTCGGGCGGCGCCGGCGCCTTCACCGCGGACAACTTCCCCGTCTTCGACCGAATGCGCCCGAACGTCTACGTCGCGGCGGACTCGAACCACGGTTACAAGATGATCGCCGTCGGCCGCGAGATCGCCCGGGTGCTCCAGGGCGAGCACTCGTCCCTGCTGCACCCCTTCCGCTTCGAGCGCTTCGCCACCGGCGACCTGCACCCCGTCTCGCACAGCCCCTACCCATGGAGCTGAGGGCAGCAGGCCACGTCATCGTCGGCGGCGGAGTGCATGGCCTGTCGGCCGCGTGGCGACTTGCCGAGCGTGGCGCCGACGTGCTCTTGCTGGAGAAGGACAGGATCGGCGCCGGCGCCTCGGGCGCGGCCGGGGGGATCGTGCGCAACTTCTACCGCTCCGCCGCGATCACGGACCTGATCCGGCTCTCGGTCGAGATGTTCGAGGCCGAGCCGGAGGCGTACGGCTTCAGGCAGGTCGGCTACCTGGCGGCCGTGCCGGAGGCCCAGGTCGACGACCTGATCGCGATTCGCGCGAATCACGATCTCGCCGGCTATGAGTCGGAGCTGATGGTCGGAGGCGAGAGCTGTCACGAGTATCTGGCCTGGACCTGGCCCGACTGGGAGGCGGAGGTGGAGGCCGTGCTGCACGAGCGGAGGGGGGGCTGGGCGGACGCGATGCAGACCGTGCGCCACCTCGCGGCGCGGGCCCGCGCGGCGGGGGCGAGGATCGTCGAGGGCGTGGAGGTGACCGGCTTCGAGTTCGGCCCCGGCGGCGTCGAGGCCGTGCTGACCTCGCGGGGACGGGTGGAATGCGAGGTGACGGTCGCCGCACCCGGCCCGTGGGCGGCGCACCTTTGGCGGATGCTGGGGCAGCGCCCGGAGGTGGAGCTGGCGCTGAACGGGAGCAACGAGCGACTGCCGCTGGTCGCCTACTGGAAGGCGCAGGAGGGCGAGTTCGCCCTCCCGGGAGCGGGCCTGGGACCGCGCGCGGGACACGAGGCACCGGTGGTCCACCTCGACCAGGCCGGCCCGCTTCGCTCGGATCGCGATGGGCGGCTGCTGGCGCCGGGGCCCTGGGGCATCTACTTCCGGATGGGCCGCACCGGCACCGGGATCACCGGTGGGGGCATGCCGCTTCTGCTTGCCGACCCCGTGCTCGATCCCTATGGGCCGGACAATCCCGCGCACGCCGCCGAGCCGGCCTTCGCGGAGTTCTTCGCCTCCGGTCTGGCGGCGGCGATTCGGCGTTTCCGCGGACTCGCCGGCGACTGGAAGGTGACGCTCGCGGGCGGGGTCATCGCCCACACGCCCGACAACTACCCGGTCTGCGACTGGGTCCTGCCGAACGCCTACGCGATCATCGACTCCGGCCACGGCTTCAAGATGCTGGCGCTGGGACGGTTGGCGGCGGACGACATCCTCGAGGGCGAGGGCCGGCTCGAGCCCTTCCGCCTGAGCCGCTTCGAGCGGGGAGCGACGCACACGCCCTCGCAAGGGCCATACCCGTGGACGTAGTTCAGTCCGAGGGGGGAGTCGCGGCCGCGCCGCCGGCGCGCTGCGCGCGCTCGGCCGCGGCCCGGGCGCGCTCGGTGCGCGGATCTGAGCTGCGAGCCGCCAGGTTGGCGCCGACCAGCTCGGCGGCGCCCAGGGCGGCGGCCATCGCCAGCTTGCCGGCGACGACCGCGTCGGCTCTGAACTCCCAGGTGCCGGCGCCCGCGATCTCCGCCGCCGCCTCGGCGATCTCCGCCGCCGCCTCGGCGACCGCCAGCGGTGGCTCGCTCGCTTCGGCCAGAGCACTCGCGCGGGCAGCTCCGTCGCGCGCCCCGGTCACCTGGGCGTAGGCATGGACGTCGTCGTCGGCGACGACCAGCAGACGTCCGCGCAACTCGCCGGCGCGGCCGGCCAACGCCCGCAGGCGGGCCTCGGTATCGGCCCCGGCGCCCGCGCCCGCGGCGGCGATGCGATCCGCGGCCAGTCCGGCGGTCAACTCGACGAGCGCCGCGGCCGCCGCACAGGCGAGCGCGGTTGCGACTCCCGCGGCAGGGGGCTTGGCCGGCGAGGCCAGCGCGGCCAGCGCCTCCCCCACCCGGCGGTCCCCGAGCCCGGTCACGGCCTCAGCGCTTGCCGGCGCTGAGCGCTCAGAACAGCCCCACCGTGCGCCCCTCGGCGTCGACGTCGACGTCGAAGGCGGCGGCCGCCTTGCCGAGCCCCGGCATCTGCTGGATGTCGCCACACAACGGCACCAGCCAGCCGGCTCCCGTGTAAGCGCGCAGGTCGCGCACCGGGAGCTTGAACCCGGTCGGGGCGCCGAGCAGCCCGGGATCTGCCGACAGCGACAGCGGCGTCTTCGCCATGCAGACCGGAAGCTCGGCCAGGCCCTGCTCGGTGAACTGCTCGATCTTATGCTCCGCCTCCAGGTAGTAGACGACCTCGCTCGCGCCGTAGACGCGCTTGGCGACCGCCTCGATCTTGCCCTTGATCGTCTCTTCGCTCTCATACAGGAAGCGGAACTCGTTCGGCTGATCGCAAGCGGCGACGACCGCCTCGGCGAGATCGGCGGCACCCTTGCCGCCCTGCGCGAACCCGTCGCTGACCGCGGCCGCGAATGCCCCTCCCTCGGTCGCCAGTCGCGCTGTCAGCTCCACCTCCTCGTCGGTGTCCTCGGGCCGGCGGTTGACGGCGACGACCGCCGGCAGGCCGAACTCGCGGACGATGCCCAGGTGGCGATGAAGGTTCGCGATCCCGGATTCGAGCGCGGCCAGCCCCTGCTCGCGGCTGGCGTCGGCGTCGAGCCCACCGTGGTGCTTGAGGGCGCGCACGGTGGCGACCAGGACGATCGCGCTGGGGACGAGCCCGCCGGCGCGACAGACGATGTCGATGAACTTCTCCATCCCCATGTCGGAGCCGAAGCCGGCCTCGGTGATCACGTAATCGCCCAGCTTCAGCCCGAGCAGGTCCGCGACCAGCGACGAGTTGCCGTGGGCGATGTTCGCGAACGGGCCCGTGTGCATCAGGCAGGGCTGGCCCTCGAGCGTCTGGATCAGGTTGGGCTTGATCGCGTCCTTGAGCAGCACGGTCATCGCCCCCGCGGCGTTCAGGTCCTCGGCGGTGACCGGCTCACCTGCGCTGGTGTAGCCGACCGTGATCCGGCCCAGTCGCCGGCGCAGGTCCTGGACGTCGCGGGTCACGGCGAGGATCGCCATCACCTCCGACGCGGCCGTGATGTCGAACCCGGTCTCGCGCGGATAGCCGTTGGCGGCTCCGCCGAGGCCGATCGTGACCTTGCGCAGCGCCCGGTCGTTCATGTCGACGGCGCGCTTCCAGGTCACCCGCAGGGCGTCGACCCTGTGCGGGTTGCCGTGCAGGATCGAGGCGTCGAGGATCGCCGCGAGCAGGTTGTTGGCGGCGCCGATCGCGTGCATGTCCCCGGTGAAGTGAAGGTTGAGGTCCTCCATCGGGACGACCTGGGCGAACCCGCCCCCGGCGGCCCCGCCCTTGATCCCGAACACTGGTCCCAGCGACGGCTCTCGCAGGCAGAGGACGGGACTCTTGCCGATCTGGCCCATGCCTTCGGTCAGCGCCACCGACGTCGTCGTCTTGCCCTCGCCGGCCCTGGTGGGCGTCATCCCGGCGACGCAGACGAGCTTGCCATCCGGCCGCTCGGCCAGGCGGTCGATCGCGGCGAGCGAGATCTTGCTCTTGTAGCGACCGTAGGGCTCGATCTCTTCCGGCTCGAGTCCCAGTCCCTCGCCGATCTCGGAGATCGGCTGCAGCTTTGCGTCCTGCGCGATTTCCAGGCTGTTCTTCATCTGTCCTGCTTCCTTCCGTGGTTCAGTCAGTGTGAAACCGCCGCCGCCCCGATCTCGGAGACCAGGCGGTCGCGGTAGAAGCGCTCGAGCGCGAATGGCTCGATCAGCTCGGGTGTGCTCCCGGTGGCGATCAGCTCCGCCATCGTCCTGCCGACGATCGGCGCCGCCTTGAAGCCGTAGGTGCCCCAGCCGGTGCTGATCAGAAAGCCGTCGAGGCCGGTCACGCCCAGGATCGGGCTGAAGTCGGGGCTGATGTCACAAAGGCCGGCCCAGCTGCGAAGGACCCGGGCGCGCTCGAGCTGCGGGAACAGCTCCAGCACGTGGCGCGAGGATTCCTGGAGGAAGTTGAGCGTGCCCTGCTGGCGGTAGGTCGTCCAGGGCTCGATCTCGGCCCCGATCAGGAACTCGCCGCGGTCGGTCTGGGAGATGTAGACGTGCATCTGCG
>JBDTSW010000113.1:0-5931 GCA_039930945.1 bacterium
GGATCGGCTCGCGGGTGATGTCGACGCCGGCGAAGTCGCGGCCGACGAGGACGATCTCGCGCAGTGCCTCGTGGATGCGCTTGCGCGGCACCACGGTGATGTCGAGCGCGACGGTGCCGTCTTCAAAGCCCCGGCCCTCGTTGATCTCGGTCTGCTCGGCGCGCGAGACGACGTCACGGGAGGCCAGCTCCATCTTGTTCGGGGCGTAGGTCTCCATGAAGCGCTCGCCCTTGGCGTTGAGCAGGTGCGCGCCCTCGCCGCGGGCGCCCTCGGTGATCAGGAAGCCCTTGCCGGCGAGGGTCGTCGGGTGGTACTGGATCATCTCCATGTCCATCAGCGGCGCCCCGGCCCGGTAGGCCATCGCGATCCCGTCGCCGGTGCAGATCAGGGCGTTGGTCGTCGGGTGCCAGGCCTGGCCGTTGCCGCCGGTGGCGAGGATCACGCTCTTTGCCTCGAACACCTCCATCGAGCCGTCGCGCACGTTGCGCAGAACCGCGCCGACGCACTCCCCGTCCCTGCCGATCGCCAAGCCGGTCGTGAAGTACTCCTCGTAGCGGTCGATCGCGGCGGAGTGCTTCATCAGCTGCTCGTAGAGCACGTGCATGATCGCCTGGCCGGTGATGTCGGCGACGTAGTAGGTGCGCGCCGCCGAGGCGCCGCCGAAGGCACGGGTGCCTAGCTTGCCCTCCTCGTTGCGGTGGAAGGGGACGCCGAGATGCTCGAGATGGAGGATCTCCTCCGGCGCCTCGCGGGTCATGATCTCGATCGCGTCCTGGTCGCCGAGGTAGTCGGAGCCCTTGATCGTGTCGAAGGCGTGGGACTCCCAGGAGTCGCCGGGGTTGAGCGCGGCGTTGATTCCCCCCTGGGCGGCGTTGGAGTGTGAGCGCACCGGGTGGACCTTGGAGACGATGCCCACCGAGACTCCGGCCTCGGCGGCGGCGAGGGCAGCCCGCTGTCCGGCGAGGCCCGCGCCGATTACGAGCACGTCGTGACGAGGCATGGGCCGATCCTATTGAACGCCCGGGCCCCCAAGAAATCCGACCTCAGCGCTTGGAATCAGGCCCGGATGCCGACGCTAGCCGTCGGCGAGAGCGTCCCGCAGCGCCCTGCCCACCTGCTCGGCGGTGATCACGCCCTCGAGGCGCCCCTCGGCGTCCACCGCGGCGAGCCCGCCGAGGCGCCGCAGCTCCTCGTTGCCGAGCAGCGCCTCGATCGGGGTGTCGAGTGGCACCCGCAGGGTGCCGTCGTGGTCGGCGGTGAGGAACTCGGCGACGTGGGCGCTCTGCCGCCGGCCCATCGGCACCGCGTCGGCGGCGCCGCGCTGGAGCAGGCCGAGGAACCGCTGCGCGGTGTCGACCACCGGGAACCATGGCCAGCGATAGCGCAGGAAGAACTCGTCCAGCGCCCGCTCGACGCTGGCATCCTCCGGGATCGCGACCGGCTCGCGGTCCATCACGTCGGCGACGGTGATCCCCTCGATCCGGCCGGTGAGCTCGGTCTGGGCGATCGCCCCGCGCGCCGCCGAGCCGAGGATGAACCCGACGAGCGCCAGCCAGACGCCGCTGATCACGTCGCCCGACCCCAGGATCAAGAGCAGCCCGATGACGATGAACACGTACGAGAACCCCTGGCCGAGGGTGGCCGCGAAGCGCGTCGCCTTGGTGCGATTGCCGGTCACCCGCCAGGCGATCGCCCTGGCGATGCGCCCACCGTCCAGCGGGAAGGCCGGGATCAGGTTGAAGGCGAGGATGAAGACGTTGATCGTCGCCAGCCAGGCGACGAGCGCCAGCGCGGCCGAGGCCCCGGGGTCGGCCGAGAAGCGCATCGCCTGGTCGAACTGGTCGCCGCCGACGGCGAAGCCGCCGATCAGGCAGGCGGCGGCGATCACGAGGGTGACCAGCGGTCCGGCGACGGCTATGCGGAATTCCGCCCCCGGCGAGTCGGTGTCGCGGGTCATCCGGGCGACGCCGCCGAACAGCCACAGGGTGATGGCGGAGATCCCGATCCCCTCCCGCAGCGCGACCACGGCGTGTCCCATCTCGTGCAGCAGGATCGAGGCGAAGAAGGCGAGGGCGCTGGTCACCGCCAGCACGTAGGGCTGGATCGACCCGTCGTCGGCTCCGAGCACGTCCCCATAGAAGCCCGAGAGGGAGATGATCACCAGGAACAGGACCAGGAACCAGGAGTAGTCGACGCCCACCCGGATTCCCCGGAAGTGGAACAGGGTGATGGCGCCGCGTGCAGGCATCGAGGGAATGGTAGGCGTGCGGGTCGCGCAGGTAGGGTGCCGCGCTCGATGGCAGACCCCTCCTCCCCGGATCCAGCGACCGATCTCGACCAGGCATGGCTGCGCGATCTCGTCGCCGAGCTGAGCGCGATCGAGCGGCCCAGCGCCTCGCCTGGTGAGCGCCAGGCGGCGGAGTGGCTCGTCGCCCGGCTCGCCGAGCAGGGCGCCCCCGCGCGGATCGAGTTCGAGCAGCTCCACGACACCTTCTGGTGGCCGCTGGGAATCGCCGGCACCGCGGCCGCGCTCGCCGGCCTGGCGGCGGCGCGAGGCCACCGGTTCGTCGGAGCCACGGTCGGCGCCGTGGCCGCTTTCGCGGCGGCGACGGACCTGCCGCCGGGCCGCCGCCGCCTGCGCGAGCTCCTGCCCAAGCGCGAGGCGAGCAACGTCGTCGCCGAAGTCGGCCCGCCCGACGCCACCCGGACGGTCGTGCTCGTCGCCCATCACGACGCCGCGCACTCGGGGCTCGTCTTTCACCCGGCGATCCCCGAGCTCGCCGATCGGCTCGGGTTGATCGAGGCCAACGACACCAGCCCGCCGTTGATGTGGCCGGCGATCGCCGGCCCGGCCGCCGTCTCCGCCGGGTCGGTGCTCGGAAGCCGCGCCCTGATCCGGGCCGGCACGCTGGTCTCGGCCGCCTTCGCCCTCGGGGTTGCCGAGATCGGGCTCGGCGCGGTGGTGCCGGGCGCCAACGACAACGCCACCGGGGTGGCGGTGCTCGTCGCCGTCGCCCGCGCGCTGTCCGAGCGGCCGGTGTCCAACCTGCGGGTGCTGTTGGTCTCGACCTCGGAGGAGGGTCTGTGCGAGGGGATGGAGGCCTTCGGGCGCCGCCACTTCAAAGGGCTGCCGACCGCCTCGACCTTCGTCCTCTCGATCGATACCGTCGGCTCACCGCACCTCTGCGTCCTTCGCGGCGAGGGGATGCGGGCCATGCGCGAGTACCCCGAGCGCTCGCTGGCGCTGCTCGACGGTCTCGCCGCCGAGCTTGAGATCGACCTCTTTGAGAACCTGCGCCTGCGCAACGCCACCGACGGCTCGATCGCGCTGGCCGGAGGCTATGAGTGCGCCTCGCTGGCCTCGATCACCGATCTCAAGCAGCCCGCCAACTACCACTGGCCCAGCGACGTGGTGTCCAACGTCGACTTCTCCAGCGTCGCCGACGCGGCCAGGCTCTCCGAGGCGGTCGTTCGCCGCCTCGACGACCGCTGGATCTAGGCGACCGGCGCGTGCCGTGCGACGATGCGCTCGAAGTCGACGCCCGCCGGCAGCGTGCCGAAGGCGCGGCCCGCATCGCCCTGCAGGCGTGAGGCGCAGAAGGCGTCGGCGACGGCCGGGTCGCCGAAGCGCACCAGCAGCGAGCCCTGCAGGGCGAGCGCCATCCACTCGACCAGGCGGCGCGCGCGCTCCTCGATCCTCTCTGAATCGGTGAGCTCGTCGCGCAGCTCGGCGACAAAGGCGTCCAGCCGCGGCTCCGCTCCGCCGGCCTCGCCGACCTCGGCGAAGAACGCCTCGAGCGACTGCGGGCTGCGCGCCATCGCCCGCAACACGTCCAGGCACTGGACGTTGCCCGAGCCCTCCCAGATCGAGGCCAGCGGGCTCTCGCGGAACAGCCGGGGCATCCCCGACTCCTCCACGTAGCCGTTACCCCCGAGGCACTCCAGCGCCTCGACCGCGTGGCTCGGGGCCCGCTTGCAGATCCAGTACTTGAGGATCGGAGTCGCCAGCCTGAGGAAGCTCGGCCCCTCCTCGGAAACTGCTTCTTCGTCGTAGGCGCGGGCCAGCCGCATCGAGGCCACCGTCGCCGCCTCCGACTCGATCGCCAGGTCGGCGAGGACGTTGCGCATCAGCGGCTGTTCGATCAGGGTCGCGCCGAAGGCCGAGCGGTGGGCGCAGTGGTTGATCGCCGCGGCGGTGCCCCAGCGCATGCCCGCCGAAGCGCCGAGCGCGCAGTCGAGGCGGGTGTGACCGACCATCTCGATGATCGTCCGCACTCCCCGGCCCTGCTCACCGATCAGCTGCGCCCAGGCGCCGCGGAACTCGACCTCCGAGGAGGCGTTCGAGCGGTTGCCGAGCTTGTCCTTGAGCCGCTGCAGGTGAATCCGGTTGCGCTCCCCGTCGGGGGTGAACCGCGGCATCAGGAAGCACGAGATCCCGCCCTCGGCCTGTGCGAGGACGAGGAAGGCGTCGCACATCGGCGCCGACACGAACCACTTGTGGCCGGTGATCTCGTAGGCGGCACCGGGCCCGCCACCGTTCAGCGGCCGGGCCGTGGTGGTGTTGGCGCGCACGTCCGAGCCCCCCTGCTTCTCGGTCATCCCCATCCCGCAGAGGGCACCCTTCTTGTCGACTGCCGGAACCATGCGCTCGCCGTCGTAGGAGAGCGACAGCAGCCGCGGCTCCCACTCGGCCGCCAGGTCCGGCTCGACCCGCAGGGTGGGGATCGCCGAGAAGGTCATCGAGATCGGGCACTGGACCCCCGCCTCGACCTGTCCGAGCAGCATGAACATCGCCCCCCGCGCCGCGTGCGCGCCCGGGCGGGGCTGACGCCAGGGCAGCGCGTGCAGCCCCCGCGAGATCCCGATCTCCATCAGTTGGTGCCAGGAGGGATGGAACTCGACCTCGTCGATGCGATGGCCGAAGCGGTCGTGGGTGCGCAGGCGAGGAGGGTTCTCGTTGGCCTCGCGGCCGAGCCGGATCACGTCGGGGCGCCCGCAGACGGCGCCGAGCTCGCTCAGCCGCTCGCCGGCCCATCCCGCGCCCTCGCGCTCCGCCGCCTCAAAGAGCACGCGGTCGGTCTCGAAGACGTTGTGGCCCTCCAGCGGGGGCGGCTGGTTGAAGACCTCGTGGGTGACGGCGATTGGGCGTGGCTCGGTGGTGGCCAAGGCGGTAATTGTACGCGCCGGAGCCCGCCGCTAGGGTGCCGCGTCCAAGACTCGAAGGGACATTGAGCGCAATGGACAAGATCAAGGTGGCCAACCCGATCGTCGAGCTCGACGGCGACGAGATGACCCGGATCATCTGGGCCTTCATCAAGCAGCAGCTGATCCTGCCCTACCTGGACGTCGAGCTTGAGTACTTCGACCTTTCGATCGAGAGCCGCGACGGAAGCGACGACCAGATCACGGTCGACGCCGCCAACGCGATCAAGCAGCACGGGGTGGGGGTGAAGTGCGCGACGATCACCCCGGACGAGGCCCGGGTCGAGGAGTTCGGCCTGAGGCGGATGTACCGCTCCCCGAACGGGACGATCCGCAACATCCTCGGCGGGGTCATCTTCCGGGAGCCGATCGTGATCTCGAACATCCCCCGTCTGGTTCCGGGGTGGACGAAGCCGATCATCATCGGCCGTCACGCCTTCGGCGACCAGTACCGCGCCACCGAGACCCTGATCCCGGGCGACGGAAAGCTGATGCTGTCGTTCACCCCCAACGACGGTTCCGAGCCGATCGAGCTCGACGTCTTCGACTTCCCGGAGGGGGGCGGTGTGGCGATGGCGATGTACAACCTCGACGCCTCGATCCGCGATTTCGCCCGAGCCTCCTTCCGCTATGGGCTCGAGCGCGAGGTCCCCGTCTACATGTCGACCAAGAACACGATCCTGAAGACCTACGACGGCCGCTTCAAGGACCTCTTCCAGGAGATATTCG
>JBDTSW010000114.1:0-5845 GCA_039930945.1 bacterium
ATCTCGGCGTACTGCTCGGTGGTCGCCACGCCGACGTTGGAGTTCAGGTAGTGGCGGTCAACGTCGACGTAGACGCAGTCGATCGCGTCGACCGCGTCGGCGAAGCCGTTGAAATCGACGTTGACGACATGGTTGACGTCCACCTGCTGGCCGGTGAGCTGCTTGACGACCTGGAGGGCCAGCTTCGGGCCGCCGTAGGTGTAGGCGACGTTGAACTTGTCGATCCCGTGCCCGGGGATGTTCACCTTCAGGTCGCGAGGGATCGAGAGCTGCGAGATCAGTCCCTTGTCGGGGTCGACGCGCAGCAGCATCGTCGTATCCGAGCGCCCTCGCGAGCCCTCGCCCGGGCGCACGTCGGAGCCGAGGATGAGAAAGTTCTGGGCCTCCTCGTCGAGGGCGTCGAGCTGGCCGCTGAGCCCCTCCAGGCCCCCCAGGCCCTTGGCGATGTCGGTCAGGTAGACGAGCAGGCTGATCGAGGTCGCCGTCGCCATCGAGACGATGATCAGGAACGAGGCGGTGAGAAAGCGCGCCCACAGCCAGTGGCGCGGCGGCTGCAGCTCGTCGGCGGGAGCCTCGTCGGCGGGCGGGGGTTCGTCGGCGCCGGTGCTGGCAGCGACGACGGTGGCGTCAGCCTCAGCGGCCTCCCCGGCTTCCTCTTCCTCCTCTTCGTCGACTACCTCCTGCTCGGCGCCCGGGCCGGGGTCCGTCACCCCGCGCTTCGCCGCATGCTCGGCCGTCCGCGCCTGCAGGCCCGCCAGGGCGGCCTCGCGGGCTTCCTCCTGGTCGCCGACGGCAAGCGTGTCCGCCTCGCGGGTCAGCTCTTGGTCTTCGACCTCTTCCTCGTCTGCCTCGGCCGCGGGCTCCTCGTCTGCCTGGGCCGCGGGCTCCTCGTCTGCCTCGGCCTCGGGCTCCTCGTCGGGAAGCCCGCTCCAGCCCTGCTTGCCGGCCCAGGTGGCCGGCTGCGGCTGATCGAGGTCCTCCCCGCCGTCGTCGGGGGGCGCGTCGTCGCGCTCGGGGGCGTCGTCCACTTCGTCGCGGTCGATGCTCATCGCGGCGCGCCCCCGCTGGCGTCGTCGGCGGCGAGCGCCGTCGGTAGCGTCGAGACGAACTCGACTATCGCCCGCCGGTAACTGGCCAGCGAGCTGATCGAGACCCACTCGTCGGGCCCGTGGTGCCCACCGCCCAGTGGTCCGAACTCGACCGCCGGGATCCCGGCCGCGAGAAAGCAGACCGCGTCCGAGGCGCCATCACGGCCGACGCTGGTGACGCCGTTGGCGTGGTGATGCGCCGCCGCCGAGCACAGCGCTCGCACATACACCGACTCGGCGTCGACGCTCGCCGGCGGGCGGGAAAAGCTCGAGACGACCTTGGCGTCGGGGAGGCCGCCGACCTGCTCGAGGATCTCCACGGGCTCCTGCTCGGGCAGGTAGCGAACGTCGACGTCTATGAAGCAAGTGTCGGGCACCTTGTTCAGGGCGTCACCGCCGAGGATGCGACCGAGGTTGATCGAGGGGCGGTCGAAGAGCTCGGAACTCTGAGACGCAAACGGTAGCGACTGGATCCCGCGGAAGACGTCTATCGCCCGCAGGATCGCGTTCTCACCCAGCCACGGCATCGCCCCGTGCGCCGCCCGGCCCGAGACCTGAAGCCGCATCGCCAGCACGCCCTTGGCGGCGACGCCGACGTGCATGTCGGTGGGCTCCCCGGTGATCGCGAAGTCGCCGACGAACCCCTCCTTGACCAGAAGCTCGCCGCCGCGGTCGGTCTCCTCCTCCGACTCCTCGTCGGGGACGACCCCGAGCCTGACCCGGACGTCGCCCTGCCGGCGCAGGTCGGCGACGGCCAGCAGCAGCGCCGCCAGGGCGCCCTTCATGTCGTATGAGCCGCGTCCGAGGAGCCGGTCGCCATCGACGCGCGGACGGAACTGCTGCTCACGGCCGGGCACGACATCGAGGTGGCCGTGCAGCAACACCGTCGTGCCCCCCTCAGGGCCGACCGTCGCCGTCGTCACCGGGAGGCCGCGGATGTCGAGCTGGCCCGACTCCACCTCACGCGAGTCGAGCCACCCCTTGACGAAGCCCGCGCACAGCTTGATTCCCTCCTCGGTGGAGGTGTCGTAGCCGATCAGCTTCTCGGCGAGCGCCTGCTCCTCTGACGTTCCCATCAAGCGCTCCAAGGTAGCGCGCCCGGTGCCGTCGCCCGGCGACAGGCGGCTCTAGTTCGATTCGGCGATCGCAAGGAAGGCTTTGGCCCGGGCCCTGTCGCGCTCGGCGGCGTCGCGGTCAGCCGAGCCCTCCGCAGCTTCCCCCAGGCGCTGCTCGGCCTCGTCGAGGCGGGTCCGCAGATCGGAGGCGTCGAGGTCTGAGGGCCGGCCGGCCTCGGCGACGAGCAGGCGGGCGCGGTTGGCGAAGACCTCCAGCCACCCCTCGCCCTGGGCGTAGCGCTCGGGCTCGCCGCCGTCCGAGTCGTGCAGGCGCAACTCGCAGGGCACGAGCCGGGCGATCATCGGAGCGTGGCGGGCGCGGATCCCGACCTCGCCGACCTCCGTCCGCGTCGAGAGCTGGAACAGCTCGCCCTCGAACACGGTGCCCTCCGGGGTCAGGACCTGCGCCTCGAGCCTGTGTTCACCGGCCACGGGGTCTAGCCGTCCGAGCCTTCGCGAACCTGGTCGATCGAGCCCCTCATGTAGAAGGCGCTCTCGGGGAGGTCGTCGTGCTTGCCGTCGAGGATCTCGCGGAAGCTGCGGACGGTGTCGGCAACCGGCACGTACTCGCCGGAGCGGCCGGTGAAAGCCTCGGCGACGAAGAACGGCTGCGAGAGGAAGCGCTCGATCTTGCGCGCCCTGTTCACCGTCTGCTTGTCCTCGTCCGAGAGCTCGTCGATCCCGAGGATGGCGATGATGTCCTGCAGCTCCTTGTAGCGCTGCAGGTTCTCCTGGACCTCAGTCGCCGTGCGGTAGTGCTCGTCGCCGAGGATCTCGGCCTTGAGGATCGTCGACGACGAGTCGAGCGGGTCAACGGCCGGGTAGATGCCCTTCTCGGAAATCCCTCGCGAGAGCGTCGTGGTCGCGTTCAGGTGCGCGAACACCGATGCCGGCGCGGGGTCGGTGAGGTCATCGGCAGGCACATAGACCGCCTGGATCGAGGTCACCGAGCCCTGCTGGGTCGAGGTGATGCGCTCCTGGAGGCCGCCCATCTCGGTCTCCAGCGTCGGCTGGTAGCCGACCGCGGAGGGCATCCGCCCGAGCAGCGCCGAGACCTCGGAGCCCGCTTGGACGAAGCGGAAGATGTTGTCGATGAACAGCAGCACGTCCTGGCCGCCCTGCTCGCGGAAGTACTCGGCCATCGTCAGGCCCGAGAGCGCGACCCGGAGGCGCGCGCCGGGCGGCTCGTTCATCTGCCCGAAGACGAGCATCGTCTTGTCGAGCACACCCGACTCCTTCATCTCCAGCCAGAGGTCGTTGCCCTCACGCGAGCGCTCGCCGACCCCGCAGAACGCCGACAGGCCCTCGTGCTCCTCGGCGAGGTTGCGGATCAGCTCCTGGATCAGCACCGTCTTGCCGACGCCAGCCCCGCCGAACAGCCCGACCTTGCCGCCCTTGGCGTAGGGAGCCAGAAGGTCGACGACCTTGATCCCCGTCTCGAGGATCTCCTGCGTCGGCTTCAGCTCCTCGATGGTCGGAGCCGGGCGGTGGATCGGCCAGCGATCCTCGCCCTCGACCTGCTCGCCGTTGTCGATCGTCTCGCCGAGCAGGTTGAAGATGCGGCCCAGGGTCTCGGGCCCGACCGGGACCGTGATCGGCCCGCCGGTGTCGACCACCTGGTCACCGCGCTGGAGGCCGTCAGTGGCGTCCATCGCGACCGTGCGGACGCGGTTGTCGCCGAGGTGCTGCTGGACCTCACAGACAATGCTCATCTGGCGCCGGCTCTTTGACTCCGGGATCTCGATCTTCAGCGCCGAGTAGATCTCCGGCAGGTGGGCGGCGAAGAGGGCATCGACGACGACGCCCGTCACCTGCTCGACCGTGCCGACGTTGGTGTGAGAACCGTTTCCGCTGCTATCTGCCATCAATTCCTTTCCTAGCCGAGGGCCTCTGCCCCGGCGACGACTTCCAAGATCTCCTGCGTGATCTCCGACTGACGCACCCGGTTCATCTCCAGGGTCAGGTCGCGGATCATGTCCTGCGCGTTCTCAGACGCGCTGCGCATCGCCGTCATCCGAGCGCCAAGCTCCGATGCGGCCGACTCCAGCAGCGCCCGGTAGACGGAGAGGTCCACGTACTCCTCGAACAGCTTCGGCAGCAGCACCTCGGGATCCGGCTCGTGAAACCAGGCGGACTTCATCTGGGCCTCGGCCAGCTCCGGGTCCGCCGGCTCCTCCGGCTCGGGGATCCCCTCGCCGAAGACCTCCGCCTGCTGCAGGGGCAACAGCGTCTGCCGGCGCACGTACTGCGTCAGCGGCGAGACGTAGCGGTTGTAGACGAGGTCGACGCGGTCGAACTCCGAGTCGACGTAGGAGGTAGTCAGCGCGCGGGAGATCTCGCGCGCATCGCTGAAGGCGGGTCGATCGGTGAAGCCGACGTAGGAGTGCTCGACCTGCTCTCCACGGAAGCTCAACGTCGAGTTGCCACGCCGCCCGACCACCGAGTAGATCACCTCGGTCCCCGCGTCGCGGTACTCGCGCTTGAGCCGCAGCCCCTCGCGGACGATCTGGGTGTTGAAGGCCCCGGCCAGGCCGCGGTCGCCGGTGACCAGCAGGACCCCGACCTTCGAGACCTCCTCGCGCTCCTGCAGCAGCGGCACGCGGGCGATCAGGCCCTCGTCGGCCTCGGCCACCTTCTGGGTGATCTTGCGGATCGCCTGCGCGTAGGGGCGGGTGGCCGCGATCCGCTGCTCGGCCCGCCGCAGGCGCGCCGCCGCCACCATCTCCATCGCCCGCGTGATCTTGTGGACGTTCTTGACGGCGGCGATCCGGCTGTTGACTTCCTTTTGAGTTGCCATCAGAAGAGGCGGCTAGGCGCTCACTGCCTCCGCCGTCCGGCCCGGCTTGGAGCGCTTCTCCTCGGACTTGACGCGGTCGGACTCGCCCTCCTCGAGCGGATTGCCCTCCGCGTCGAAGTCGGGGCCGAAGTCGTCGATCATCTCGGTGATCGCCTTGCTCAGCTCCTCCTCGTCGTCATCCGAGAGTTGCCCTTCGCTGATCCTGCCCATCAGCTCCTCCGACTCGGTCTTCAGCCGCGACAGCAGGTCCTGGAGGAAGTCCTGGACGCGCTCGACCTTGATCCGGTCCAGGTATCCGCCCGTGCCGGCGTGGATCGACGCCACCTGATCGGCGACCGAGAGCGCGTTGCGCTCGTTCTGCTTGAGCATCTCCACCAGGCGCTCGCCGCGGGCGAGCTGGCGCTGCGTCTCGGGGTCGAGCTCCGACCCGAACTGGGCGAAGGCCTCAAGGTCGCGGTACTGCGAGAGGTCGAGCTTGAGCTTTCCGGCGACCTTCTTCATCGCCTTCGTCTGCGCGTTGCCGCCCACCCGCGAGACCGAGATGCCGACGTTGATCGCCGGCCTCACGCCCGAGAAGAAGAGGTCGGACTCGAGGAAGATCTGACCGTCGGTGATCGAGATCACGTTGGTCGGGATGTAGGCGGAGACGTCGTTGGCCTGCGTCTCGATGATCGGCAGCGCCGTCAATGAGCCCCCGCCGAGCTCATCGTTGAGGCGCACTGCCCGCTCCAGCAGCCGCGAGTGCAGGTAGAAGACGTCGCCCGGGTAGGCCTCGCGGCCGGGAGGGCGCCGCAGCAGCAGCGACATCTGGCGGTACGCGTAGGCGTGCTTGGTGAGGTCGTCGT
>JBDTSW010000115.1:0-5714 GCA_039930945.1 bacterium
GTCTGAATCTTGGAGTGGCCCATGAACTCCTGCACCGCCTTCGGGTTGGCGCCGGAGTCGATCAGCAGCGAGGCGAAGGTGTGGCGGCACTCGTGCAGGGTGATCGGCTCGACCCTGGCGACCTCCCAGGCCTTCTTCGCTCGCTTGCCCACTGCCATCGGCGCGAACGGGCTCACGTCTGAGCGACCGAACACGAGCGCCTCTCCCCCACCTTCCGCGGCGAGCTTGTGCTCGTCCAAATAGTCGCGCAGGATCGCCAACAGCGGCACCGTGCGGCGGCTAGACCGTGACTTCGGCTCAATCGCGCCCTCGTACTGGTCCCAGGAGCGCTCGACCCGGATCAGAGGCTCGCGCCGAGGTCCGCGTCGCCCCAGCGCAGTGCCTGCAACTCACCACGGCGCAGGCCGGCGTAGAAGGCGGTCGCCCAAAGCGGGCGATCCTGCTCGGGCTGGGCCTCGAGCAGCGCCTGCGCCTCTGACGCCGAGGCAATCCGCTTCGGTCGCGGCTCTTGGTCGGTGGGGAGGTCAATCCGCTCGGCGGGGTTGTAGGTCAGCTCGTCGCGGTCGAGCGCGCGGCGGTAGAACGCCTGGATCGGGTTGAGATGTTGCTCACGGTCCCGGTCAGGCCGCGCTTGGTCTCCCGGAAAGATCAGGCCGGTGGCGGCGCAGCTGGTTCTCGACGCAGCGTGGACACGAGCACTCGGGGACTCCGAGTCCGGTGCGTGGACACCTCGTCGCCTGCGGCGCGCTAGCGAATTTCCCGATCAGCGAGCGCTTGATGTTCGCCCTCCTTCTGCGATCCCCTGGATCACGGGTTGCAGGCACATCGTGAATCGGGGGCGCGCGGATGGCAAGCGGCTTACCGCAACTAAGTCACCCAGTTACCTCAGACCGGCGGGGCGTCGCTCGGGCGTCGAGGTGAGCAAGAGTGAGAGAATCGCGGCAGCGGCACCATCTCGTCCGCGAGATACTGCGCCGCTGCCGCTATGCCTCTCACTACCACGCTAGAGGCTCTCGGCTCGTGATCGGCTCACGCGCCATGCTCAAGGCTCACGTTCGGCACGCGAACGAGAGACGACCGCAGAGACAAGGGGACGGGCTAGGTAGGCGCGCAAGGATGACGCTCGTTTCCCTTGTGGATCGGGGCAGCTGTCCTCGCGCGGTCGAGGCTGTCCGTCTGTGCCCGCGTCGGGCCCAGGCCCACCCTCGCGTGTGCGTTTAGTGGCGCGAATGCGTCTCGCCAGAGGAGGGCCTATCGGCGCTCCGGCGGCGACAGAATCAGCCTCGGCCGGGCTGCACCCGGCGTCCGGCGCCCCCGCGAAGGGAGTGCCCGGCCCAGCCGCCCGTACGCGCTCTCACGCGGTCTCGGGGCATCCCCCGCCCAGCCCGGCAGGGCTTCGAGCCCCTGTTCCCCTTCCTCGAGAGGATCGCGAAGCCCTGACCACCCGCCGCGGGCAGCGCCTCTACGGGCCGCTAGTGAGAGGCGCGAAGGCCTGGGCCCGCGCGTAGAGCTTGTAGAGGCGGAACTTGTCCGCCCAACCGGCCTCGCAGCTATGCTCGAACAGCTCATAGGCCGCCTCATCGGTCAGATCGGACTCAGCGGTCTCCGAGCCCTGCGGCGTGAGCTGCCCGCGGATGTCCTCGATCGTCGCGTACCGTTCGACCTTCGTTCCACCGCGCCAATCCCGGCAGTTCGCGAACTGAGCCGTGGAACCGGCCCTGACGATGCCGACGCCCTCCGCCTCGGCTCCCCCGCCACCGGATTCGTCGTCCGCCCCGCAGCCCGCGAGAACGACGGTCGCAGCGAGGGCGGCCACCGCCGGCCGCCAAGTGCGGCCGGCGCCCATCAGCGGGTGAGCTCGGTCACGCGTTGCTTGATCGCCCGTGCCTCCGGCGAGCGCTTCAGCTCGCGGGCCGCCGCCTTCGCGCCATCGGGCGTCTTGGCCGCTGCGGCGGTGCCGGGCTGCGGCGGGAGCTCCCACCAATCGCAGTCGGTCGGGCCCGTGTCCTCGTCAGGGCCGTTCCCGCACTCAATAAGGTAAACCAGCTTCGCCAGGTCGTTGTTGCCGACGCTGGTCGCACAGTCCGATGGCAATGTCTGGGGCGGAACGCCCGGGAGCCGGCCGGCCTCGCCGGGGCCCGTGACGCTCGCCGCCGTCCCGTCGACGCCGGTGTTCGCGAACCAGCAGTTGCCGGTGTTGCCGGCGAACAGCTCGCCCCACCAGAAGTCGTTGCCGTTCGGCTTCTTGGGCCTGGCGTCGTCGTGGGCGTGCGCGTTGCCGAACATGTCGACCGCGCTCGGGAAGCGGAATCCGTTGGGAGCGCGGCCCATCCGATTGTGGTGGAACTGGTTGCCGCAGGATGTGGAGATGCCGTTGGCGGGCGCGCCCGGGCATGAGACGCCAGGGAAGATGTCGCCCTCGGCGCCGCCGCCATTCGTGAACGCGTCGGGGACCGAGAACAGCGACGCCCCGTCACGCCAGTTGTCGAAGATCCAGTTGTCGTGGACGTTGGCGTCGTTCATCCCCGGGTAGAGGATCCCGGTCCCGATCGGCACGCCGACCAGCGAGTCCACCGGCGGGTCCTCGGTGTAGAGGTCGAGGTTGTTCGAGTAGATGCGGTTGTGGTCGATCTCGGAGCTGTCGGCCGGGAACCCGGGATGCCCGGCGGCCGAGAGAGTGTCACTGGAGATGCCGGTCATGTTGCCGTAGATGTGGTTGTTGGTGATTCGCACGGCGTTGCCCATCGAGCCCGAGTAGCCGAGGGCCGACCCGTGCAGGTCGCAGTCGGTGATCACCGTGTTGACACGCGGCGCGTCCGGGTAGAAGCCGGTCGCCTGCGAGCCCGTCTCGGGGGCAGCGCCGGGGTAGACAACCGAGTCGCCAGAGCCGAACCCCTCGCAGTTCTGGACCCGGTGGTGGTCGGTCGTGAAGGCCAGATGACCGTAGTCGGCGTTCCAGTAGAACTTCGTGCGATCGAGCAGGACGCCGTCGGTCTCCTCGACGTAGAAGCCGTGCTCCTGCGCCCCGCGCATCAGGAAGTTGCGCCCGACGAACCCGTCGGCGCGATCCACCCGCAGCGCCACGTCCTTGGCGTAGCCACCGGGCTTCGCCGCCGGGCCCGCGCCGTCATAGTCGCTGCCGGCGTCGAGGATTACGTCCTCCGGCTTCGGGCCTGTCCCCTCGATCTGGAGATTGCAGCGCACGCACGGGCCGAGCTCCTGGGCCGGAATCCCCTGCCTGTCCGAGAGCGGCGGCTCCACCGGGTCGCCGACGACCGCACGTCCCTGGACGTAGATCAGGTTCTGGTCGTTGGGGCACGTCACCTGGTACTCGTAGCTCGGCGTGAGATCTCCGCTCGCGTCCTCCTGGAGCAAGCTCGGATTGCAGGTCGGGTCGTTCTCCGGTGCGCTCCGCGACTCCGGCTCCTCGTAGAGCCCGGGCATGATCGCAATCCGATCGTTGTTACCGGCGTCGAAGACCGCGCCTTGGACCGAGTCGTACTGGCACTGCTGCGCCAGCGTCGCGTTGACTTGGAGCAGCTGATCGGCCTCCTGCTTCGAGAGCTTGGTCTTCGGCTGGCTCGGGCGCAGCTGGTAGCCCCGCTTGTGGGCCTCGTCGACCGACTCACGAAGGAGGGCCAGCGACTCCGCCCCATCCTCGCCCTTGCAGGCGACGAGGACGTCGCCGGACCCGGCGCCGGTCGCCAACGAGGCGAGCGACCGCGCCGTCGGTACCTCGCCTCCGGCCGCGGGACTGACGGTGTTGTCGGGAGCGGGGTCGGGCCAATAGGAGGGCCGCTCGAGGTGGCCGAGCGCCAGGGCAGGTAGCGCCAGCAGCGCGGCCGTCGTCGTCGCCGCCACGATTACCGAACGCATCCGCGAATCCCCGTGCAACACCTCTACGCCTCCCTTGCTGGCCCTAAGCCTCGGACCGCGGCGCCTCCTGCGCCAGCGGTAATGGCGGCAGGCTAACACGTGAACCCTGTCGCTTTCACGGCAACGGCGACGACCTCCGCTTCCGCTGGACCAGTGGCGACTTGGGTCCCGACACCGGTTTGCTGAGCCCAGTGATGTGAACACTCCGGGCGCCCCCCACGTCCACCGCGACCCCGGCCGGGCCATGGCTGACGGCGCTCACGGGCGCGGCCAGCCGTTCCGGCGAGGCGGGCCTTGACCGCGCGATGGGCAGTCAAGGCCCATCTCGCCAAGGGCTAGCCCGCCGCTGCCGCGATCCGGCGCGCCGTCCGCTTGCCGCTGCGGATGGCGCCTTCCATGTAGCCGGCATACAGCCCGGCCGTATGCTCGCCCGCCAGGTGCAGGCGGCCGGTGGGCTCGCGCAGCGCCGGCCACAGGGGGACCACCTGGCCAGGGGCGGGTGCCGCCCAGGCGCCGCCCGAGAACGGCTCCTGCGCCCAGGCGACCGAGGCCGCCGCGCCCGCCTCGTCTTCGAGGCCGGGGAAGACGCCGTTCACCGTCTCGCTCACATAGGCCGCGCGGGCAGCGACGTCGAGCGGCTCGAAGTGGCCGCTGCACGCGCCCGCCGCGTAGCTCAGGAGGATGCCGCGGCGCCCGTCCTGCTGGTCGCTCGCCTCCCAGGTCGAGCCCAGCGGCAGGTCGCTGTAGACGTCGCCACTTCGGCCTTGCCGGCGCCAGCGGCGAGAGTCGTATTGCACCAGGGTCTTGGTCACCGGCCCGTAGGCCAGCTCGGCGACGGCCTGCGCCAGGGGCTCCGGTAGGGCGGGCGAGAAAAGGATGTTGCGCAGCGCCGGCAGCGGTGCGGCGAGCACGCAGAAGTCGGCGTCGAGCTGCTCGCCCCCCACGTCCACCGCGACCCCGGCCGGGCCATGGCTGACGGCGCTCACGGGCGCGGCCAGCCGGACCTCGCGCAGCCGCGCCGCCAGCGCGCCCGGCAGCCGATCGTTGCCGCCGCGCAGCCGAAAGACCTCGGTCCGCGCATCCGACACGGGCTTGTAGAGCTTCTCGGCCGCGGCGAAGTAGAGCAGTGAGAGGGCCTCCGGCTCGACGGCGTAGTCGTCGCGAATCCAGCCCTCCAGCAGGAAGCGCCCGCGCGCGCTCGGCCGGATCGAGTCGAGCAGCCCACCGACGTCGTCATCGTCGAGCCCCGGCGCGGTAGCGGCCGGGTCGCGTGGGTCGAGGTTGCGGGCGAGCCTGTATGTGCGAGCGTAGAAGGCGTTGACGTCGCGCCGCACGCGGCGGTCGTAGAAGGCGCCGTAGCGCACCACCTCTCCCTTGCGGTGGACCAACTCGGCGAGGCCTCCCCAGCCTCGGGTCGTGTCCTCGAGCCCGATGCCGAAGCGCCGGCAGTAGCGGCGCAGCTCGGAGTGGATGAAATCGCCGTACTCGCCGCCTGCCTCGGCGTGCTGGCCACCCGCGAAGGGGGCGCGAATCGTGCGCACGCGACCGCCCACCCGGTCACGAGCCTCGAGCACGGTGACCGTGGCGCCGGCGCGCTCGAGCTCGTCGGCCGCGGTCAGGCCGGCCAGCCCGGCCCCGACCACGACGACCCGGGGAGCCGCGCGGCGGCGCCCCGACGCCAGGCCCAGCAGCCGGGCGGCCGCGGTGGCGCCGATCGCCGTCGCCGCGCCCGCCGCCAGCAGGCGCCGCCTGGTGATCCGAGCGTCCGCGCCCATGCGCACAGGCTAAGAACCTATCTCGCTAGGCCCTCGGCCATAGTCGCCCGCCAAGCGATCACG
>JBDTSW010000116.1:0-5657 GCA_039930945.1 bacterium
GCTAGCCGGGGATCGCCGCCGGCGCCCCGGCTGCGGCCAGCGCCGGGGGCAGCTCGACCGAGCCGTCGGAGCGCTGGCCGTTCTCGATCAGCGCGATCAGGGTGCGGCCGACGGCGACCGCGGTGCCATTGAGCGTGTGCATGAACTCGGGCCCCGATTCCGCTTGCGGCCGGAAGCGGGCGTCGAGACGGCGCGCCTGGAAGTCGGTGGTGTTCGAGCAGGAGGTGAGCTCGCGATAGCGCTCCTGGCTCGGGATCCAGGCCTCGCAGTCGAACTTCCGCGCGGCCGGGGCGCCGAGGTCGCCGACCGGGATGTCAACCACCCGGTAGGGAATCTCGAGCGTCGCCAGGATCCGCTCCTGGATCGCCAGGATCCGCTCATGCTCGGCCGCGGAGTCCGCCGGCGCCACGAACGAGAACATCTCGACCTTGTCGAACTGGTGCACCCGGAAGATGCCGCGCGTGTCCTTGCCCCCCGCCCCGGCCTCACGCCTGAAGCAGGTGGAGATGCCGGCGTAGCGGCGGGGCACCGCCTCCGCCTCGAGGATGTCGCCGGCGTGCAAGGCGGCGAGCGAGACCTCCGAGGTGCCGACCAGGAAGAGCTCGTCGCGGCCGACCTCGTAGATCATCTCGCGCTCGCCCGGAAAGAACCCGGTGCCACGCAGCGGGCCCTCGCGGACCAGCACGGGAGGGACGACCGGCTCGAAGCCCTCGGCGCGAACGAGCTCGACGACGAGGCGCACCAGCGCCAGCTCGACCATCACCAGATCACCGAGCAGGTAGGCGAAGCGCGAGCCCGAGGCCTCGCCGGCCTTCTCGGTCTCGATCCAGCCGTGGCGCTGGCCGAGGTCGAGATGGTCGACCACCTCGAAGTCAAAGGCGCGACGCTCGCCGACCTCGCGCAGGACGACCGCGTCGGAGTCGGCGTCACCGTCGGGCGCATCCGGGGAGGGCAGGTTCGGGAGCGCCACGGCAAGCTCGTCGAGCCGGGCCTCGACCTCGTCGAGCTCCGAGCCCAGGCTCTTGGCCTCGGCGGCAACCTCGCGCATCTGGGCGATCAGGTCGTCGGCACCGCCGCCGGAACGCTTCGCCTCGGCGATCTGCTCCGAGGCTCGGTTCTGGCTGGCGCGAAGCTCCTCGACCCGCGGCAGCAGCTGGAGCCGGCGCGCGTCGAAGCGCAGCAGCTCGTCGAGCTGGTCGCCGGCGCCGCGCCGTGCAAGCGCCTCGCGGGCGGGGCCCGGGTCGTCGCGGATGCGGCGAAGGTCGAGCGAGGCGGCCCCTAGGGCGTGGTCGCGGATGCCGAGTCGGTCTGCGGCGACGGGGGCACGGCCACCTTGGTTCCGCCGTACTCGGCGACGAAGTCCGCGACCTCCTGCGCATCGTCGCCGACGACGATGTTCTGGGGCATGATCGCGCCGGAGAAGCCGCCGTTGCGGATCGCATAGAGCACGTCCTCGGACGACTCGATCCGCTCGTCGAGGTTCGGGCCCTGGTTTCGCAGCGCCCGGTTGGCCGAGCCCTGGGAGCCGGCGGCGGCCAGGGTGTGACAGCCGGAGCAGCGCTGGGCGAACAGCTCCGCCCCCGCGTGGGCGGGGTCGTCGGCCGGCACCACGACGCCCTCGCTGCCACAGGCGGCCAGGGCAAGCGCCGCCGCAATCGCCGCTGTGGTGAGAAGGACGGGCCGCACGCGGGCGGCATCATACTTTTCCCTCCCGCCTGAGATGACCGCGCCATCCCCCGACGAGTTCCGCGAAGCCATGTCGCATCTGCCGACGGGGGTCACCGTGGTCACCGCCCCAGCGGCCGCGGGGCCCCTCGGAGCCACCGCCAACGCGGTCACGTCGCTGTCGCTGGAGCCGCCGTTGATGCTCGCCTCGCTCGACTGGGGCTCGAGGACGCTGGTCGCCGTGCAGGAGGCGGGGCGCTTCGGGATCAGCGTCCTCGGCACCGGCCAGGAGAGCATCGCGCGGGCGTTCGCGACCAAGGCGCCGCACCCCGAGAAGTGGGCCGAGGTCCCCTGGACGGACCACACCGGCGTGCCGATCGTCGACGGCTGCCCGCTGTGGGTGGCGTGCGCGCTGCGGGACGCGCACGACGGCGGCGACCACGTGATCCTGATCGGCACGGTGCTCGAGGCCGGTGCCCCCGGCGGGGAGCCGATGCTGTTCTACCGCGGCGGCTACCGCGGGGTGGGATGATCTCGGCCGCGGGGCCGCGCGGCTCACAGCAGGGTGCTGGTGCCCGCCGCGCGCAGCGCCAGGAAGACGATGACCAGCGCCGAGACGGTCATGATCCCGGTCTCGCGACGGACGATCGCCATCGCGACCGCCCGCTGTCGGGCCCTCGGCAGGGCGTCGAAGTCGAGGCCCTCGAGCTCGCGCTCCCCGGCGCCGGCCCGAGCCGCCTCGGCCAGCAGCGAGACGGCGAGTGGAAGCACTCCGTAGAGATAGTGAAGTTCGTCCGGCGCGGCGCGGCCCAACAGCAGCAGCGCCGCCCCCAGCATCACCTGGACCACCACCGCGACCTGGGCGAAGCGCAGCGCGTACCAGAAGCCGACCGAGGGTTGGTGGCGGATCCAGGCGACGCTGCCCCAGATCCCGGCGACCAGGTTCGAGGCGAGCACGGCGACGCCGGCGATCAGGTGAACTGTGTCCAAGGTCTTCTCGCCTTCCGCTCCAGGGCCCGATCAGCCCGATACCCGCCTGAACAGGTCGAGTCCCGCATTCCCGTGCGGAACATCACTATGTAGCAAGCCCGCACAAAGTCGTATAAAACCGTACTGAGAATGCTGCGCAGCTACCTCCCAGTGGTCATCTTCGCCGGCCTCGGCGTCATCGTGGGAGGGACGCTGGCGATGCTCAACGGGCTGGTGGGGCCGCGGCGGCCGAGCAAGGTGAAGAGTGAGCCGTATGAGTGCGGCCTGCCCACCGAGGTCTCCCGCACCTTCCGCTTCGGCGTCAGCTTCTACCTCGTCGCGATGCTCTTCATCCTCTTCGACATCGAGGTGGTCTTCCTCTATCCGGTCGGCGTCATCCTCAACGCCGCCGACTCCTTCTTCGTCCTCGCCGAGATCCTGGTCTTCGTCGCCCTGCTGCTGGTGGCCCTCGTCTACGTGTGGCGAAAGGGAGCCCTCGATTGGAAGTGAAGCGTGAGCGGATCCGGGCGGCCGCGCCGCTTGACCAGCCCTCCTCGATCGAAGCGCTTCGCGTCCGCCAGCTGCGGGCTCGCGACCTGCAGCGGGGCGACCTGCGAGGAGACGACCTCGATCGCCACGTCGAGGATTCCGTGCTCGCCACGACGCTCGAACGAGTGCTCAACTGGGGCAGGGCCAACGCGATCTTCCCCGCGACGTTCGGCCTCGCCTGCTGCGCGATCGAGATGATGTCGATCGTCTCCCCCCGCTATGACATCGCCCGCTTCGGAGCCGAGGCGATGCGCGCCTCTCCACGTCAGGCCGACATGTTGATCCTCTCGGGCCGGGTCTCGATCAAGATGGCGCCGGTCGTCCGCCGCCTCTTCGACCAGATGCTCGAGCCGAAGTGGGTGATCTCGATGGGGGCCTGCTCGTCGTCGGGCGGGATGTTCTCCAACTACGCGGTGGTCCAGGGCGCCGACAAGTTCATGCCGGTGGACATCCACGTGCCCGGATGCCCGCCGCGACCGGAGGCGCTGCTGTACGGGTTCAACAAGCTGCAGAAGCTGATCGTCGGCAACCCCGACCCGGGCTGGCGGGCCCGCTACAACGCCGCCGGCACCGAGGAGTGGGCCCGCGAGGCCGAGCTGACCGCCGCCAACGCCCACAGCGCCCACGCCTACGACCTCGCCCGCGCGACAGCCCTCACGGCTGACCCCGTGAAGGACCCTGCCGGGTCAGGCCAGGGCCCTAACCCCGGGGCAGCGGACGCGAAGCGGAGCAGCCCCGGGAGTGATTCCGAGAGCAGCCGCGGGAGTGGTTCTGGGACTGGTTCCGGGGGTGGTTCCCGTCCCTGACGCGACTGGCCTTGAGCTGATCGCCCAGGACCTCAACGACGCCCACCCCGGCGCCGTGCTCGACACCTACCACGAGCACGGGCAGGCTTGCCTGATCGCCGACCCCGAGCAGATTCTCGGGGTACTCGGCTGGCTGCGGGACACGCCCGGCCTCCAGTACGGGTTCCTGGCGAGCCTGCACGGCGCCGACTACCTGCCGGCCGAGCCCCGCTTCGGCGTCCACTACGAGCTGCTCAACATGGCCCGGGTGGAGCGCATCCGGGTGCGCGCGGCCTTGGCGGACCCCGCCGCCCCCGGACGCGAAGCGGAGGAGGCGGCGGGATTGCCGGTGATCGATTCCTGCGTCGAGATCTTCCCGACCGCGGAGTTCCAGGAACGCGAGGTCTACGACTTCTTCGGGATCGTCTTTCGCGGCCACCCGGACCCCCGCCGGATCCTGATGCCGGAGGACTACGTCGGCTGGCCGCAGCGGCGCGACTTCCCGATCGGCGGCGAGCCGGTGATCTTCACCCGCGACGAGCGGGAAGTCCCACGCTGGTGGGAATGAGCGACGCCATCGACACCCGCGGCTCGACCGAGCCCCGCGGCGGCGACCGCCTCGCCCGCACCGGCGCCCGGGTGGTCGGCACCTCCCCGATCGAGCGCACCGATCCCGAGGAGCGCGAGGAGGAGTTCCTGACGATCAACATGGGCCCCCACCATCCCGCCACCCATGGGGTGCTGCGGCTGCTGGTCAGCCTCGAGGGCGAGTTCGTCCGCGACCTGAAGCCGATCATTGGCTACGTCCACACCGGGATCGAGAAGAGCTGCGAGGACAAGTCGTACTGGAAGGTGATCCCGTTCGTGGAGCGGATGGACTACCTCTCCTACTTCTTCCAGATGCAGGCGTTCTGCGGCGCGGTCGAGACCCTGTTGGAGCTGGAGATCCCCGCCCGCGCCAACTACCTGCGGGTGATCCACATGGAGCTCAACCGGATCCACTCGCACCTGGTCTGGCTCGGCACCTCCGCGCTCGACCTCGGCGCGATGTCGATGTTCTTCTACTGCTTCCGCGAGCGCGACCGGATCCTCGACCTGTTCGAGATGTCCACCGGCCAGCGGATGCACACCCGGTACTTCCAGGTGGGGGGGGTCGCCGAGGACATCCCGGTCGGCTTCGCCGGGAAGGTGAGCGCCTTCTGCGACGAGATGCCGTCGCGGATCGACCAATACGAGGCCCTGTTGACCCGAAACGAGATCTTCCTCCAGCGCACCAAGGGGATCGGCGTGGTCCCGCGCGAGCGGCTGCTCGCCCTCGGCGTCACCGGGCCCCTGCTGCGCGCCGCCGGCGAGCCCTGGGACCTGCGCAAGGCGGACCCGGACCTCTGTTACGACCAGCTCGAGTTCAAGATCCCGATCGGCACCGTCGGCGACGGCTGGGATCGCTACCGCGTCCGCATCCAGGAGATGCGCGAATCGGTGCGGCTGATCTCCCAGGCGCTCGCCGGCCTGCCCGAGGGCCCCTGGATCGCCGACGACCGCAAGGTCGTGCTGCCGCCCCGGTCGGAGCTGTCGACCTCGATGGAGGCTCTGATCCACCACTTCAAGCTGGTCACCGAGGGCTTCCGGGTGCCGCCGGGCGAGGTCTATTACCCGATCGAGTCGCCGCGCGGCGAGCTCGGCTGCTTC
>JBDTSW010000117.1:0-5557 GCA_039930945.1 bacterium
CGCAGCAGCAGCGACATCTGGCGGTACGCGTAGGCGTGCTTGGTGAGGTCGTCGTAGACGCACAGGGCGTCCTTGCCGTCGTAGAGGAAGTGCTCGGCCATGGCGCAGCCCGCGTAGGGGGCGACGAACTTGATCGGCGCCGCCTCGTCGGCGGGGGCGGCGACGATGATCGTGTTGTCCAGCGCCCCGTTGTCCTCCAGGGTCTGGGCGATCTGGACGACCGTGGACTTCTTCTGTCCGATGGCGACGTAGACGCAGATCAGATCCTTGTCCCTGGAGTTGATGATCGTGTCGATCGTGATCGCCGTCTTGCCGGTCTGGCGATCGCCGATGATCAGCTCGCGCTGACCGCGACCGATGGGGATCATCCCGTCGATCGCCTTGATCCCGGTCTGCACCGGGGTGCTCACGGGCTGGCGCTCGACCACCCCCGGGGCCTTGAACTCGGCCGGGCGCGTCTGGGAGGTCGAGATCTCGCCCTTGTCGTCGAGCGGGCGGCCGAGGGGGTCGACGATCCGCCCCAGCAGCTGCTCGCCGACGGGGATCTCGAGCAACTGGCCGCTGCGCTTGACCGCGTCGCCCTCGACGATCTTGTCCCACTCGCCGAAGAGGACGGTGCCGACGTTGTCCCGCTCCAGGTTGAGCGCGAGGCCGGTGACGTCGTGCGGCAGCTCGAGCATCTCCAGCGCCATGCAGTTCTCCAGCCCGTGGACGCGGGCGATGCCGTCGGCGACCGACAGCACGGTGCCGACCTCGGAGAGGTCGGCCTCTCCGGCATCCATGCCCTGGATCCGTTCGCGCAGGATCTTCGAGATCTCGTCTGGCTTGATTTCCACTAGGCGACTTCCTTTCTCAGTTTCTCCAGCTTGCTGCGGATGCTCGCGTCGAGCACCATGTTCCCCACGCGCAGCACGATGCCGCCGAGGATCTCCGGGTCGACCTCGGCCTCCAACTCGATCTGGCGGTCGGTCTGCCGCTCGACCTCGGCGCCGATGCGCCCGACCACGTCCGGATCGAGCTCGACCGCGCTGGTCAGCTTCACCTCGAGTTGCCTGTTGTGCTCGGCCCAGCGGTCGTCGAATCGCCTGCGGATGTGCAAGAGCGCCGGCATCCGGTGCTTGGAGGCGATCAACTCGAGGAAGTTCATCAGCTCGGGGTCGGCGCCCGAGACCGACTTCGCGATTCCCTCGCGCTTCTCGGTGGACGAGAAGTAGGGGCTGAAGAGGAAGACCTGGAGGTCGCGATTGGCGGCGACGGCGTCGGCAAGCTGACCCAGCTGCTCGTGGATCGAGTCCAGCTTGCCGTTCTCGTTGGCGACGTCGAACAAGGCGTCGCCGTACACACGGCCGATCTCCTCCATCAGAGAACCACTCCGCCGGCTGCTCCGCTCTCGCTCGCCTTCGGCTCGCGGCCGCGTCCGCTGCCGTCGGGCGAGGGCTCGAGCGCCCTGGGCACCCTGATCCGCGTGTACCGCGACCTCGTCGCTAGCCTCGGCGAGGTCATCGCTACTTCGACTCCCCGTTTGCCTCGGCGCCCGAGAGGGCGGAGAAGTCGACCTCGCCCAGCGCATCCTCGACCAGGCGCCTGTGGTCGGCGTCGTCGAGCGACCTGCGGGTGACCTTCTCTGTCGCCAGCACGGTCAGGTCCGCGACCTCGCGGCGGATCTGCTCCAGCGAGCGCCGGGTCTCGGTCTCGATGTCCTTGCGCGCGGCGGCGACCAGCTCCTCGCGCTTGGCCTTGCCCTCCGAGGTCGCCTCGGCAACCGCGGCTTCCGACGCCTTGCGGGCGCGGGCGGCGATGTCGTCGGCCTGCTCGCGGGCCTCGGCGAGGCGCTGGCGGTACTCCTTCAGCAGCTCGTCGGCCTCCTCGCGCTGGCGCTCGGCGGCCTCGATGTTCTCCCGGATCGCGGCCGCACGCTTCTCCAGCGCCTCCTGGATTCGCGGGAAGGCGAACTTGCTCAGGACCCACATCGTGAACAGGAAGAGCACGAGCGTCCAGATCATCAGGCCCAGGCCCGGCGAGACGAGGAAGCTGCCGCCCTCGTCCTCGGCGGCCTCGGCCGCCACCAGAATCACCCCGGTCATGTCGGCGAACGCCTCCAAGTTCCTAGAGGAAGAAGGCGATCAGGCCGAAGATGAAGGTGTAGAAGGCGACTGCCTCGGTGAGCGCGAAGCCGAGCCAGCGGATCGATTGCAGCTCGTCCTTCATCTCGGGCTGGCGGGCGACCGACTCGATCTCCTTGCCGAAGATGAAGCCGATGCCGATGCCGGCACCGATCGAGCCTAGCCCGGCGCCGACGCCGAGGGCGATCGCCTTGCCGGCGTCGGTGACGCCGGCGTCGGTCACGCCCTGCGCGGCCTGAGCCAGCGGAATCAACACATCCATTTGTATTCCTTTCTAGTGGGACTCGGCGGTCGCTCCGCCGAGATAGATCGCAGTCAGGGTCGCGTAGATGAACGCCTGCAGGGTGGCGATCAGGCCGACCTCCAGGATGAAGAAGAAGAACGCCAGCGGGAAGGTGAGCACGCCCAGGGCGGCGATGCCGAGCAGCACAGCGAGGCCACCGCCCATGAACAGCAATAGCAGGTGCCCGGCGAGGATGTTGGCGAAGAGCCGCACCGAGAGCGAGATCAGGCGGGCGAACTGGGAGATCGCCTCGATCGCGAAGATGAATGCCTTGGCGAAGGGGTTCATGTCCTCGAGCCCCGGCGGCAGCCAGCTCGCCAGGTAGGGGATGAAGCCCTTGGTCCGGATCCCCTCGACGTGGTAGGAGGTCCACACGACCAGCGTCAGCACCAGTGGGATCGAGAGATTCGCGGTGGCCGCGTAGAGGGCGAGCGACGGCACCTCCAGGCCGAACACGTCGATCTTGTGCTCGGTGTTGACCGGCAGCGGCAGGAAGCCGATCATGTTCGAGAACCAGATGAAGAAGAACAGCGCCGCCAGGAAGGGAAACCACTTGGCGGCCATGCCGGGCTCGAGGTTGTTGCCGGTGATGTTGTTCTTGACCAGGTCGTAGGCGACCTCGATCGCCGTCTGCACCTTGTTGGGGCGATCAACGCTCATCCGCCGGGCGATCCAGACCATGGTGACGATCGTCAGCAGGCTGGCCAGCGCCAGGTAGAGGACCGCCTTGTTGATCGAAAGGTCGACGCCGCCGATCGAGATGCTGACCCAGGGGTCGAGCTTGAACTCGTTCTGCGGCTGGAAGGTGTCGTTGCGGCCGTCGCTGCCGGCGACGACGATCAGAATCGCCGTGATCGCGAGGTAGCCTCCGAGGCCGATGAAGATCTTCGCCCGCCGGCTCACGGCGCCGCCTCCTCCGGATAGAGGAACCTGGAGAAGCCCAGGGCGGCGAAGTGGGCCGTGACCAGCGCCAGGCTGAGCAGGGCGGCGGCGAGGCCGGCGTCGCGGTCGCCCAGCAGGCCGACGAGGAGGATGGAGAGGGTGACGATCCAGACCCGGCCGAGGGTCGCCGCCCCGATCGCGCCCATCGCCAGCCGGCGGTCGCCGCGGCGCAGCGCCTCGAGGGCACGGCGATGGGCGTAGACGAAGATCATGTGCTGAACGATCCAGGCGGCCGCGGCGGCGGCGTAGCCGAGCAGCGGCCAGCCTGCCAGCAGGAACGCGGCGAGCGCCAGCGCCAGCAGGCCGAGGTCCGCGTGGCGAACCCAGGCGGGCGGGCCGCCCCGGGTAGCGGCGGCCTCAGAGCCGCCTAAAGCGAGCGTAGACAACGGCAAGTCCCCCGACGAGACCCGCGAACAGCCCGATCAGGCCGAGCGGGACCGCAAGGTCCACCAGCGAACCGAGCCCATACCCGGCCGCTGCGAAGGTAACCATCGCCGCGACCAGCGTCATTCCCGCAACGGCCGCGTCCGCCCTCGGGCCAGGAGGAGTCTCGGTCATCGGAGGTGTCGAAGTCGGGGCCGCGCAAGGGCTGAAGATGGGTCCTGAGGAACCGATTGCCGCTCCGGCTCGGCCACTCGCCGATGCCGTAAGCGGCCCCCCGAATATATCCGAAACGCGCCTAGGCTCCGGGCCCGGTCGCGTCGAACTCTCCGGTCTCCGGGTCGATCGCCCGGTACTCCCCGGTCTCCGGGTTGACCACCTCGAAGCTGCCCGTCTCGAGCTCGCGGGCGACGCCCTGGTCGACCTCGGCCTCGGTCAGCACCCGGCCACCGCGGGCGCCGGCCACGCGGCGTAACCAGGAGCTGCGCAGCTTCAGGATCTCCAGGGTGTAGACGATGTAGAAGCTGGCGGCCAGGACGGCGGCGAAGCAGGCGAGGACGACGATCGTCCAGAAGGGGTCGAAGTTGCCGTGATCGTCGCTGTAGGGGACGAATCGCAGTGCCAGCGCCAGTCCAGCCATCACCGCCGCCCAGCCGTACATGTAGGCGAGGGTGCGGCGCTGGGAGAAGCCGATGTTCGCCATCCGGTGGTGGAAGTGCCAGCGGTCGGCGCGATAGATCGCGGTGCGGTACTTGACCCGCTTGGCGACGACGAACCCGGTGTCCAGGATCGGGACCGCGAGGATGATCAGGGGGAGGAACAGGGCGACGACGGCGTTCGTCTTCAGCGCGCCCTGGATCGAGATCGTCGCCAGCAGGTAGCCGAGCAGGTTCGAGCCGGTGTCGCCCATGAAGCTCGACGCGGGCGGGAAGCCATGGCGGAGGAAACCGAGCGCCCCGCCGGCGGTGGCGGCGGCGAGCGCGGCGGCGCTGGTGCGGTCGAGCGAGAGCGCGATCACCGTCAGGGTGGCCGCCGAGATCACGCAGACCCCCGCCGCGAGCCCGTCGACCCCGTCGATGAAGTTGATGATGTTGATCACGGCGACGATGCCGACGATCGAGAGCAGGTGGCCGAGATCGACGCTGCCCACCAGCGGCAGCGAGAACAGGTCCACCGAGCTGGGGTCCACCGCGCCGACGAATGGCAGCGTGAACCCGCCGAGGCGAACAGCGCTGAAGACCGGGATCGAGGCCGCGACGAGCTGGCCGGCGAGCTTCGGCAGCGCGCCCAGCTCGGAGACGTCGTCGAGCACGCCCAGCGCCGCGATCACGGCGGCGCCGCCGAGGATCGCTCGCGTCTGCGAGACGGCCGGCAAGAAGAGCGCGCCTGCGACGAGGACCGCGACCAGGATCGCCAGCCCGCCGAGCTTCGGCGTCGGCTCGGTGTGCAGGCTGCGCTCGTTGGGGATGTCGATCGCCCCGATGCGCCAGGCCACGCGTTCGGCCACCGGCACCAGCGTCCATGCGAGCACGGCGGCCAGCACGAACGCGTACAGCGCGACTATGGCCTCGGGCCTTCCGTCTACGAGCATCGCCGGACCGGCTTCAACCTACAGCGCTCCGAGGACCGCGTCGGCGAGCAGTTGCGGGTCGCGCGGGTGTTGCACCCCCGCCGGGCGGTCGCGCTTTCGCAGCTCGAACTCGGCCGGGTCGGCCAGGACGCGCAGGGCGCCGGCCTCGATCAGGCGCTCGTCGAGCGCGCCCATGCGGCCGCTGAAGATCGTGTAGACCGGCGTCCCCAGGGCGACCGCCTCGCGGTTCATCGTCCC
>JBDTSW010000118.1:0-5505 GCA_039930945.1 bacterium
GCCTCGTAGACCATGTTCGCCTTGTCGGTCTCGATCTCGACCAGCTCGTCGCCGACGGCGAGCTCGTCGCCGACGGACTTCAGCCACTTCAGCACCGTCCCCTCCTCCATCGAGTCGGAGAGCCTTGGCATGACGACATCAGCACTCATGTCGGCTCCTCCGCTCCCGCCAGAACCCCTTGCCCTCGGCTACGCCTCGGGCTCTTCCATTCCGCTCTCGCGTCCGGGGCCGACGTGGTCCGCGTCACTTCGTTCCCTCCAAGGTTGCGAGGGCGGCGCTGACGACGTGCTCGGGGTGGGGGATGGCCGACTGCTCGAGCCGCTTCGCATAGGGCATCGGCACGTCGGCCCCGGTGACGCGCTGGACCGGGGCGTCGAGGTGATCGAAGGCCTGCTCGGTGATCAGCGTGGCGATGTTGGCGCCGACCCCGCCGTGGGGCCAGCCCTCCTCGACGACCACGCAGCGGTTGGTCTTGCGAACGGACTCCACGATCGTGTCGAGGTCGAGCGGCCGCAGCGTGCAGGGGTCGATCACCTCCGCCGAGACGCTGTGCTCGTTGGCCAGCGCCTTCGCTGCCTTCAGCGCCTCGTGCGCCATGCGAAGGATGCCGACGATGGTCACGTCGGAGCCCTGCCGGCGGATCGCGGCGCGCCCGAAGTCGACGACGTGGTCGTCGCCCTCCGGAACCTCGCCGCGCATCCCATAGAGCGTCTCGTGCTCCATGAAGATCACCGGGTTGTCGTCGCGGATCGCCGCCTTCAGCAGGCCCTTGGCGTCGGCCGGGGTGGAGGGACAGGCGACGAGCAGGCCCGGAACCTGCTGGTAGAGCGCCTCGAAGCTGTGCGAGTGGGTGGGCCCGAGCTGGTGGCCGCCGCCGCCCGGCATCCGCACCACCATCGGCACCCTCGCCTGGCCGTTGAACATGTAGGGGATCGCGGCCGCGTGGTTGACGATCTGGTCCATCGCCAGCAACGAGAAGTTCACCGTCATCAGCTCCACGACCGGGCGCAGGCCGGCCATCGCGGCGCCCACCCCCGCGCCGACGATCGTGTTCTCGGAGATCGGGGTGTCGCGGACCCGGCGCTCCCCGAACTCGTCCAGCAGTCCCTCGGTGACCTTGAAGGCGCCCTGGAACACGGCCACGTCCTCGCCCATGACGAACACCGATTCGTCGTTTCGCATCTCCTCGGCGAGCGCGTCGCGCAGCGCCTCTCTCATCCGGATCACGGCCACCTGATCATCACGGCCCCTCGACCTCGTGCTCCTCTTCGTCGGGGAGCGCCTTGGCGGCCTCGCGGTCCTCGGTGGTCCGATCCGGGCGCCGGCCCGTGGGCGCCGCCTGTCCCGCGTAGGCCGCACCGGCCTCGGCCAGCCTGTGGATCTCCTCCTCCTTGCCGAACTCGCGCTCGGCCTCGCCGGGGTGAGTCGTCGGCGTGCGCTCGTCGACCGCGTACCAGCCGCGGACCTGTCCTCCGATCACGTAGAGGTTCTCGTAGAGCGAGTCCAGTGGCGGTTCGGGGGAGGCGTCGGCGAACTCGACCGCCTCCAACACCCGCTTCTCGATCCGCTCGTGCATCTGCTCGCGGTCGGAGTCGGAGAGCACGCCCTCGGACTGCAGCCGCCCTGCGAACATCTCGATCGGGTCCTTCTTGCGCCACTCCTCGACCTCTTCCTTGGAGCGGTAGACCTCCGGGTCGGCGGCGGAGTGGCCCCGGTAGCGGTAGGTGAAGGCCTCGACCATCGTCGGCCGGCGCTCCTCCCGGGCGATGCGGATGTGCTCGGCGACCGTCTCGCGCATCGCCAGCACGTCCATGCCGTCGACGCGCACCCCGGACACCCCCAGGCCCTCGGCCTTCTTCGAGAAGTCGGTCACGGCGGAGTGGCGCTCGACCGCGGTGCCCATCCCGTAGAGGTTGTTCTCCAGCAGGAAGACCACGGGCAGGCTCCACAGCGCCGCCAGGTTCATCGTCTCGCCGAAGTTGCCCGTGTTCGAGGCGCCGTCTCCGAACATGCAGACGGTGACGTCCTCGTTGCCGCGGTAGTCGGAGGCGAGCGCCAGCCCGGCCGCGATCGGCAGGTTGCCCCCGACGATCCCGTAGCCACCCATGAAGCGGCGCTCCGCGTCGAAGATGTGCATCGACCCGCCGCGCCCGCGGGAGGTGCCGTCCTCGCGCCCGAAGAGCTCGGCCATGACGTTGCGGGGGTCGGTTCCGCGGGCGATCGCGTGACCGTGGGTCCGGTAGGTCCCGATCAGATAGTCGGACTCGCGCATCGCCGAGACGGTGCCGACGATCGTCGCCTCCTCGCCGATCGCGAGGTGCAGGAAGCCACCGGCCTTGGCCCGCTGGTACTGGCGGCCGGCCTCCTCCTCGAAGCGCCGGATCAGCCCCATCGTCTCCAGCAGCCCGACGCAGACCTCGGCCTCGGGAAGCGCTCGCGGCGTGCCCGCCTTGCCGTCGGTGGCAACCGAGTCCGCCGTGGTTGTGCTCTCCTCAGCCAACCTGTCGCACGATAACGCCCGCGCTCGCTCGGGCTCGGGCCCCGCCGTGCCGACTCAGCCGCGAGCCGCCTCGGCGGCGTCCTCGAGGCGGTCGTCACCCCAGTAGACGTCGCCGCCGACGAGGACGCTCGGCACACCGCTCACCCCCGCGTCTGCCGCGCGGTCGGTGGCCGCGCGCAGCGCCGCCTTGATCGGATCGCGCCCGGCGGCGACGGTGATCGCCCGGGGGTGCATCTCGGCTGCGGCGGCGGCGATCATCACCGTGTCGGGGTCGGTGAGGTCGCGCCCTGCGGCGAACGCTTGACGGAAGGCGGCGAGCGAGTACGAGACCGTGCGCCCGATCTCCTTGGCGAAGGTCGCGACGCGCATCGCGTACAGCGTGTTCGCGGGGAATGGCTCCGGCCAGGCGATCGGTGGCAGGCCGTAGGCGGAGGCGCGCCGCTGCACCTCGTCGATGCCCTCGGTCCGGCCGGGGCCGTTGGCCCAGGAGTCGCGCCCGAAGCGCTGGAAGAGCCCGCCGAGCAGGACCGGCTGCCACTCCGGGACCTGCGCCCCGGCCTCGGCGAAGACGGCGCTCACCCGCTCCGCCGCCAGGTAGGCGTAGGGCGAGCCGAGGTCGTAATGGAAGATCGCCCGCTCGGTGTCGTTCACAGCGCGCCCGCCCTCAGTCGGAGGAGATGATGATGATCGCCGGTACCGGGGCCGGCGCCCTACTGGTGGGTGGCCCAGCCATCGACGGCGCGGGCGGCGTCGAGGACCGCTTCGGAGATCGTCGGGTGGGGGTGGATGATCCGGGCGAGCTCCTGGTAGCCGCCCTCGAGCGCCATCGTGTCGACCAGCTCGCTGATCATGTCGCAGGCCCGATTGCCGACGATGTGGGCGCCGAGGATCTCGCCGTACTTGGAGTCGGCGACGATCTTGACCATGCCGTCGCGGTCGTCGTAGACGGCCGATGCGCCGACGCCGCCGAGCTTGAAGCGCCCGACCTTGACGTCGTTGCCGGCCTCCTTGGCCTCGGCCTCGGTCAGGCCGACGCTCGCCACCTGCGGCTGGCAGAAGGTCGCGCCCGCGACGAGGTTGACGTCGATCGGGTGGGTCGGTTGGCCGGCGACCGTCTCGGCGGCGACCACACCCTCCTCCATCGCCTTGTGGGCAAGCGCAGGTCCGCGCACCAGGTCGCCGATCGCGAACACCTTGGGGTTTGACGTCCGCTGGTAGTCGTCGATCTCGATCCGCCCGCCGTCGGTGGTCTCGACCTTGGCGTCGGCGAGGCCGAGGGCGTCGGTGTCGGGCCCGCGGCCGCCGGCGATCACCAGATAGTCGACCTCCTGATCAGCGTCGCCGAGCTTGATCCTGACCGACTTCGCGCCCTCCTCGACTGCCTCGACCTTGGTGGAAGTGGCCACGGTCATGCCTTGCTTGCGGAAGGTGCGCTCGACCACGCGGGCGCAGTCGCGGTCCTCGAGCGGAAGGATCTGGTCTTCCATCTCGATCAGGACCACCTCGGTGCCATAGCGGACGTAAGCGGAGGCGATCTCGGCGCCCGAGGCGCCGGCGCCGACCACGGCGAGCCTCTTCGGCTGGCCGGGGAGCGACCATGCCCCCCAGGTGTCGAGGATCCGCTTGGAGAAGTCGATCCCCGGGATCGGCAGCGCCACCGATCCGCTCGCGAGGATCACGGATGCGGCCTCGTGGGTCTCGCCGCCGACCGCCACCTTGCCGTCGGCCGTCAGCGACCCCTCGCCCTCGATCACCGTCACCTTGTTCTTGTCCCAGAGCATCCTCACGCCCCCGGAGAGCGTCTCCGAGACCTTGGCCCGGCGCGCGCCCAGCGCCTTCCAGTCCAGCGACGCCTTCTGTACCTTCACGCCCAGCTCGGCGCCGTTGAGCGCGTGGTCGTAGACCTCGGCCGTGTAGAGCATCGTCTTCGCCGGGATGCAGGCGTAGTTGAGGCAGCGCCCGCCGGGCTTGTCGCGCTCGACCACGGCGGTCTTCAGGCCCAGCTGCGCGGCCCGGATCGCGGCCACATAGCCGCCCGGCCCGCCGCCGATCACGATCAGGTCATGGGAGTCGGCCATCGGCGGCCGACTTTACAAGACGATCAGCGGCGGGCAGCGGACGTGCCCGCGGCCAAAGCCGCGCCGCGGCGTCAAGGGCGGCGCGGCCTCCGCTCGGGCATCTGGATCCGTGCCATCGCCTTGATGTTGAAATAGAAGAGCGTGCCGCCGCCGGCGATCAGGACCACGTCGACGACCGCCTGCTCCCAGCGCGAAGCGCCAACCAGAAGCAGCGACGCCGAGAGCAGCGTCAGTACCAGCACCGTCTGGAAGCCGAGCACCGCCCAGTAGCGGGCGCTCCACATGCCCCAGGCCATCACCGCGAAGATCAGCGCCGGGGCGATCGCCTGGACCGCGTTCGGCTGCTCGCCACGGACCTCGACGCCGGTTGCGAAGCCGATCATGATCGAGACGGCGACCGCGGCCGAGATCACCGCTCCGACGGTGACCACGGTGGGCCGCTCCTCGGCCTCGAGCGGCTCGAGGGCGTCGCGCGCCGCCTGGTTGCGCGCCTCGCTTCGCTCGGCGGTCCGCGCTCGGCGCTCGGCAAGCTCCGCGTTTCGCTCGGCGCCCCGCTGCTTGCGCTTGTGCCGGCCTGCGCGCTTGCGCTCGCGATCAGCCACCGGCGGAGGCTCCCAGACCCGTGCTCAGCGCATCGTGCAGCGAGCGAGCCGCGACCTCGGGGTCAGCGGCGTCCCTGATCGCGCGAACCACCACCGCGCGGTGGGCCCCGGCCGAGACGACCTCTTCGATGTTGAAACGGTCGATGCCTCCGATCGCGAACCAGGGGATGGTCGCGTCCGCGGCCGCGTAGCGAAGCAGCTCGAGGCCGGTCGCCGGGCGCCCCGGCTTGGTCGGCGTCTGCAAGACCGGCCCGACGCTGATCTGATCGGGCCTGGCCTCGCCCTGCGCCGAGCAGGCGGCGTCGATCTGCTCGGGCGAGTGGGT
>JBDTSW010000119.1:0-5482 GCA_039930945.1 bacterium
GCGCCCTTGTAGCCTTCCGCGCCCCCGCTTCGGGCCACGGCCCTGACCCCACACTGGAGGATCCAAGCAATGTTCGTTTTCAAGGCCGCCGTCGTCGGCGCCGGCACCATGGGTGGCGAGATCGCTCAAGCGATCGCTGCCGCAGATGTGCCCGTCGTGCTCAAGGACGTCAAGCAGGAGTTCGTCGATGCCGGCCTGGAGAAGGCCCGCGAGGTCACCAAGGGCCAGCTCGACCGGCTGGTCTCCAAGGAGAAGCTGACCAAGGAGCAGGCGGACGCCCGGCTCGACGAGGTCATGGGCAGGATCACCGGCGCGCTCGACTACGGCGACTTCGGCGACGTCGACTTCGTGATCGAGGCCGCCCCGGAGAAGATCGAGATCAAGCGGGCGGTCTTCGCCGAGCTCGACCAGGCCACGCCCGGCCACGCCATCCTCGCTTCAAACACCTCCTCGCTTTCGATCACCGAGATGGCCGACGCGACCCTGCGCCCCGACAAGGTGGTCGGCTTCCACTTCTTCTACCCGGCGTCGGTGATGCCGCTGCTGGAGATCGTCGAGGGCGAGGAGAGCTCCGGCGAGACCGTCCAGGCGGCGGTCAACTTCGCCCAGACGATCCGCAAGCAGCCGATCACCTGCGCCGAGGTTCCCGGCTTCGTCGTCAACCGCATCCTCAACTCCGCGGTCGGCGAGCTCTGGCGAGCCCAGGAGGAGCAGGGACTCTCGATCCAGAAGATCGACGCCAAGGTCGCCGAAAGGCAGCTCGCCCCGATGGGCCCGTTCATCCTCACCGACCTGCTGGGTCTGGACACGGTCTTCCACGTCGCCGAGCACCTGCGCTCCTCCTACGGCGACAGCTTCTACGTCCACGAGGGGCTGCGCAAGCTGGTGGCCGAGGGCCACCTCGGCGCCAAGTCGGGCGGCGACGGCTTCTACAAGGACGGCGAGCCCCAGATCGACGGCGACGGCGACCCCGACGACGAGTTGATCGAGACCTTCGCGCTGAAGGCGCTGGTCGAGGCCTGCCTGCTGTTGGAGGAGGGTGTCGCCGCGGCCCGCGACATCGACCTCGGGATGATGGCCGGGGCCGGGCTCGACCCGCGCCGCGGGCTGTTCCCGCCGTTCATGAAGGCCGACCTCGACGGCCTCGACGTCGTCCTCGAGAAGCTGGAGAAGGCCGAGCAGGCCCACGGCGAGCGCTTCGCCGCGCCGACGGTGCTCAAGCGCCTGGTCGCCCAGGGGCGTCTTGGCCAAAAGAGCGGCCAGGGGTTCTACGCCTACCCGCAGCCCGACGAGGGCGGCCAGACCGACACGGTCAAGCTCGAGACCCGCGGCGACGTCGCCATCGCCTGGCTGATGAACCCGCCGATGAACGCGATCTCGCCGAAGGTGATCGAGGACCTGGCGACGGTCTGGAAGCGCGTCAACGAGGGCCCAGAGGTGGGGGCGATGGTGATCGCCTCGGCGAACCCGGTGGTGTTCAGCGCCGGCGCCGACATCAAGGCCTTCACGCAGATGGACACCGAGGGCGGGGCCGAGATGATCAACACCGGGCACGCGCTGCTGCGCGAGCTCGGGTCCAGCCGCGTCTCCACCGTCGCCGCGGTCAACGCCCTCGCCTTCGGCGGCGGCTGCGAGCTGGCGATGGCCTGCGACTTCCGGATCGCGGCCTTCTCGTCGGTGTTCGGTCAGCCCGAGGTCAAGCTGGGGATCATCCCCGGGTTCGGCGGCACCCAGAGGTTGCCGCGGCTGGTCGGACCGGAGAAGGCGCTCGAGATGAACCTGATCGGTGACGCGATCACCTCCAGCGAGGCCTTCTCCCACGGGCTCGCCAACCGCGTGGTCGCAGACCAGGAGCTGTTCGACACGGCGCTGCAGTGGGCGCGCAAGCTCGCCGGCCAGGCGCCGATCGCGGTCGAGCAGATCAAGCGAGCCTCAAACAGGGGCGATCTCGACGAGGGCATCGAGGCCGAGAAGGAGGGCTTCGCCAAGGCCTTCCTCTCCGAGGACGCCAAGGAGGGGATCTCGGCCTTCCTCGGCAAGCGGACTCCGAAGTGGCAGGGCAGGTGAGTGGGGCCGAGACACAAAGTGTCTCGGCAGCAGCAGGTAAGGCGGCGAAGCCGCCGCAAGTGGCTTCCTCTCAGGCATCCCGGCTCGCGGAGCTGATCCGCGGGTCGTCCTGCACCGTCGCCCTCACCGGCGCCGGGATCTCGGTGCCGTCGGGGATCCCGGACTTTCGCAGTCCCGGCGAGGGCATGTGGACGAAGGTCGACCCGATGAAGGTCGCCCACATCGACGCCTTCCACCGCGATACGGCGCAGTTCTGGGAGTACTACCGGCCCCGCTTCGAGGCGCTCGCCGACAAGCGGCCCAACCGCGCCCACTCGGCTCTGGCCGACCTAGAGCGCCGCGGTCTCCTGGATGGCGTGGTGACCCAGAACATCGACCTTTTGCACCGCAGGGCGAGCTCCGAGAACGTGATCGAGGTGCACGGCTCGATCGCTACCTCGAGCTGCACCAGCTGTGGCTGCAGCTACCGCCTCGACCAGGTCGAGGCGCTGTTCGAGGACGACGGCGTCGCCACCTGCGGTGGCTGCATGGGCAAGGTCAAGCCAGACGTCGTCCTCTTCGGCGAGCTGCTGCCGGAGGCAGCGATGGCCGAGGCGCAGGCGCTGTGCGCGCGGGCGGAGCTGATCTTGTGCGTCGGCTCCTCGCTCGAGGTCTTCCCGGTCGCCGGGCTTCCCGAGCTGACGCTGGCGGGCGGCGGCAAGGTGGCGATCGTCACCCGCAGCTCGACCCCGTATGACTCCGAGGCGACGGTGCGGCTCGACGGCGACGTCGTCGACGAGCTCGACGAGGTCCTGGCGGCGCTCTGGCCCGCCGAGCGCGGCGCTCTAGGTGGCGAGCATCCGGCGCCGGCGCAGGACTCGCTCGCAGAGGCGTAGCGTCTCGGTCACACCCTCGGCGAGGGCGGGGGACAGCTCCCCTGCGAGAGCCGCGTTCGCGGTCTGCACGGCGGCCGAGCGGCGGTCGCCGAGTGCGGCCAGATCCGCCGCCTGGTCGGTCCCGGCTCGATCGGCGCCGACCTCGGCCAGCAGCGCCTCCAGCCCCACCCGCAGCTGCAGTGCCGCTTCGCGGTCTCGGCCGCCATCGAGGTCGGCCCGGGCCCGCAGCAACAGCGTTTCGCAGGCCTCGGCGGGCTCGCGGCCCCCGAGGGCGGCGGCGAGGCGTTCCTGTGGGCGCAGGGCCTCGGTGCGGTTGCGGCGGCTGTTCGCGGGCTCGATCTCGATCGCCTCCGAGTAGCCGCCGCCGGCGAGCTCGCCGCCGCCCCCCCAGCCGACCCGCGTCGCCGTGGCGGCCTGTGCCGAGACGCCGCCGGCGAGCGGGTCCTGGGCGGCGAGGGCGTGCGCGTGCAGCGCCCGGTTGACGATCGCGATCGCCTCGGCCACCAGCTCCGCTCGCTCCTGCTCGCTCCCCGCGACCCGGCCCAGCCAGGCCCCGGCGTCGTCGGCGCCGTCGAACGGCCCCGGCCGGATCACCGTCATCCTCGTCACCGGCAGCTCGGGGGCCGGGGCCTCCGGGTCCGTGCGCGACGCCCGTCGCCTGCGGCGACGGCCCCGGCGAAACCCGGCGGCGAGCCCGGCGAGGCCGCCGACGACGAGCACGCGCTCGGCCTCGCCGGCGGGCGAGCGCACCAGGTAGCGGCCGTCCTCGGGACCGAGCCGGCCGGCGAAGTCGAACTGGACGAAGGGGAGGAGCTTGGCGGCTATGGGGGCGAGGCTACTCGCCGACGTGTGCCCTGGATGCGCGCCTGGAGTGCTTGTCCTGCTTCGACGGGAGCGAGTAGCGCGAGGGCGAGGTGGCCACCTTCGGGTTGTCGATCTCCGAGAGGCGACCGATCAGACGCTTCCACTGGTCGGGCTTGAGGACCTCGACGAACTGCTTGCCGGGGTCGCTGCTGGCACCGTTCAGCGGGGCATAGCCGACGTGCACGTGGTCGTCGTGGTCGGCCATCGAGAAGCTGGGGCCACCGAAGTCCATCAGCGAGATCAGCTGGTCGGGCTCCATGTTGCCCTGCAGCTCGAGCACGTCGCGGACGAGTGACTCGGTGAGGGTGCCGGGCCCCTGGTTGCCGAGGACCGACCGACCGTTGATCATCGCGATGTCGACGGCACCGCCGACCGAGTGCTGGCTGACGTAGCCGGAGGAGGTGAGCACGGAGTGGCCGCACTCCAGCGAGGTGATCGTCAGGCGGTAGCCGCGCTCGACGAGGTACTCGAGCATCGCCATCACCCGACGGTCGATCTGACCGGTCTGCACGTCTTGGCGGCCGCACTCGTAGATCTCGAGGCGGGGGTCGGAGAGGACGCGGCGCTCGAGCTGCTCCTTCGACATCAGCAGGATCTGGCCAATGCTGGCGGCGCTGCCCTGGAACGGGTCCTTGCCGGCGGCGCGGTAGATCGCGGTCGCCTCCAGCAGCTTCCAGCCGTCGAGGATCGGCTTCGGGTCGATCTTCGGCGCGCCGCGGCCGGCGGGCTGGATCGAGAAGTTGACGTGGGGCGCGAGCTCGCCGGTCTTGCCGACGCGGCCGAGGACGGTTCCACCGACGACCTTCGAGCCCTTGCGCAGGGGGCGCATCTCCATCGTCTCGCGGTCGAACTCGAGCATTCCGCCGAGGTAGGCCTTGAAGCTCTCGTAGCCGGGGAAGCGTTTCGCCAGCAGAGCGTCGAGCTGGCCGGTGATGTCGGCGCGGCCGACGTTCTGCGGACGCTCCGGGTAGGCGTAGAGGCGCGCGCGCAGATCCTCGGTGTTGACCGGCCCGGCGTCATCGGCAGAGTTGCCGCCGGCGGAGACCCGCGCCCGCTCGGAAGCGTCCTCGGGTGTCTCGCTGGCAGGGGTCCCGGGCTTGGCGTCATCGCCGCGGGAGGCGATCTCGAAGTCGGCGTCGGTCAGCTTGCGCTGCTTGGGAACGGGGTAGACCTCGGAGACCCGGCCGAGCCCCGCGTAGGTGTAGCGGTTGCCGTAGGCGTCCTCGAGGACGACGAAGCTGCCGAGCTTGCGGGACTTGCCGATCCGCTTGATCACTCCATCGTTGACGGCGACCACCGGAGCGCCCTTGGTCGAGTAGATGTTGATCCCTCGACGTGTAGGTGAGCTTGAGACCACGTCGGCGGCGTTGCCGATGCTCTTTTGCCCGGGCTTCGATCGCCGGGCGGCGTCGCGCTCGGAGATGTCGTCGGCGTAGCGCGCGTCGGCGGCGACCGGGAAGTGCGCGCCCTCGGTGAGGCCGGTCAGCGAGCCGACCAGGTCGTCGGGCAGGCGGCCGTACTGGCGGGCGTAGAGCAGGACCTCGTCGACGTACCAGTCGGCGTGGTTGTAGGCGAAGATCGCGGTGCGCAGATCCTGCTCGCCGCCGGCGGCGTTGAGATAGCGGGCGGCGGCGCAGATCGCGTCGACCGGGTTGTAGGGGTCCTTGCGGCCGTCG
>JBDTSW010000120.1:0-5451 GCA_039930945.1 bacterium
GCTCGGCCAGCGCCCGCCTCGAGCAGGGCGGCAAGCTGATCGGCATCGCCCTCGCTGCCTATTCCAAGCCCTGGGAGAGCCCTGCCTTTGACCAGGCGCCGATGCCGGAGGTCGAGCCACCCGGGGAGCGCGTCGCGGCGACCACCGATTTTCGCCAGGGCGGCCCGCCCCCGTTCAGCGCGCGGCTGACCATGCAGCGCCGCTTCGGCGACGCCCCCTTCTCCGGATCGACCAGCGGCGAGGTCGGTGGCTGGCTCGGCCTGATCGAGCAGCGCCCGCTGGATGCGGCGGCGGTCGCGGTGCTCGCCGACGCCTGGTTCCCGGCGCCGTGGCCGCGGCTGCGCGCGCTGGCCCCGGCACCGACGATCGACCTCACCGTGCACTTCCGGGCGCCCCTCCCCCTCCCCGACTCGCTGCTGCTCGGACGCTTTCGAAACCGGGTGGTGCGCGACGGCTTCTTCGAGGAGGACGGCGAGCTGTGGGCGCCCGACGGCACCCTCGTCGCCCAGTCGCGCCAGCTTGGCCTGCTCCTGGCCGCCAAGGCCTAACCGGCGGCGAGGACCTCTTCCGGCGGCACGTAGTCCATGCCGACGCCCTCGGCCACGGCCCGGTGGGTCACCTTGCCCTTGGCGACGTTGATCCCCAGCTTCAGGCCGGGGTCGCGGCGCGAGGCCTCGACGATGCCGTTGTCGGCGACCGAGAGGATGTAGGGCAAGGTGGCGTTGGTGAGCGCGTAGGTGGAGGTGATCGGCACCGCCCCGGGCATGTTGGCGACGCAGTAGTGGATGATGCCGTCGACCTCATAGGTCGGATCGGAGTGCGTCGTCGGCTTCGAGGTCTCGAAGCAGCCGCCCTGGTCGATGGCGACATCGACGAGGACAGCGTGCTTCTTCATCAGGCTGAGCTGGCTGCGGGTGATCACGTGCGGGGCCTTGGCGCCGCGGACGAGCACTCCCCCGATCACCAGGTCGATGTCGGGCAGGCGCTCCTCCACCGAGAGGGTTGAGCTAAAGACCGTCGAGGCACGACCGCCGAAGGCGATGTCGAGCTCGCGGAGCTTGTCGATCGAGACGTCGTAGACGAACACGTCGGCCTCCATCCCGATCGCGATGAAGGCGGCGTTCATGCCGACCGCCCCGCCGCCGATGACCATCACGTTCGCCGGCGCCACACCGGGCACGCCGCCGAGGAGGATGCCGCGGCCGCCGAGCGGCTTCTCGAGCATGAACGCTCCGGCCTGGGTTGCGATCTTGCCGGCGATCTCGCTCATCGGCGCCAACAGCGGCAGGTGCCCCCGGCGATCCTCGACCGTCTCGTAGGCGACGCACACCGCTCCGGTGTCACACAGGCTCCTGGTCAGATCGGGCGCGGGCGCGAGATGCAGGTAGGTGAACAGGGTCTGGCCCTGACGCAGCAGCGCGACCTCCTCCGGCTGGGGCTCCTTGACGCCGAGCACCATCTCGGCCTCGGCGAAGACCGACTCCGCGTCGGGCGCTATCTGGGCCCCCTGGGCGCTGTAGCCGCTGTCGGCGATCGCGGAGCCCTCGCCGGCGCCCGTCTGAACCACAACCTCGTGGCCACGCTCGGACAGCGCCCGTACGCCGATCGGCGTCAGCGCAACCCGGTACTCGTCGTCCTTGATCTCCGTCGGCACGCCGACCTTCATCCTCGTGGCACCTGGCTCTCATCGATTCTGGTCATCGGACCAGCTCCCTCGCGCGCAGCGCCAGCCACAGCTCGATCCGGTCGGTCGCGCGGCCGAGGTCGCGGCCGGTCAGCTCCTCGACCTTGCGGATCCGGTAGCGGAGCGTGTGCCGGTGGCAGTAGAGCGTGCGCGCTGCCCGCTCCCAGTTGCCGTTGTTCTCGATGAAGGCCTCGAGCGAGCGCAGCAGCTCGCCGCCGTACGCGCCCTCGGTCCGCTCGATCGGGTCCAGGAGACCGTCGCTGTAGGCGCGCAGGGCATCGTCGTCCTGGAGCGCAAGCAGCAGGGTGAAGGCGCCGAGATCGTCGTGCGAGGCGACGTCGGGCGCGTCGCCGTTGCTGAGTGACGTCGCCTCGAGCGCGCAGCGGGCCTCGTGGAACGCTCGGCGCAGGGAGCCGACCGGACAGCGCCGGGAGGCCGCGGCCCGGACGGGGCCGTGCGCGCCCAGCAGCGCCTCGCGGAGGCGGCCGGCGAGCTCGGTCGGCTCGACCCCATCGCCGCCGACGACTGCACACAGCAGCGGGCGACCGGAGGCTCCGCTGGTCGCGACCAGCGCGGGAACCCCGATCTCCGCCATCCGAGCTTCCGCATCGGCCTCGGCGGCATGGGGCTCGGCGAGGTCGAAGACCAGCACGGCGGCCTCCTCGCCGATGCCGAAGGGGCGCAGGCGACCGATCAGCTCCTCCGGGTCGAGGCGACCGCTGAGAGCCTCCGCCAGGAGATCACCCGCGAGCCTGCGCTCGGTCTCGCGAACGACCCGCTCGCGCATCAGCTCCAGCCCCACGACCATCGCTGCCTGGCGCGCCATCAGGCGTTCGAACTCGCCAAGGTCACCGGGCTCCGAGATCACCACCAGCCAGGCGAGCGGCGAAGCGTTGCTGCGGCCGGAGACCGGCACCACCAGGGCGCGCCCGGCGAGCTCGGCGGCTTCGGGAGCGAAGGCTGCGACCTGACTCGAGCCCTGACGACCGGCGAGCTCGGCGGCGATCTGCCTGATCGCCTCGTCCGACGGCCCGCCGCCGTTCCCGTCACGAGCCAGCTCCCGTCCGCCGCCGTCGAGCACCAGGGCAGCGCCCCCGGCGGCGGTGGCAATCGAGCCCAGCACCTGCTCCAGCCCCCTGCCCTCGATCACCAGGCGCTCGAGCCGCTCGTGGACCTGCCCGGCCCGTTGCAGGACGTCGTACTGCTCGTTGACGAGACGCCCGAAGGCATGCTCGGTGATCGCGATGAAGGGCATCTCGTAGGGGACCTCGAACAGCGGCAGATCCCGCCGCGCAGCCTCGTCCACGATCACCTTCGGCAAGCGCTTGAAGCCGAAGCCCACGCCGACGCCCAGACCGGCGAGGCCGTTGGCGTCGAGCAGCTCGACGAAGCGCCGCTGCTTGGCGGCCGTGGTCAGCTGGATGCCCGTGGTCAGCAGCAGCTCGCCGCCCGACAGCCACCTGGTCGGGTCCTCGAGCTCGGAGATGTGAACCCAGCGGATGTCGCGGTCGGCGGCCTCGTCCCCCGCGGCGAGCGTCAGCCCGCACTCCTCGGCGAGGCTTCCGACCGTGAGCATCAGGAGAGTCGGCTGGCCGCTTCTGTGAGCACCGGGCGGAGCACGCTTTCGATCTCCTCGAAATGCTCGGTGTCGCAGATCAGCGGCGGGGCGAGCTGGATCACGGGGTCGCCGCGATCGTCGGCGCGGCAGATCAGCCCGTGGCGGTAGAGCTCGCCGGAGAGGAACCCGCGCAGCAACTCCTCCGACTCCTCGTCGCTGAAACCCTCCTTGGTCTCCTGGTCCTTGACCAGCTCGATCGCCTGGAAGAAACCGGCGCCGCGCACGTCGCCGACGATCGGGATGTCGAGCAGGCCCTCGAGCATGGTTCGCAGCTCGTTCTCCTTGCGCAGCACGTGCCCGCAGAGGTCCTCGCTCTCGAGGAGATCGAGGTTGGCGAGCGCCACGGCCGCGGCGACCGGATGGCCGCCGAAGGTGAACCCGTGGGTGAACATCTCCTTGCCGTGCATGAAGGGCTCGGCGACGGGGTCGGAGACGATCATCGCCCCCATCGGCGCGTGGGCCGAGGTCAACGCCTTCGCCGAGGTGATGATGTCGGGCTGGTAGTCGTAGCGCTGACAGCCGAACCAGTGGCCGAGCCGGCCCCATGCGCAGATCACCTCGTCGGAGACGAGCAGCACGTTGTGGCGGTCGCAGATCTCGCGCACCATCTGGAAGTAGCCCTCCTGCGGGGGGATGCAGCCGCCCGCGTTCTGCAGCGGCTCGAGGATCACTGCCGCCACCGTGTCCGGCCCCTCGAAGAGGATCTTCTCCTCGATCAGCTCGGCGGCCCAGAGCGGGTGGCGGTCGGCCGGCCAGTGATAGCTGTTGGTGTTGGGAACGTGGTGGCCGCCGGGGACCAGCGGCTCGAAGTCTGTGCGCAGCGAGGTGATCCCGGTCGCGGCGAGCGCGCCCAGGGTGGTCCCGTGGTAGGCGACCTCCCGGGTGATGAACTTGGTCTTGCGGGGATTGCCGGTTCGCTGGTGATAGGCGCGGGAGAGCTTGATCGCCGACTCGACGGCCTCGGACCCGCCCGAGGTGAAGAAGACGCGGTTGAGGTCGCCCGGCGCCAGCGAAGCGATCCGGGCGGAGAGCTCGATCGCCCGCGGATGCGCGTAGCTCCAGAGCACGTAGAAGTCGAGCTCGGAGACCTGACGAGCTGCGGCCTCGCCCAGCTCGGCCCGGCCGTGGCCGGCGTTCGAGCAGAAGAGCCCCGAGAGAGCATCGAGATAGCGTTTGCCGTGCTCGTCGTAGACGTAGGCACCCTCGCCGCGGGCGATGATCGGGATCTCGGCGTCGGCGTAGGCGCCCATCCGGGTGAAGTGCATCCAGAGGTGGCGCTTGGCCAGCTCCTGCAGGCTCGACCTCTCGACCGGCTCGGCGGTGGGCGTGGTGGTGGCCATCTCTCGCTCCTCGTGTGCGTCGGGGTCGCGTCGATCATCGACGTTCCGTACAACGGTAGCCATCTGCAAGGGGGTTGACAACCCGGATTGCGCCTAAGATAGCATCGGAGGCTTATACGATGCGACCAAGTGCGCCTCTCGACACGGCCAGGCGGATTTTGGTTATAGGATTCCGCGCAGCGTGAGGAGTGTGAGTTGAACGCAGAGGCACCGTCACCGGTGGTCGCCGGGGGCGCGGGCACTGCGCAGGGGATGCCCGGCGTCCGCCTCGTGGGCGTGACCAAGCAGTTCGGGGACTTCGTCGCCGTCAGCAGCATCGACCTCGACATCGCCAGCGGCGAGTTCTTCACCCTGCTGGGGCCCTCCGGCTGCGGCAAGACCACGACCCTGCGGATGATCGCCGGCTTCGAGGAGCCGACCGGCGGCGAGGTGCTGATCGAGGGCGAGGACGTCGCCGCGCTTCCCGCCCACCGCCGGCCGACCAACACCGTCTTTCAGAGCTACGCGCTGTTTCCGCACCTGACGGTCGGCGAGAACGTCAGCTTCGGGCTGCAGCGCAAGAAGGTTCCCTCCGACGAGGTCAAGCGCCGGGTCTCCGAGGAGCTCGAGCGCGTCGGGCTGGCGCAGGAGGCCAACCGGCGGCCCAACCAGCTCTCCGGCGGCCAGCAACAGCGCGTCGCACTGGCGCGGGCGCTGGTCAACCTCCCCAAGGTGCTGCTGCTCGACGAGCCCCTGGGCGCGCTCGATTTGAAGCTGCGAAAGGGCCTGCAGCTGGAGTTGAAGCGGATCCAGCGAGAGGTCGGGATCAC
>JBDTSW010000121.1:0-5313 GCA_039930945.1 bacterium
CTCGACCTCGGCCCGCACCGTCACCGGCCCCGGCACCGGGGCGCGCAGGAAGTGCATCGTCGCCGAGCGGGCAAGGCGCTCGGGGTCGGCGACGGCGGCCTCGATCCCGCGCAGCACGATCGCCATCACGTAGCCGCCGAGCGGGCCCCGCGGGGTGGCCCAGCCCTCGGCCAGCGCGCCCTCCCAGACCCCAGGCCCGGCAGCGGTCAGAGCGGTGTCCGCATCCAGTCCCACGCGGCGGGGACGATATCCGGGCGCCCGCGCCCGCTTGTGCCTGGCTCAGGCGGCCGAGCTCCCGGCGGTGCGGACGGTGGCGTCGAGCGCGATCGCCCCGGCGGCGTGGACCGTCACCGGGTTGAGCTCGATCAGGGCGAGATCGCGCTCGATCAGCAGCTCCCCGGCTTGCGAGGCGATCCGGGCCGCGGCGGCGAGGTCGACCGCCGCGCGCCCGCGCCCTCCGGTCAGCACCGGCGCGCCACGCAGCGAGCGCAGCGCCTGCTCGACTCGCTCGGGCCCGGCGGGCAGCGGCACGATCGCGACGTCGTCGAGCGCCTCGGTCCAGAGCTGACGATCGAAAACGGCGAGTTCTTCGCGCTGCTGGGCCCGTCGGGGTGCGGCAAGACCACCACCCTGCGGATGCTGGCCGGGTTCGAGGTGCGCACCGAGGGCCGGATCATGCTCGAGAGTGAGCCCGTCGATGACGTCCCGCCCTACCGCCGCGACGTCAACATGGTCTTCCAGAGCTATGCGCTCTTCGAGCACCTGAACATCGCCGACAACGTCGGCTTCGGGCTGCGCCGGAAGAAGGTGGCAAAGGAGGAGATCCGCGAGCGGGTGGCCGCCGCGCTCGAGCTTGTCAACCTCGCCGATCGCGCCGACGCCCGCGCGAACGAGCTCTCCGGCGGCGAGAAGCAGCGGGTCGCACTGGCGCGAGCGCTGGTCAACCGGCCCAAGGTCCTGCTGCTCGACGAGCCGCTCGGGGCCCTCGACCTGAAGCTCCGCCGGCAGATGCAGGTGGAGCTGAAGCAGATCCAGCGCGAGGTCGGGATCACCTTCGTCTACGTCACCCACGACCAGGAGGAGGCGCTGGCGATGTCCGACCGGATCGCGGTGATGAACGACGGCCGCGTCGTCCAGTGCGGCGTCCCCGAGGACATCTATGAGCATCCCTCCGAGCAGTTCGTCGCCGGCTTCATCGGCACCTCCAACCTGCTCGCGGGCACCGCCGAGACGGGCGGCATGGTCCGGATCGCCAACGGCAACCTGTTGCCGGCGCCGCTTCCCGACGATTGCTCACCCGGCGACGTCCTCAACCTCTCGGTGCGGCCCGAGAAGATCGCCGTCGACGAGATCGAGGAGGGGATGGTGACCCTGGAGGGGACGATCGAGGCGCGCGTCTACCTCGGGGTGACGACCCAGATCACCGTCTCGGTCGCCGACGGCGCCAGCCTGGTCGCGCTCGAGCAGGCCACCTATCGGTCCAGCGCCGACGATCGCTGGGACCCGGGGACGAAGGTCAGGCTCGGCTGGCATCCCGAGCATTGCCTGGTGTTGCGTTGAGACCGCCGGCGCCGCCCGGCGTCAGTCGCCCCCCGGCGCCGGCGCCGCGATCCCGGTGAGCACGGAGCCGACGACCCCGGCCGCGGTAAGGCTCGCCACGTCCTCGGTCCCCCAGCCGCCGAGGACGGTTTCGACGACGTCGGCGCCGCACAGCTCCAGCGCCTCGCCGAGCTGCCTCGTGGCTGCGAGCAGCTCCCGCGGCAGCAGCCCGCCGGCCTCCGGGGTCCCGGTTCGGCCCGCGAAGGCGGGGTCGAGCACGTCGATGTCGACGCTCAGGTACGTCGGCCCGGCGCCGACGATCTCGATCGCCCGGCGGACGACCTCGTCGATCCCCTGGAGCCTGACGGCCTCGGCGGTGAAATGCGAGATGCCGATCTCCGCCTGCCAGGCGAAGACCTCGGGTCCCGGCCAGCCGCCCCGCAGGCCGACCTGCACGTAACGGCGAGGATCGACGTAACCCTCCTCCACCAGAGCCCGCATCATCGTCCCGTGGTTGTCGGTGTCGCCGTAGACGTCGATGCCGGTGTCGGTATGGGTGTCGAAGTGGACCAGGCCCACGGCCCCGCGCCCGCGCCCGCACGCCCTCAGGGCGGGCAGCGTGATCGAGTGGTCGCCGCCGAGGACGATCGGGGCCGCGCCGGCGGCGACGACCTCGCCGACGCTCGCCGCGATCGCCGCCCTGGTCGCGGCGACGTCGAACGGGGCCACGGGGGCGTCGCCGTAGTCGAGCAGCCGCAGGCGCTCGCCCGGATCGATGCCGGTGTCCAGCTCCGGCCCGAGCGGACGGCTGGCGACGCGGATCGCCCGCGGCCCGTCGCGGGTGCCGATGCGGTCCGTGGCGAGGGCGTCGAAGGGCACGCCGACGATCGCCGCCCCGGCACCGACGAGGTCGGCGGGGTTTTCCGACCAGGGGAGCTGCGCGAAGCTGGCCAGCCCTGCGTAGGGGGGCTTGTGGTCGAAATCCGGCCAGCGGCCCGCGGGGTCGATCATCGGCGGCCACGAGTATCCACCACCGGGACCCGGCTTGGGACAATCTTGTTTGAAATGGAGCAACGGACGTACCAAAGAGGAGAAACATGGCTACCGTGCCGACCCAGACCAAGCTGAAGAACTTCATCGACGGCGAGACCGTCGATCCCGCCGAGGGCGCCACCGAGGAGGTGCGCAACCCGGCGACCGGTGAGGTGATCGCCGAGGCGCCGGTGTCGAGCGCCGAGGACGTAAACCGCGCGGTGGCCGCCGCGCGCCGCGCCTTCGAGAGTTGGTCCCGGACGACTCCGCGGGAGCGCTCGGAGCGGCTGCTCGCGCTCGCCGACGTGATCGAGGAGCACTCGGATGAGCTCTCGGCGCTGGAGTCCGCCGACGGCGGCAAGCCGCTGCGTGCGGTCATCGACGAGGAGATGCCGGGCAACTCCGACAACCTCCGCTTCTTCGCCGGCGCCGCCCGCCTGATGGAGGGCAAGGCGGCCGGCGAGTACGTCGCCAATCGCACCTCGATGATCCGCCGCGAGCCGGTCGGCGTTGTCGGCCAGATCACCCCCTGGAACTACCCGCTCTCGATGGCCGTGTGGAAGATCGGCCCGGCGCTGGCGACCGGCAACACCGTGGTGCTGAAGCCGGCGCAGAACACCCCGATGTCGACCCTGCGGCTGGCGGAGCTGGCCGCCGACCTCTTTCCCCCGGGCGTGCTCAACATGATCGGGGGTCACGGCGATCCCGCCGGTGCGGCGCTGGTGCGTCACGCCGACGTCGACATGATCTGCCTGACGGGCTCGCCCGGCACCGGCAAGTGGATCGCTCGCGAGGCCGCCGACACGCTCAAGCGGGTCCATCTCGAGCTCGGAGGCAAGGCGCCGGTGATCGTCTTCGACGACGCCGACATGGACGCGGTCGCCTCCACGGTGGCGGGCACCGGCTACTACAACGCCGGCCAGGACTGCACCGCCGCCTGCCGTGTGCTCGCTGCCGACGGCGTCTATGACGAGGTCGTCTCGCGCCTGGTCGAAGAGGCGAAGGGCTACGTGATGGGGGACACCGCCTCGCCGGAAACGACCCTGGGGCCGGTGATCTCGGAGGCGCAGCGCCAGCGGGTCGAGGGCTTCCTCGAGCGGCGCGGCTCGCACGCCGAGATCGTCACCGGCGGGGAGGAACCGGATCTGCCCGGCTACTTCCTCGAGCCGGCGGTCGTGGCCGGGCTCGAGCAGGACGACGAGATGATCCAGAACGAGGTCTTCGGCCCCGTGATCACGGTCCAGCGCTTCGCCGACGAGGCGGGGGCGGTGGAGTGGGCCAACGGCACCCGCTACGGCCTCGGCTCCTCGGTGTGGACGCGAGACGTCGGCCGCGCGCATCGGGTCGCCAACGCGCTTCGCTTCGGCGTCGTCTGGATCAACGATCACATCACCTTCTGCTCGGAGATGCCCCACGGCGGCTACAAGGAGACCGGCTACGGCCGCGACATGTCGATGTACGCGCTCGAGGACTACACCGAGATCAAGCACGTGATGATCAACCTCGACTGAGATGAGGGCGGTCATCGTCGGAGCCGGGTTCGCGGGGCTGGCGGCGGCGGACGAGCTGCGGCGGGCCGGGTGGGAGGTGGCCGTGCTGGAGGCGCGCGATCGCGTCGGCGGCCGGGTCTGGTCGCGGCAGCTCGACAACGGCGCCGTGGTCGAGATGGGCGCCGAGTTCGTGCTGCCCGGCAACACCGTCGTCGCCGAGACCGCACAGCGGCTGGGCCTCGACCTCGCCGACAAGGGAATGCGCTACGGACGCCGGGAGTTCCGCGGGGGCGCCCCGGTCGACCCGGACGCGGTCGACGCGGCGGTGGCGAAGATCGAGCAGGCGATGGCGGGGCCCGGCACGGGCGGGTCGGTGCGCGATCTGCTCGACCGGCTGGCAATTGACCCGGCCGCCCGCGAGGCGATCGCCGCCCGGGTCGAGATGTCCTCGGCGAGCACCGCCGAGTCGGTCGCCGCCTCGGCGCTGGCGGGCCTGGGCCATATCGATGACAAGCCCTCGCCCAGCGTCGGCGGCGGCAACCAGCGCATCGCCACCGAGCTTGCCCGCGGCCTCGGCGGCTCGATCTCGCTGCGCTCGCCGGTGCGCGCCGTGCGCTGGGACGACGGGGTTCGGGTGCGCACCGACCGCGGCGAGGTCGAGGCCGACGCCTGCGTGGTCGCAGTGCCGGCCCCGTTGGTGGCTTCGATCAGCTTCGAGCCCGAGCTGCCTCTTGGTCTGCGAGCGGCGCTCGCAGGGATCGGCTGGGGTCACGCCGCGAAGCTGTTCGTGCCCCTGTGCGCCCCGGCGCCCACCAGCGCCGTGCTCTCGGTGCCGGAGTGCTACTGGACCTGGACCGCGCTCGGCGCCGACGGCGAGGTGCAGCCGGTGCTCTCCGCCTTCACCGGCTCGGCTCCGGCGCTGCGCGCGCTCGGCGTGGACGACGGCGCGCGGCGGTGGACCGACTCGGTGGTCGCCCTGCGAGCCGATCTCGACCTCGACGCGGAGCGGGCGATGCTCTCGACCTGGGACGACGATCCCTGGGTCGGCGGCGCCTACTCGCTGCCGGTCTCAGAGGCGGCGACCGAGACGATCGCCGCCGGCGCCGGCGCGCTGGCGTTCGCCGGCGAGCACACCGCCGGCGAATGGCACGGGCTGATGGAGGGGGCGCTGCGCAGCGGCCTCCGGGCGGCGCAGTCGGTCAGGGCGCCGGCAGACGGGGCGGCGCTGTAGCCGGTCGCGTCTAGGGCGCGG
>JBDTSW010000122.1:0-5173 GCA_039930945.1 bacterium
GATCCCGGAGAGGCCGGCATGCTCGGCGGCGTCTTCCACCTGCACGAGCAGGGGGCGCGCGAGGTGATGACCCCGATCCCAGCGGTGGTCAGCGTCAACGCCGACGAGACCGTCGAGAGCGGCCTGCAGAAATGCGTCTCGTCGGGACACACGCGCCTGGTGGTCGTTGAGGACGACAACCCGGACAAGGTGCGCGGGATCGTCCACAACAACAGCCTCGTGCGCCTCTACATGAACACCGGCCCCGACGCCTCGATCGAGCCGGCGATCCGCGACGTGCCGATCTTTCCCGAGACGAAGCCGCTCGACGACCTGCTGGCGGAGCTGCAGCGTCAGCGCAGCTCGCTCGGCGTGGTCTCCGACGAGTACGGGCGCACCGTCGGGATCGTCACCGTCGAGGACATCCTCGAGGAGGTGGTCGGAGAGATCGAAGACGAGACCGACCCCCGCGCCACCCAGCTGCGCCGGCTCACGGGCGGCGACTGGTACGTGCGAGGGCACGTGCCGATCGGCGACCTGGAGGACGCCGGCATCCAGCTCCCGGTGGACTCGGACGCCTTCAACTCGATCGGTGGCTACGTCTTCTCCGAGCTCGGGCGCCTGCCCAAGCGCGGCGACACGATCACCGCCAACGGCCACGAGATCCGGGTCGAGTCGGTGCGCGACAACCGCATCGTCGCCGTGCGCATCCGGGTGGTCACCGGAGAACACCGAACGCTCCCATCCGCGCCTGACGAGCACGGCGTCTGAGCGCTATTTGCGACCTTTGAGGATGCGCGCTTCCGTCCGCTCACGGATCTAATTTCCCCCGAGTCCGGTTCACCAGCGGAGGGGCAGCCATGTGGGTCGTGCGACTCACCGAAAAGCAGCTCGAGGTACTCAGGGCGGTGCTTCGCTCGGAGGAGCATCTGGGGCCGGCGTTGCGGGGGTCGCTGGAGGCCCTGGAGCTGGCGCGCTGGGACGATCTCCCGGACGCGACGCTGCCCTGGGAGGACGTCTCCCTGAGCGCCCGGCGTCAGGGCATCTCCGAGGCCGACGTGATCTGGGATCTCTCGGGCAAGCAGAAGCGAGCCGCGGCCTAGCCCTCAGTACTCGAAGAATCCGGCGCCGCTCTTGCGGCCGAGGCGTCCTTCGGCGATCAGCGCCAGCAGGCGGTCGGGGGGCCGGTGCGCGGGGTCACCGGATTCCCCGTACAGGCTCTCCCCGATGGCGGCCGAGACGTCGAGGCCGACGAAGTCCATCAGCGCCAGGGGCCCCATCGGGTGCCCGGCGCCGAGCCGCATGCAGGCGTCGATCTCGGCGGGGTCCATCTCGATCCGCTCCATCAGCCTGACGGCATCGAAGAGAAAGGGGAAGAGCAGGCGGTTGACGACGAATCCGACCTCGTCGGGGACCTCGACCACGGTCTTGCCCAGCGCCGAGCACCATTTCCTGACCCGGTCGGCCGCGCCCTCCCGCAGGCCCTCGGGCAGGCACAGCTCGACCAGCTCCATCCGGTGCGGGGGGTTGAACACATGCAGGCCGACGAGGCGGTCTGGATTGCCGCTCGCCGCCGCCAGGGCGGCCACCGACAGCGATGAGGTCGTGGTCGCGAGATCGGCCTCGGAGCACACCTCCCCGAACAGGTGGAGATGCTCGGCCTTGGCCTCCGCGTCCTCGACGATCGCTTCGACGACGAGGTCGGACTCGGCCAGGGTCGCGAGGTCGGTCGTGACCTTGATCCGGCTCGGGTCGCCGTCGTCGAGCTTGGCGGCGAACCCCTGGGCGGTCTCCTCTGCCCGCCAGGCGGAGGCGTCGCTGCGCGCGACCAGCCGCACCGGCCCGAGGATCGAGGCGCAGGCGGCGAGGCCGCAGGCGATCGTGCCGCTGCCCGCGACGGCGGGACGGGCATATCCGGCGGACGGGGTCACGACGAACGGTTCTATCAGGGCCGCGGCCCTGATATATCGAGGGGCGGATGCTGAGGGCGACCTCCACCTTCTCCGCGGGCCGTCGCTCGAAGTGGGCGATCATCGCCGTTTGGGTCGTCGTCGGCTTCGCCCTCTCCAGCTTCCAGCCGAAGCTGCAGGACGCGACCACCAACGAGAACGAGGCCTTCCTCCCCGAGACGGCCGAGTCCACCGACGTCAACGACCTGATCGGGGAGCGCTTCGCCGACGGCCGCGAGGTCGACGCCCTGGTCGCCTACCACCATCAGGGCGGGCTGACGGCCGCCGACCGCAGGCGGATCTCCGCCGACGCCCTGGAGCTGGCAGGACTTCAGGCGCCCGACCCTGCGGCGGAGTGCGCCAACGAGGAGCTGACGGGGGTGCTGGCGATCGTCGACCCGTTCGCCGGGGCCGTGTGCGGCGGCGAGCGCCTCGGCTTGGGCACGGGCGGACCGCAGGCTTCGCGAGAGACCGCGGAGAGCTCGCCTCCGGTGGTCTCCGAGGACGGGTCCACCGCGCTGCTGTTGGTCCGGGCCAACACCGAGGACTCCGAGGACATCCAGGGCAACATCGACGTGCTGCGCGGGGTCGCGCCCGAGCCCGACGCCCCTGCGGGCGAGCTGCGGGCCTACGTCACCGGCATCTCGGGGATCATCGCCGACTCGATCGAGGTCTTCGAGTCGATCGACACGACGCTGCTGCTGGTCACGGTCAGCCTCGTCCTCTTCCTCTTGTTGGTGATCTACCGCTCGCCGGTGGTGGCGCTGGTGCCGTTGGTCGTCGTCGCGCTCGCCTACATGATCGCCGCCGCGGCCGTCTACGGCCTGGTCGAGGCCGGGGTCTTCGAGGTGAACGGGCAGACCACGTCGCTGCTGATCGTGCTGATGTTCGGGGCCGGCACCGATTACTGCCTGCTGATCGTCTCCCGCTACCGCGAGGAGCTGCGGCGCTTCACCGACAAGCACGAGGCGATGGCGCACGCGACCGAGCGCACTGGCCCGGCGATCCTCTCCGCCGGGGCCACGGTAGTTGCCTCGATGATGGTGCTGGCGCTGGCCGACTTCAAGGCGACCCAGACGATGGGCCCGGTACTGGCGCTGGGGGTGGCGATCATGCTGCTCGCCGGCCTCACCCTGCTGCCGGCGCTGCTGGCGGCGCTCGGGCGCAACTCCTTCTGGCCGGCGATTCCGCGCTACGGATCCGAGCAGCGGCGCACGCTGGACGTCTGGCGGCGAGTCGGCCACTTCGTGCACGAGCGCCCCGGCTTCGCGATCGCCGCCTGCGTCACCCTGCTCGGCGCCGGCGCTCTCGGGATCCTCCAGGACCGCGGGGTGATCGACTTCGGCGAGGGCTTCCAGGACGCCCCGGAATCGGTCCAGGGCCAGCTCCTGATCGATGACCAGCTCGCTGCCGGACAGACGGCGGTGACCGTCGTGCTCGCTCCGGCGCAGGACGCAGAGGCGGTCACGGCCGCGGTGGGAGAGGTGGAGGGGGTCGTCGGCGCCGCGCGCACGGGCGTCTCGGACGACGGTGAGCTGGCGAGGATCGAAGTCACCTTGGGCTACGACCCCTTCTCGGCCGAGGCCAACGACACGATCCCGGTCCTGCGCGAGCAGGCGCGGGCCGCCGGCGGCCCGGAGGCGGCGGTCGGCGGGCTCACCGCCGAGAACTTCGACACCACCGAGACCCTGCGGGCCGACGCTCAGCTGATCGTGCCGCTGATCTTGATCTTGATCTTCCTCATCCTCTGCGCGCTGCTGCGGGCCGTGGTCGCCCCCCTCTACCTGGTCGCGACCGTGGTCCTCTCCTACGCCTTCGCCCTCGGCGCCTCCAGTCTGATCTTCGAGCACGTCTTCAACCAGCCCGACAGCGATCCCGGCCTGCCCACCTTCGCCTTCATCTTCCTGGTGGCGCTCGGCGTCGACTACAACATCTTCCTGATCAGCCGGATCCGGGAGGAGGCGGCCCGCCAGGAGACAAAGGAGGCGGTGATCACCGGCCTCACCCGCACCGGCGGCGTCATCACCTCCGCCGGCCTGATCTTGGCCGGCACCTTCGGCGCGCTGATGAGCCTGCCGCTCACCGCGCTCTTCCAGATCGGCTTCGTCATCGCCTTCGGCCTGCTCGTCGACACCTTCCTGGTGCGCACGATCCTGGTCCCGGCGATCGCCTTCAAGCTCGGCGAGCACAACTGGTGGCCGTCGCGCGTCTCGCACGACGCGCGGCCGCCCGGCGCCTAGTCGCCGCGGCGCTCGCGCACCGCCCGCGCGAGCAGCTCGTCCAGCCCGGCCACCAGCGGCGCGAGGTCTGCGTCGGCGCGGCCGGCGGCGCCGGTGATCCGGCCTCGCGCACCGCGCACCTCGAAGCGCAGGAAGTCGTGAGGCCGGGGGAGGAGGGCCTGGCGGATCGTCGTCAGCGGGCCATGCCACCGAGGCCCGGGGACCTCGTCGATCAGGGACTGGAGGTTGGCGAGCTCGGCGTCCGTGGCCTGGACCTGGGAACGGCTGCGCGACTTGCGGTCGTCGAGCACGGCGCGGCCGTCCTCGAGGATGGTCAGTCGCTGGTCCAGACCCGCCATGCCGCCGGCGCGGCGGTAGTGGATCAGCGGCGTGGCGCTCTTCTCCGGCATCGGCGAAGTCTCGCGCCGACGGCGGCCGGCATCCGCTGACTGACTGGTCAGTCGGTTGGGGTATCGTTCCGGGGCACCGCGATCGCGCAACCGGAGCGCGACCGCCCACGACTCTCAGGAGGCTTTCGATGGCGAGCAACGGCAACTTCCAGGGCCGCGAGGTAGTGATCGTCGAGGCAGTGCGCACGCCCGTCGGCCGAGGCCATCCGGAGAAGGGCTACTACAAGAACACCCACCCCTCGAACCTTCTCGCCAAGACCTACTCCGAGCTGATCGAGCGCACCGGGATCGACCCGGCTGAGGTCGAGGACGTCGTCGCCGGCTGCGTCCAGCAGTTCGGCGAGCAGGCCTTCAACATCGGCCGCAACGCCTGGCTGGAGGCCGGCCTGCCGATCGAGACGCCCGCGACCACGATCGACCGCCAGTGCGGCTCGGCCCAGCAGGCGATCAACTTCGCCGCCGCCCTGGTCGCCTCCGGAGTCCACGACGTCGCCATCGGCGGCGGCGTCGAGCACATGGGCCGCATCTCCTTCGCCGACGGCATGGCGGTCCAGCAGGAGTACGGGATGGCCTTCACCCCGGAGCTGATGGAGCGCTACAACCTGGTGCCGCAGGG
>JBDTSW010000123.1:0-5055 GCA_039930945.1 bacterium
GTGATGTACAGGCAGTTCGCCAGTGAGGGAACGCAGGCGCCGTCCCCACCCACGGAGGTGACGTCGGAGGAGACGACGAAGGCCGCGCGCTTGCCGGCCTCGTCGGTGCCGAGGAAGGCGAGCACGGGGTTGGCGTTGCCGGGCAGAATCGTCATCGGCTTGACGTTCTTGCGGTTGTCCAGGTCGCCCTGCACGCCGACGGCGACGTCGATTCGCCTTGTGTAGAGCTGGGTGACAACGTCGACGTCGTTCTGGGAGGGCTCGTCGCCGGATACACCGGGAAGGCCACCTGTCGGGGCAGCCGGATCGCTGGGCAGGGTCACGCCCGTGCCCCCAGGGGGAGCCCCCGGCAGGCCGGTGCTGGACCCGGGATCGGTGCCCGTGCCCCCGGCCGCAGCGGTGTCCGAAGTCTGGAACTGCTGCTTGAAGGGATTCTTGCTCTTCAGGTCCTCGAGGCGCTCGCGGTAGTCGCGCACGCTGACCTCGGAGGCGGCGAGAACGGCCGGGATCGTCGCCGCGGCGTCGCCGTCGGCGGTGGGCACCGGCGGCGCCACGGTGGGCTCGCTGGTGGTCTTCAGCAGCATCGGCACCGCCAGCAGGGCGACGACGAGCGCGACCGCGGGCAGCAGCAGGTGACGGTCGCGCAGGTCGCGGTAGACGTCGGAGAGGAACTTCGGGGGCTCGAGGCGCCTCATGGGGTCACCGTCGCTGTGGCGGGCGCGGGGGTCGCGGTCGCGGCCGGATCGGTGGGCGCGGCGGCGGCGGGGGCCGTCGGGCTGGCGCCGGCGGTTACGCCCTGGTCGGCCGGGGTCAGGTAACTGGAGGCCTGCACGTTGGCGACGAGGCTGGGGAAGCCGGCCGGCCCCGCCTCGAGGGCGAACCCGTCGATCGTCAGCAGCCTGCCCTCGACCTTGGCGCTGTCGCCGGACTCCTTGATCAGGACCATCCCGTCGATGCGCCCGAAGAAGTCGGCGATGTCGAAGAACCCGCCCTGGAACTCGAGCGCGTAGGGCATCACCGGCAGGCCGGCGGAGCCCACGGTGGCGCCGATCGGAAGCAGCGCGGCCGTGGCCTCGGTGGGCAGGGCGCCCGGCGTGGTCGTGCCCGCGGGGGTGGCGGCAGCGGTCGCGGTCGCATCCGCCTCGGTCGCCGGCGGTGTCGCTGTCGCCTCCGCGGGGGCGACGGCGGTGCCGGCGCTCGCGGCGTCGAGGCTGATGCTGCGGAAATCGACATCGGAGCGATCCGACAGGGCCTGAAGCTCGACCAGCAGGCTGGAGGTGTCGGCGTCCTTCGGCACCGCCTTGCCGAGCGAGACCAGCCTGCGGTAGTTGACCGAGAAGTCGCCCTTGGCCTGCTCGCCCGCGGCGGCGGCCTGCTCGGACTCGTCCGCCTGAGCCTGGAGCTCGGCGACGTCGGCCTCGAGCTGCGAGGCCTGCTCGCGCTTGGGCGAGAGCGCCAGGAACCAGAAGGCCGCGACGAGCCCGACCACGGCGAGTCCGAACAGGATCGTGCGATCGGTGGACTTCATCCCCCGACCCCCACGTTCGCGGCGCCGTTCTGCGCCTTGGTGGACTGCTCGGTGGCGGAGTCCTCGGCGCTCTGCTGCTCGGCTTCGGACTCTGCGGTTCCGCCGTCGTCGGTCGTGGTCGTCTCCGTCGTGGCCGGGGCCGCCGCCGGGACGACCGGGTCGGCCGTCGCCAGGTAGGCGGGCGGCGGCACTGCGTCGAAGGCGATGGTGATCTCGAAGGAGGCGATGAACTCGCGCGTCTGGCAGTCGCCGCTGACGTCCCCGGCGGTCGCGGAGTCCGTGGTCCCCCCCGCGCCCGCACCCGAGCTTCCCTTGTCTCCGAGCGAGGACTGCTGCATGCCGACGCGGGTGACGCCGTCGATGTCGCGCAGGGCCGCGAGGAAGCGCGCCACGGCCACCTGGCCGTCGGCGCAGCCGGTGATCCGAAGCGAGGGGCCGGTGATCGAGGCGTCGGCCGCGCTGGTCTCGGTGCCCGAGTCACCGCCGGTGGTGACCCCCGGGGCGACGCTCCCCGTGAGGCTGTCGAGCCAGACATCGTCGGGGATCACCAGCGCCAGCTCGTGCATCACCCGGTCCCAGTCGAAGCGGCTCTTGGCGAGAGTCGAGATCGTCTCCTGGCGGCTGTCTGACAGGGTCGCGAACTCTCCGTAGGGCGCCAGCTCCGAGACCCGCTGCTCCGCGGCGGCCTGGCGCGCCTCCAGGCTCGCGAGCTCGCCCTCCTTCTCGGTGATCGTGTTGCCCGTCATCACCAGGGCAATCACGCCGAGCAGGGCGGCGGTGAGCAGGCCGACGATCATGTAGGAGATGCCCCCGGCGCGGAGCGGGGCGCGATCTCCACGGCGCTCCTCGGGCGGGATCAGGTTGACGGGGCGCACGTCCTACTCCTCCAGGCCCAGCCCGTAGGACAGGGTCAGCCGCGCGGCCGCGCGGCCGGCGACGCCCGCCAGCGCGCTCGGGGTGGCGGCGTCGATCGGGAGCGGAAGCTCGCGGCGAAGATGCTCGACGAGTCCCGGGATCATCGTCCCGGCACCGGCGATGACGACGCTTTCGACCCGCACGGCCCCCTCGAGGGCGGCGTAGTACTCGAGCGAGCGCCGCAGTTCGTCGCCGAGCTTGGCGGTCCCGGCGGCCAGGGCGTCGCGGGTCGCGGTGACGATCTCGGCGTCGCCCTCGATCGAGCCGACGTCGGCCTCCAGGCCGACGTGGATCAGCCACTGACGAGCGTGGTCGAGTGTCAGCCCGCTGCGCTCGGCGAGCGACTGCGCGATGCCCTCGATGCCGAAGTTGAAGACCCGGGTGAACAGGCAGAAGTCGCCGCGGGCGACGGCCAGGTTGGTGACGTCTCCGAGGTTGCAGTAGAGGCGACCCATCTCCGGCACGCCGATTGTGGGATCGGCGCTGGGATCGGCGACGACCTCGGCCGTCTGCTGGAGTTCGGCCGGGTCGGCCATGGGATCAAACTCGGGCCCCGGGTCGGCGAATCCGCCGGCGTGCATCGGCGGGTGCTCGCCCGCCAGCGCGCGGATCAGCGCGAACGCGGAGTGATCGATCCCGACGAGTCGGAGCCCGGCGCCCTTGACCGCCCCGATCGCCTTCTTCAGCATGTCCCGGCGAGCCGCGACGACGACGACCTCCAGCGTGGGCACCTCGGCGCCAGCCGCTGCGGGAATCACCTGCCAGTCGAGCACGGCCTGATCCAGCGGCATCGGGATGTGGTCCTGGGCCTGGAAGCGGATCGCGGCCTCGAGCTCGTCCTGATCCTCGATCAGCGGCAGCTGCAGGGTGCGCACCACGACCCGCTGGTTGGCGACGCCGAGGCGGACGTCCTTGGGCAGCTTGTTGGCGGAGAACAGCTCCTTCAGCGACTCCGAGAGGCCGTCGGGCTCGTGGACCTCTCCGTCGCGGAAGACGCCGGCGTCGAGCGGCGCGATGCCGTAGCCCCCGATCCGCACGCCGCCGTTGACGCAAAGCTCGGTGGCGGCGATCGAGGAGGCCTCGATGTCGAGACCGACGACGCCCTTCTTCTTGTTTCTGCTCGGGATCATGGTTCCAATGCGCGGCAAAGCGGTTGGGCAGATGCCTCTGGTCACTTCAATCGGCCTCAGCGACGCCCGACTTGAGCCTTGCGGGATGGCTCTTGCAGGCCGGCCCCACGCCTGAGCGCGCCGGAGGCGGCCTCAGCGCCCCGCTGAGCCGCCTAGGAGGTGAAGGTGTCGAGGTACCAGTCGACGATGTCGTCGCCGAACCAGAGGCCGACGACGCCCCCCAGCGCCAGGAAGGGGCCGAAGGGGACGGTTCGCTTGCGGGCCTCGGATCCGTGCCGCGCGATCAGGATCGCGCCCACCACGGCGCCGCTGGCGAAGCCGACCAGCAATGCCGGTGCGATCGCGCGACCGAGGTAGATCCCCATCATCGCCACCAGCTTTGCGTCGCCCATGCCCATCCCGCGCGGATAGACCAGCGCGATCAAGGTCAGGGCGCCACCGGCGGCGAGGACGGCTATCACCCGCTCGCCGAGATCGCCCAGGTCGAAGCCGAGCACGATCGCGACCCCGGCCACGCTGCCGGCGAGGACGATCGCGTTGGGAATGATCCGGCGCTCGAGGTCGGTGAGCGTGATCGCCACCAGGACGGCGCAGAGGACGAGGCCCAGGGTCAGCTCACCGGCGTCGTCGGTGCCCAGCGCCAGCACGGTCCCCGCCCAGAGCACGCCGAGGCCGGCCTCGGTCAGCGGATAGCGGACTCCGATCGGCGCGCCACAGCGCCGGCAACGGCCCCGCAGCACGAGCCAGGAGACGATCGGGATGTTGTCGTAGGCGGCGATGTCCTCGCCGCATGCGGGACAGCGCGAGCGCCCCATCACGACCCCCTCGCCCCGCGGCACCCGGTGGGCGACGACGGTGACGAAGCTTCCGATCAAGGCCCCGGCTACGAGGGCGATTGCGGCTTCGGCTGCCATCGACGGACGACCCTATCCGCGGCGGGCGCGGGAAGACCCACCAGCCGGCCCGGCGGCCGGCTCAGCAGGCGTCGGTGCCGGTCCCGCCCTGGGTGCAGGCGGTCTCGCGGACCACGTGCCAGCTCGAGGAGGCGAGATCGAACAGGTATGGCGGCTCCTGCACCGCCAGGCGGTCGTCGTAGTTGTAGTCCTTCAGATACCCGGTGCCACCGCCTCCGCCGGAGGTGCCGACGGTACCCCGGAAGAGTTGGGCGATCGCGCCGTGAACCTCGATCTTGCCGAGCTTGGCCCCGCAGTCGAAGTTGTCGACGATGAACGAGTGGTTGAGGGCGAGGATCGCCGCGTCGATGCGGACGTCCTGCATCGTCTGGCTCGAGTTGTTGGTGGACGAGCCGCAGTTGCTGTAGCTGCCGCTGGTGCGGTTGTTGAGGCCGTGCATGATCCGGATGAAGTTGTTGGCAACCATTCCCAGCACGGCCCCCCCGCTGAGGTTGGTGGTGATGTCGCCGTTGACGATGATGTCGTTCGCTGCCGCGATCGTCAGCGGCGTGCTGTAGGTCCCCTTGAC
>JBDTSW010000124.1:0-5004 GCA_039930945.1 bacterium
CGGCGTGCTCGCGGTCGAGGCGGAACGTCTGACTGGCGGTGTTCTTGGAAACGACCCTGCCCTCGAACTGCTTCGCCATCGCCGCCTGGGCGACGGTGAGCATCAGGACGGTGGCCAGGATTGCGAGCGCCGCGCCCGCCCATGCGAGCGGGGTGCGCTTGATTGAGGTGGTCATCTGTGCTCCCCCTGGTGGTGTGACTTCATCGCCGCCCACCATCGAGCACGCGCGACAGCGCCCGCACAGGGGCGGGCAAGGGCCCCGAAAGGGCTAGGCAAGACCTTGGTAAAGGCGACCGGAAGGGCCGCTCTTGTGCGGGTCGCCTAGCCCAGGGCCTCGTCGAAGGCCTCGGCGGCGGCGGCGGCCGTGCGCTCGATCGCGGCGTCGTCGTGGGCAAGCGAGACGAACCAGGCCTCGTACTGCGAGGCGGGCGGGTAGATCCCACGCTCGAGCATCGCCCGGCAGAAGACGCCGTAGGCATCGTGGTCGCAGGCCGTGGCAGCGGCGAAATCGGCGACCGGCTCGGGGCTGAAGAACGGCGTCACCAGGCCCGGGACCGAGGCCACCTGGACCGGGTGCGATCCGGCCGCCTCGCGCAGCCCCGCGGCCAGGCGGTCGGTCAGGACCCCGAGCCGCTGGTAGGCGGCGGCGTCGAGCTCGCCCAGCGTCGCCAGGCCCGCGGCCACCGCCAGCGGGTTTCCGGAGAGCGTCCCCGCCTGGTAGACGTCGCCGACCGGGGCGACGTTCTCCATCAGCGCGCGCCCGCCCCCGTAGGCGGCCAGCGGCAGGCCGCCGCCGACGACCTTGCCCATCACCGTCAGGTCGGGACGCACCTGATACAGCGCCTGCGCCCCCCCTCTGGCGACGCGGAAGCCGGTGATCACCTCGTCGAAGACCAACAGCGCGCCCGCCTCGGAGGCCAGCTCGCGCAGGAACTCGAGGAATCCGGGCTCGGGCGCGACGACCCCCATGTTCGCCGCGATCGGCTCGCAGATCACGGCGGCGACCTGATCTTCGGCGAGGGCGGCGGCGATCGGCTGGCGCTGGTTCCAGGAGACGACGATCGTGTCCCCGGCGGCGGCTCGGGTGACACCCGGGCTGGCCGGGATCCCCTGCGTGGCGAGCCCCGAGCCGGCGTCGGCGAGCAGGCCGTCGACGTGGCCGTGGTAGGCGCCGGCGAACTTGACCACCTTGTCGCGACCGGTCACCGCCCGGGCCAGGCGGACCGCGCTCATCGAGGCCTCGGTGCCGGAGTTGACCATCCGCACCATCTCGACGGAGGGGACCCGGTCGCGGATCTCGGCGGCGAGGTCGACCTCGGCCTCGGTCGGAGCGCCGAAGCTGGTGCCATTCTCGGCCGCCGCGCTGACCGCCGCGACCACGTCGGGGGCAGCGTGGCCGAGGATCAGCGGGCCCCAGGAGCAGACCCAGTCGACGTAGCGGTGGCCGTCGACGTCGATCAGCTCGAAGCCCTCGCCGCGCTCGATGAAGATCGGGTGGTCGCGGCCGATCGAGCGCATCGCCCGCACCGGCGAGTTCACCCCGCCGGGCAGCAGCCCCGCCGCCCGCGCGTAGATCACCTCCGACCTACGAGTGTCCAGTGTGCTCCGCCTCCCAGGCGGAGTACTCCTCGGTGAAGTAGCGCAGGCGGATCTTCTTGAACTCGGTCGAGGAGTAGAGCACGGCCCGGTCTGTGCCGTGCAGGCCGTGCTCGGTCGCGATCGAGTCGAGGATCGAGTCGCACTCCTGCTTCGAGCGGCCGTGGGCCATGGTGAAGACCGAGTAGGGCCAGTCCTCATATGTCGGGCGCTCGTAGCAGTGCGAGATCCCGCGGACGGCGGCCATCTGCGCGCCGGTCTCGAGCACCCGCTCGGGCGCGACCTTCCAGACGCCCATGCCGTTCGCCGAGAACCCGGCGCGGCGGTGAAAGAGGATCGCCGCCACGCGGCGCAGGATCTTGCGCTCGGTCATGCCCTCCAGGTGCGAGAGGAGCTCCGCGGTCGTCATCGCGCACTGCGCGGCGGCGGCGTCATAGGGACGATCGACGACCTCCATCGGGCCCTGCAGGGCGCGGATCACGGCGATGTCGGTGTCGTCGTAGGGCTGCGCGGAGAGCTCGCGCGGGGGCGACGTGTCGACCGCGGCGGCGAGCGCCTCGGTTCCCTTCTCCATCTCCAGGTTCATGTTGATCTTGAACAGCCGCAGCGTCGGCAGCTCGCGGATCGACTCGGCGCCGGTGAGCCGCTGCAGCACCTCCAGGGTGCCGTCCAGCCCGAGCGCCGAGTCGGGGGGCGTCGCGATCGTGAACCAGAGGTTGAACTCGTGGGTGCGCAGGTAGTTGTGCGAGACCCCCGGGTGCGAGTTGATGATCTTCGCCGCCCGCTGCGGGTTGTCGGTGTCGACCTTGGCGGCGACCAGCATCGAGGAGTAGCCGAGGGCGCGGGTGTCGAAGATCGGGGTGATCTCGCGGATGATCCGATGGTCGAGCAGCCGCTGGGTGCGCTGCTTCAGCTCGGCGACCCCGAGTCCCGCCTCGGGCGCGACCGCCGTGAACGGCTCCGGCTCGAGCGGGAAGCGCGACTGCAGCAGGTTCATCACCCGCTTGTCGACGTCGTCGAGCGGGATCGCCGCGCCGTCGCGGCGCGAGCGGACCTTGGGCCGGGCTAGAGCGCCCACTGGGCGAACTCCTTCGCGTAGTAGCTGATGATCACGTCGGCTCCGGCGCGGCGGATCGCCAGCAGCGACTCGCTCACGGCCTGCTGCTCGTCGAGCCAGCCGTTGGCCGCGGCGGCCTTCAGCATCGAGTACTCGCCCGACACCTGGTAGGCGCAGATCGGCACGTCGAAGCGCTCGCGCACCCGCGAGATCAGGTCGAGGTAGGGCCCGGCGGGCTTGACCATCACCATGTCGGCGCCCTCGGAGACGTCGAGCTCGACCTCGCGCAGCGCCTCGCGGGCGTTGGCGGGGTCCATCTGGTAGCCGCGGCGATCGCCCTCCGAAGGCGTCGAGGAGGCCGCCTCGCGGAAGGGCCCGTAGAAGGCGGAGGAGAACTTCGCCGAGTAGGCGAGGATCGCGGTGTTGGGGTGACCCTCCTCGTCGAGCTGGTGGCGGATCGCGCCGACGCGCCCGTCCATCATGTCGCTGGGCGCGACGATGTCGGCTCCCGCCTCGGCGTGGGAGATCGCGGTGCGGGCGAGCAGCTCGACGGTGACGTCGTTGTCGACCTCGCCGTCGCGAAGGAAGCCGCAATGGCCGTGCGAGGTGTACTCGCACAGGCAGACGTCGGTGATCACGGTCAGCTCGGGATGAGCCTCCTTCAGCGCCCGCACGGCCATCTGCACAACGCCCTCGTCGTCGTAGGCGCCCGTGCCCGCCTCATCCTTGGAGGCCGGGATCCCGAAGAGGATCACGGCGCCCACCCCGCAGGCCTGGATCTCGGTCGCCTCGGCGACCAGCTCGCCGATCGAGAAGCGCTCGACGCCGGGCATCGAGTCGACCTCCTCGCGCACCTCGGAGCCCGCCACCACGAACAGTGGCTGGACCAGATGCCGCGGCGAAAGCTCGGTCTCCCGCACGAGGTCGCGGAGCGCCTTCGTCCGCCGCAGGCGCCGCATGCGCGTTGCCGGGAAACTCACGCCACGGATTCTAGGGGCGCGCCGCCGGGTGGCGCCCTGGCGGTCAGTCGCCGGCCGGCTCTCGCCCAGCGCGGCGTCGAGGCCGCGGCTAGGCGAAGCGGCGCAGGGCGACCCGCGCCACCACCCCGTAGGCGACGGTCAGCGCGGCCAGGTGAAGCAGGGGCACGCCGATGCCCGGGCCCGCCGCGTCGAGGGCGCCCGAGAGCGCGTCGAGCGCGGGGTCGAACGGAAACAGGGCGCGGAAGACCTCGATCACGTGGTACAGGCCGGCGCCGATCGTCCCCGAGGGCACGAGCGAGAGGAAGGCGATCGGCAGCGAGATCATGAACGCCAGCAGCGAGGAGGCGCGGACTTCGCGGGCGGCCGAGCCGATCGCGGCGCCGAAGGCGGCGAAGGCGGCGCCGCCGGCGACGATCGCGGCGACGATCGGGCCGAAGCGCCCCCAGTCGATCTCGACGAACAGCGACAGTCCGGCCAGCATCAGCAGGGTCACCGCCAGCGAGGCGACCACCCCCAACAGCACCTTCTCCGCGAGCAGCGCCGCCGGCCCGACCAGCCCGCGGGTGATCCGCGAGTAGGCGTTCTCCTCGCGCTCGAGCGCGAGCGAGCCGGCGACCAGCAGCACGGTCACGAACATCAGCGTCATCGTCGCCGCGACCGAGATCGCGAAGGCGTCGAGGCCGGGGGCATCGCCGGAGACGACCTCCTTCTGCACGTCGATCGGCGAGGAGACCGCTCCCAACAGCGGCAGGGCGAAGTCGAGGTTGTCGCGGGCGAGCTCGGCGAAGCGGATCACCTGCTCGAGCTGGTCGCGGTTGGGATCCGACTTCGGCAGGTCAGCGACGACCTGCCGCAGCACCTCGCCGGCCTCGCGCAGGCCAAGGATCTCGAGGGTGTCGCCGAGGAGCGGAATCGTGAAGCTGCCCCCCTCGATCAGCACGTTCAGGTAGACGCCGGCCTGCTGGGAGATACGCTCGGCGATGACCAGGTTGGCCTCGGTGACCAGCGAGCTGATGCGGTCGTCGACGAGCTGGCCCTTGACCGGGTCCTCCTCGTTGACCAGGATCTCGACCGTCGGCTGCTCGGGGTTGAGTGTGGTCAGCGACTCGAGCTTGTCGACGAGATCGGGCGGCAGGATCAGCGCCCCGAGCACCTCGCCGTCGGTGACCATCTGCTCGGCCTGCTCGCGGCTGGAGACGTCGACACACTCGATCCGGTCGCAGAGCTCGGCCTTTGCCTCCTCGCGGGAGAACTCGCCGCCCTTGCTGCCGAGATCGAACTGGTCGCCGGCCGGGACCTGGTTGTAGAAGGCGACCCGCGGCTTCTCCGGCCCGCGCGAGAGCGCGAACCCGATCAGGATCGCGATCGCCA
>JBDTSW010000125.1:0-4898 GCA_039930945.1 bacterium
CGTTCGAAGGCTTCGATGGCGTGCGCCCGATCGCCGGCGGCGCGGGCGATGGCGCCCTCGGTGAGGAGCGGTTCCTCAGACAGCGGGTTGAGGGAGCCAGCGCGGCCGAGGTCGTCGAATGCCCGCTCGAGGTCGGCGCGCCACCCGTCGAGAGCCTGGTTCACGTAGCGTTCGCTGAGATAGGGCGGGACCACGCTCAGCGCGAGCAGCGCGGCCGCCGACGCGATCAGCCACCGGCTCCGGCCGGGGCGAGACGAGCCGCTTCCGACGATCGCGGGAGCGCAGGCCGACCCGAGCAGGGGGGGAGGGGGTTGGGGGCAGGTGTAGGTGGCCTTGGTCAGCAGCCAGGCTGCGGCCAGCCATCAGCGAGCCCATCGCCAGCCAGAGATGCTGCTCCGCTCGGGCAAGGCCGGCGGTTCCTGCTTGGCTGGACGCGCTGCAAGCCCTGTGACGGCTCGTTCAAGTCCCCGATCCAGCGCGTCGATAGGGGCTACGATCACTCGCATGGCTGGCCCTCTGGAACCTCACCCGACCGAAGCCCACCAGCTCGACAAGAGCGCTCCCGGCCCCGGTCCGGGAGGGGTGCGCGAAGCGGTGGGCCGCGCGACGACGCGGATCGAGGAGATCATCGACGCCGCAGAGAGCGTTGCCGAGGAGATCCGCTCCGACGCGGAGGCCGAGGGGAGCCGGTTGCTGGCCGAACGGCGCGCGGAGGCGGATCGACTCGGCCGCGAGGCCGATGCCCTGCGCGCGGAGACCGGGCGTCTCCAGCGCGAGCGCCAGGAAGCTCTGTCGGGGACCACGCAGTCCCTGTTGGCGGAGCTGACCTTGGTGCGTGGTGCAATGGTGTCCGCGATCGCCGCGGTCGACCACAGCATCGACGCCATCAGCTCCCACGCCCCCCGGTCGAGCGGTGCCGCAGCGAGCAGTCTGAGGCCCGACCCCATTCAGCCGTGGTCGCCTCCGGCCGCGGATACCGAGGACGTCCCGGTCGAGCGGGAGCCTCGCTACGACCCGGCGCTGGCCGAGGAGATGCCGCCGCCTTCGCCCCCGACGGACAGCAACTCCGACGAGGCAATGCTACGTGCGACCCAGATGGCGGTCGCCGGCTCGAGCCGCGACGAGATCACGCGCACGCTCGAGGCCGAGTTCGGGATCGACGATCCTGAGTCGATTCTGGGCCAGATCCTCGGCCCCGCCTAGGGGTCCTGCCAGCGGCGGTCGTCCGCCGCGAACAGGCTGACGTCGGTCAGCTTCGCGAACTGCGCGTAGCGCTGGGCCGCGCTGTAGAGCGGGTGGCACGCGGTCAGGACCAGCCGGTCGTAGCCGACGTTCTCGACGATGCCGACGTCGTCGGGGTCGACGATCTCGTGCTTCTGCACGGTGTAGGTGAAGGTCCCGTAGGGCATCTGCACGATGATCTCGTCCCCGGCCTGGATCTCGTCGATCCGGCGAAACGGCGCCAGGTAGGTCGTGCGGTGGCCGGCTATCCCCATCGTCTCGCCCTGGCCGGGGAATCCCGAGCCATCACCGACGCCGGCGAGCTCGCCGCTGCCGGCGAGCGTGTAGTGGCCGGGCCCGCGCCGCAGGCTGGCGGTGTCCGTGCCTTCGACAATGACGACGTCGAGGTCGATTCGCGGGATCAGGATCCGGCCGATCCCCTCGCCCGTCTTGACCTGTCCTGAGAAGGCGTCTGCGAGCACCTCGACCCTGTCGACGAGCTCCCCCTCGCTCAGCGCTCGGCGCAGCAGGCCCTGGCTGGGGAAGCTCTCCTCCAGCTCGGCCAGCTGGTCCTCGGCCTCGCCCTGGCGCAGCGAGCCGTAGATCGACGACAGCGGTTCTTCCCAGGCGAGAGTGAGGCCGACGTCGGCCATCACCACCAGCCCGGCGGTGATCAGCGCGATCGAGAGGATGCGAAGGAAGCGGTGCACCGTCCCCAATCATGGACTACGGGGCCGATCCTTCGCCGCGGGGCTCGTGCGACACTTCCCGGCCACGATGGAGGGCTCCACCGCTCACACCAGCTCCTATGAGGCCGATCCGGCGGACGTCGGCCGCGTGCTGTTGCTCTATTCCGGCGGCCTGGACACCTCGGTGATGCTCCATTGGATCCAGGACCGATACGGCGTCGAGGTCGTCACCCTGACGGTCGCGCTCGGCCAGCCGGGCGAGGACTACGAGGCGGTCACGGGCAAGGCGCGCCGGCTCGGCGCCCTGGAGACGATCGTCGCCGACGCCCGCGAGGAGTTCGCCCGCGACTACGTCCTGCCGGCGATCAAGGCCAATGCCCTCTATGGCGGCGGCTACCCGCTGTTCACCGCTCTTGCCCGGCCGCTGATCGCCAAGCTTGCGGTGGACCAGGCGCGTGCCTCGGGCTGCGACACGATCGCCCACGGATGCACCGGGAAGGGCAACGACCAGGTGCGCATCGACGGCACCGTGTCCGCCCTCGGGCCCGAGCTGAAGATCCTGGCGCCGGTCCGCGACTGGAGCATGGGCCGCGAGGAGGAGCTGGCGTACGCGCGCGAGCACGGCATCCCGCTCAAGGGCGGGACCGCGGTCAGCCCGTACTCGATCGACGACAACCTCTGGGGCCGGTCTTCGGAGGGCCGTGAGATCGAGAACCTGGAGGCGCCGGCGGCGGATGACGTCTTCCAGCTCGTCACCCGCCCGGAGGAGGCGCCCGACGAGGCCCAGCTGCTGCACGTGGGGTTCGACCGGGGCGTGCCGGTCTCGCTCGACGGCGAGCCGCTCGGCCTGGTCGAGCTGATCGAGCGCGCCGCGCAGGCCGGGCAGCGCCACGGGGTCGGGATCGTCGACCAGATCGAGGACCGGATCGTCGGCCTCAAGGTGCGCGACCTCTACGAGGTCCCGGCCGCCGCGATCCTGCTGACCGCGCACCGAGAGCTGGAGAAGCTCGTCTCGACCATCCACCAGAACAACTTCAAGCGGATGCTCGAGGACAAGTGGGCGTACCTCTGTTACGCCGGACTCTGGCTCGAGCCCCTGCGCGCCGACCTCGACGCCTACATGGACTCGGCCAACGAGCTCGTCACCGGCGAGGTCACCGTCAAGCTCTTCAAGGGCTCGGCGTCGGTGGTCGGCCGCAGCTCGCCGCACGCCCTCTACGATCGCGCGCTGGCGGGGTTCGGCGAGAGCGGGGGACAGTTCAGCCAGGCCGCCAGCCCAGGCTTCATTGAGCTGTTCACGCTGCAGAGCCGGCTCGCGCATCGAGTGCGCGAACGTGGCTCCGACGGGTAGGTTTGTGGTCGTGAGCTTTTTCTACGAACTGGTCGGCCGCGTCACCGTTCGCCGCACCTGGCGGCGGTGGGGCCGCGAGATCAAGATCGCGGGCGCGATCGGGATCGCCCTGATCGGGATCGGCGGATACCTGGCCGCCACCCGCGAGCCCCCCGAGGGCTGATCGGGGGCGCCGGCCGCAGGGTCGGACGCGAGCGCTCTTATGTCAACTTGGAGAGCAATCGCTTGCGTTGCCCTAACGATTCGCTAGGATTGCGCTTCAGCACCGCCGAGTCCTCCGGGTTCCTACCCGGGGGAGCGGGGGAACCGCTGGGAGAAGCGACCTTCGGGAAGCGCCTCCCCGGGGCGAATCGCGACAGGACGTCGTGTAGGGCCTTCCTTCGGCCCGAGCCCGTCAGCTAACCCCGCAGGCCTGAGAAGGAGCATGGAAACCGCAACAGACATCCCGCCCGTCAGTGGCCGCCGCGATGCCGACGCGTCGATCCGCAGCCTGCGCTGGTCGGCCGCGGCCGGAGCGCTCGCGATCGCCGCGATCATCGCCCTTTCGGCCGTCCGTGCCGACGCCCAGAGCGTCGATCAGCTTCAGGCCAGAATCGACTCGGCCCAGGGCGAGGCCCAGGGCCTCGCCGCCAAGATCCAGTCGGGCTCGGCCGAGCTCGCCGCGACCCGGGATCGGGCCGTCTCGGCCGCCACCCGCGAGGCCGAGCTCACCTCGGTGCTGGCAGCGGGCGAGGCGCGCGAAGCTGCGCTTCGGGTCGACGTCGAGCGCTCGCAGGCACGCCTGGCCGAGGCCCGTGCCCGCCTGCACAAGGCCCTCGACGCCCTCTCCGAGAGGCTGATCGCGATCTACAAGGACGGCCCCCCCGACGCGACCACGCTGCTGCTCGATTCCAACGGCTTCGACGACCTCACGACCCGGGCGACGCTGTTGAATCGCATCCAGGAGGCCGACCAGAGCCTCGCCACCAGGGTGCGCTCGCTGCGCGCCGACCTGGCCGATCGCTTTGACGAGGTCTCCGAGGCCCGCGACGCGCAGGCCGCCCACAACGACGAGGTGGCCGCCGCCCGCGACCAGATCGCGGCTGCGAGAGCCCGTGCCGAGGCCCAGACCGCCGCGCTCGAGCAGGCTCGCGACGAGCAGGCGCGCTCACTCGAGAGCCTGCGCTCGCAGGTGTCGGGCTGGGAGCAGGACGTGGAGGACGCCCAGGCCGTCTCCGCCGCGCAGGCGCAGGAAACCGTTGCCGGCTGGGTCGGCGAGTGGGCGATTCCGGCGGCGATCGTGATGTGCGAGTCGGGCGGCAACTACCAGGCGGTCAATTCCTCGTCGGGGGCCGGCGGCGCCTACCAGATCCTTCCCTCCACTTGGCGCCTCTACGGTGGCCAGGGCCTCCCCCAGAACGCGCCTGCGGGCGAGCAGGACCGGATCGCGGCGATGATCTGGGCCGACTCGGGCGGCGCCGCCTGGGTCTGCGCCGGCTGAGCGCCGGGCGCCTGCGCCGTCGGGGTTTTCGCGATTCTGCCGCGCCGCGCGGCACAGCGGCGAAAAGCCGGCCGGTGGCATGAGCGCTAGGACGAGATGAGAACGGTGTCCGTGGGGCCGCCGGGTGCGTGCGGCCGGTCGATGCCGCCCTCGCGCA
>JBDTSW010000126.1:0-4839 GCA_039930945.1 bacterium
GCGGCGGTCGGAGACGCCGAGGAGCTGGCGGCTGGCCCCGGCGGGGTTGGTCAGCGGGCCGAGGAAGTTGAAGATGGTCCTCACCGCCAGCTCCTTGCGGACCCCGGCCACGTGCTTCATCGCGGCGTGATGGCGAGGGGCGAACATGAACCCGAACCCGACCTCCTCGATGCATTGCCGAACGCCATCGGGATCGAGGTCGATGCGGACGCCGAGCGCCTCCAGCAGGTCAGCTGAGCCGGAGCGGCTGGTGTTGGAGCGATTGCCGTGCTTGGCGACCGGGCACCCCGCTCCGGCGGCGACGATCGCGGCGGCGGTCGAGACGTTGAAGGTGGACGGGCCGCCGCCGGTTCCGGCCGTATCGACCAGGTCGTCGCGCCCGGTATCGACCTCCGCGGCCAGGCGCCGCATGGTGCGGGCCAAGCCGACCAGCTCGGCGACCGTCTCGCCCTTGGCCCGCAGGGCGATCAGGAACCCGGCCGTCTGGATCTCGCTCGAGCGGCCCTCCATGATCTCGTCCAGGACCGCTGTCGCGTGATCGGCGGTGAGATGGTTGCCGCCGGCGACGGCGTCGATCGCGCGGGTGACGGTCTCGTTCGGCATCAGGGCTCAGACATCCTCGCCGAGGAAGTTACGCAGCAGCTCCTTGCCGCGTGGGGTGAGCACCGACTCCGGGTGAAACTGCACGCCCTCGGCCGGGAGCGAACGGTGGCGAACGGCCATGACGACGTCGCCGAGCGAGCCAGACAGCTCGAGCTCGGAGGGGAGGTCGGGATCGGCGACCAGCGAGTGGTAGCGGCCGGCGCGCAGCGGGCTCTCCAGGCCGCGGAACACTCCCCTGCCGTCGTGGGAGATCTTCGCGTCCTTGCCGTGGATGGGCTCGCCGCGAATCGTCCGGCCGCCGAAGGCCTCGACCATCGCCTGGTGGCCGAGGCAGACCCCGAGCGTGGGTATCCCGGCCTCCGGGAAGGCCCTGGCGGCCTCGGTCGAGGTGCCGGCCTGCGCGGGCGTGCACGGCCCGGGCGAGATCACCAGGCGGTCGGCTCCGCGGTCGAGCAGCCCGGCGACGTCGGCGACGTCGTTTCGGACCACCGAGACCTCGGCCCCCAGCTCGCCCAGGTACTGGACCAGGTTGTAGGTGAAGGAGTCGTAGTTGTCGATCACGAGCACCCTCATCGTCAGGGCCACTCCGGCTGGCTCGCGGCAAGCTCGATCGCGCGGAAGACCGCCTCGGCCTTCGCCAGCGACTCGCGGTACTCGTAGTCGGGCTTGGCGTCGGCGACGGTGCCGCCCCCGGCCTGCACGTGCGCCTGGCCGTCCTTGACGACGACCGTACGGATGTGGATCGCCGTGTCGAGGTCCCCGTCGAAGCCGAGGTAGCCGATCGCGCCCCCATAGGAGCAGCGCTTGTGTGGCTCGAGCTCGTCGATGATCTGCATCGCCCGCACCTTCGGCGCCCCCGACAGGGTCCCGGCGGGCAGCACCGCTCGCAGCGCGTCCATCGCCGAGACGTCGTCGCGCAGGGTGCCGGAGACGCGGCTGACGATATGCAGCACGTGCGAGTAGGTCTCGACCACCATCAGCTCGTCGACCTTGACCGTCCCGTACTCGCTGACGCGGCCGAGATCGTTGCGGCCGAGGTCCACCAGCATCACGTGCTCGGCCCGCTCCTTCGGGTCGGCCAGCAGCTCCTCGGCGTTGCGACGGTCCTCCCCCTCGTCCGCCCCCCGGGGGTAGGTGCCGGCGATCGGGCGGGTCTCGATCCGGCGCCCGTTGACCTTGATCAGCGGCTCGGGCGAGGCGCCGGCGAGCTGGAAGTCGCCGAAGTCGAGGAAGTACATGTACGGAGAGGGGTTGACTGTGCGCAGGCCGCGGTAGATCGAGAAGGCCTCGACCGGCGCCGGCGCCGAGAAGCGCTGGGATGGCACCACCTGGTAGGCGTCCCCGGCGCGGATGTAGGAGACGATCCGCGAGACGTTGGACTCGAATTGCTCGCGGCCCATGTTGGACACGAAGGGAGGAACCTCGGCCTCCAAGGTGGCGCTCGGCCGCGGTACCGGTGCGCGAAGGGCGGCGAGCGCCTCGTCGATCAAGCCGACGGCGCGGGCGTGGGCGGCGTCGGCGTCGCCGTGCTCGCAGAAGGCGTAGGCGAGGACGGTGACCTCGTGCTTTTGGTGATCGAAGGCGAGCATCAGCTCGCAGACCATCAGCGCCAGGTCGGGCAGGCCGAGCGGGTCCGGGTTGGGCTCGCCCAAGGGCTCGACGGTGCGCACGAGGTCGTAGCCGAAGAACCCGACCGCGCCGCCGGCGAACGGCGGCAGCTGGTCGAGCTCGGCGACCGTGAATCGCTCGACCAGCTCCGCCGCGGCGGCGTAGGGGTCGCCGTCGTCGCCGAGGCTCCAGCGAAGCGTCGCGTGCGGGCGGAAGCCGAGGAAGGAGTAGCGGCCCAGGCGGCCCTGCTCGGCGGACTCCAGCAGATAGGCCGGCCCGTCGAACGCCGCGCGCAGCTTGAGAAAGGCGGAGACGGGCGTCTCGCAATCGTCGATGAACCGGTGGCGAACCGGGACCACGTTGGCGCCGGCCGCGAGCTCGCGCGCGCGCTCGAGCCCCGGCTCGACCACGGGAGTGGCCTCAGCCGCGGCGGTGATTGAGGGCCTCCAGGACCGCCGTTAGCGGGATGCCTCGCGATCGCAGCAGCACCTGCAGGTGGTAGACGACGTCGGCGGCCTCCTCGGCGACACGCTCGTCGGACTCCGAATCGGCCGCGCGAGCAACCTCATCCGCCTCCTCGCGGACCTTCTCCTGAATCCGCCGGGGGTCGTCGAGCAGCTCGACCGTGTACGAGCCCTGCGGGCGCTCGCGCGCGCGCTCGTCGAGCGTTCGCTCGAGCACGGCGAGCGCCTCGTGGGCGCAGGGCGCCGGCTCGGCCACGGTCTCGAGGTCGCGGTGAAAGCACGAGCGCTCGCCGGTGTGGCAGGCGGGGCCCGCGGGCTCGACCAGGGCGACGATCGCGTCTGCGTCGCAGTCGAAGCGGAGCTGGCGCACGCGCTGGGTGTTGCCCGAGGTCTCCCCCTTGTGCCAGAGCTCTCCGCGGGAGCGGCTGAAGAAGTGGGCCTCCCCCGTGGCGCGGGTGCGACGCAGCGCCTCCTCATTCATGTAGGCGACGGTCAGGACCTCCCCGGTGGCGGCGTCCTGGACGACGCAAGGCACGAGGCCGCGCTCGTCGAAGCGGATCTCGCGTTCGCCCGTCATTGCAGGCAGTCTAGGGGCGGCCATGGGGCCGCCTACTCGATCCCGAGGTGGTCGAGGAGCCCCTCGTCGCGGCGCCAGTGCTCCTTGACGCGGACCTTGAGGTCGAGGAATACCTGTGAGGAGAGCTCGCGCTCCAGCTCCTTGCGGGCGGCGATGCCGACCTCGCGGACCATTCGCCCCCCCTTGCCGATCAGGATTCCCTTCTGGGATTCGCTCTCGACCCAGATCTGGGCCCGCACCTCGTAGATACCGTCCTCGCGCTCGCGGGCCTCGTCGACCACGACCTCGACCGCGTGCGGGATCTCCTCCCGGGTGCGGCGCAGGACCTGCTCTCGCACCAGCTCGCCGAGATGGACCTCGCTCGCGCGGTCGGTCCGCTCCTCGGGCGGATAGAGCATCGGGCCCTCGGGCAACAGCTCCGCAAGACGCTCGACCAGCTCCGGCAGCCCCGTCCCGGCCTTGGCGCTGACCGGGAAGACCTCGTCCACCGACTCCAGCTCCGCCGCTGCGGCCAGCGCCGCCGCCGTCTCGCCCGGGCTCAGGCGATCAACCTTGTTGACGGCGCAGATCACCGGGATCGCGCCCGCGACCGCGGCGCGCGCGCCCAGCAGCGCCTTGGCGATGAAGCGGTCTCCCGGGCCGATGCCCTGCTCGCCGTTGACGACCAGCAGCGCGGTCTCCGCCTCCTCCAGCTCGTGCACCACCCGGCGCTGCATGCGCCCGGTGAGCCGGTCGCGCGGGCGTTGGACGCCGGGGAGGTCGACGAGGACCATCTGCCATCCCGCCGTTTCATCGGTCGCGATCCCGCGGGCGGCGCGACGGGTCGTCTGCGGCCGATCGGAGACGATCGCCACCTTGGCGCCGACGATGGCGTTGACCAGCGTCGACTTGCCGACGTTCGGGCGACCGGCGAGGCCGACGAAGCCGGAGCGCGTCACCGCAGGCCCGCGACGACGCTCGCCTGCAGCTCTTCCATCTCGCCGCCATCGCTCTCGTGGTCGTAGCCGCAGAGATGGAGGACGCCGTGCACCGTCGCCTCGGCCAGATCCTCGGCGTGGGCAGGACAGATGACGACGTCGCCGAGCTCACGCGGTCCGGCCACCGGCTCCACCCCGTCGATCGGGAATGAGAGCACGTCGGTCGGTCGGTCGCGATCGCGGTGCTCGCGGTTCAGCGCCCGGATCCGCTCGGGACCGACCAACTCGACCGAGAGGTGCCCGTCGCCGACCCCGGCGGCCGTCAGCGCCGAGCTCACGGCCTGGCGCAGATCAGCCGGAACGTCGGAGAGGTCGATCAAGGACCGGATCGGTCCCGCTCGGAGTACTCGCTGTAGGCGGCGACGATCCGCTGCACGAGCTGGTGGCGAACGACGTCGGCGGCGCCGAAGCGGACGAAGCTGATGTCGGAGACCTCGGAGAGGATCTCGCCGACGACCACCAGCCCCGAGCGCTGATCGCGAGGGAGGTCGATCTGGGTGATGTCCCCGGTGACCACCATCCGCGAGCCGAACCCGAGGCGGGTGAGGAACATCTTCATCTGCTCCGGGCTCGTGTTCTGGGCCTCGTCGAGGATCACGAAGGCGTCATT
>JBDTSW010000127.1:0-4801 GCA_039930945.1 bacterium
GCCTTGGCGCGGTCGAAGGCGGCGGCGAATTCCCGCATGTCATTGACCTTGCCTTCGAGCCTGAAGGTGGCACCGCCTGCAGTGATCTCCATCACGCCGGCGAGCCCCATCCGCTTGACCTCGACCGAGTCCACGTCGGCGAGGGGCACCGTGCTCAAGACGTCCTTGATTTCCTTGATCTGGCCGCTCATGCTGACGCCGACCTGCATCGTCACCAGGCTCGTCGGCGTCACCGCGACCGCTCCCGGGTTGCCGAGCTTGATCCCCACGGTATCGGCCCCTTTGTGCTGCTTACCAGCCCAACGAGCGCCGATCTCATTGGTGATCAGGCCTCCCCCGACCGCAGCCGTCGTGGCCCCTCGAGGTTTCGCGAACGCCGCGCCGAGGAGTTCTTCTGAGACCTTTCCTTCCGCTCCAGCAATGATCTGGTCCCGATGCTTTGACACTGCTCCTCCTTCGGTTCAGGGGTTGCTCGGTCGATTTGTGGATCGTTACACGAGCACCGCTTCCGCGCGAAGCTGAAAGCCCGCCGCCCTGTCAGCTCGTCAACGGCAGCACGCGATGCAACAGCCGGATCCGCTTGCGGACTTGCGAGTTCAAATACCGTCTCATAATGGCCGCTAGAAGGGTCCTAACGGGACCGCCGCGCGGGCCTGAACGGCTTGCCGGAGTTGGGCGAGCACCGCGGAGCCGAGGAGCCGCGCGGGTCTCCGGGCCAGATAGGGTCAGGGTGATGCGTGGCCCGTTGACTCCGATCACAGAGGAGATCGCCGAAGGGGTGTGGCGGCACGCGGGTGACCTGCGCCACGGGATGAACGTCTACCTCGTCGCCGAGCACGACGGCGGCGGCGTGTTCGCATTCGACGCCGGGACCAAGGCGATGGCCAGGGGGTTGCGCCGGGCCGCCGCCGAGCTGGGCGGCCTCAACCGGGTCGTGCTCGGCCACAGCCACGTCGACCACCGCGGCACGGCGCCGAAGCTCGGCGTGCCCGTCCTCTGCCACCCCGACGAGGTCGCCGACGCCGAGGGGGATGGCGGCGTCCACTACCAGCCACTTGGAGACATCCCGGTCACCTACTCCCGCTGGCTCTACCGAATCATCTTCCCGATCTGGGACGGCGGTCCCGTGGAGGTCGCTGACACCGTCGCCGAAGGCGACCGGCTGGGCGGCTTCGAGGTCGTCCACTTCCCGGGGCACGCGCCCGGCCAGATAGGACTGTGGCGTGAGCGCGATCGCGTCTGCCTCTGCACCGACACGATCTACCTGACCGACTCCATGCGCCCACTCGGCCACCACCCCGGCGTCTACGCCCCCCACCCGATCTTCAACCGAGACTCCGAGGCCGCGCGGGACAGTGTCCGCAAGCTCGCCGCGCTCGAGCCCGCGCTGATCGGCGCCGGTCACATGGAGCCGATACGAGGCGAGCGCGCGGAGCTTCGCCGGCAGCTCGAGGCCGCCGCCGACACAACGCCGGGTTGGTAGCGCAACGCAGGTGGGGGCCGTGCCTATACTCGGCTAGGCGGATAAGCGTGGAAACCTGACTGACGTAATCGAGAAGGAGCGGGTCGTCGTTCGCTTCGCCGGTGATTCGGGCGACGGGATACAGCTCGTCGGCAACCGGTTCGCGGCGGACACGGCGTTGATCGGCAACGATCTCGCGACGCTGCCCGACTACCCGGCGGAGATCCGCGCGCCGGCTGGGACCCTGGCGGGCGTCTCCGCCTTCCAGATCCACTTCGCCTCGCGGGACATCGTCACCCCCGGCGGGCAGCCCAACGTGCTCGTCGCCATGAACCCGGCGGCGCTGAAGGTCAACCTGCCGGAGCTCGAGCGCGGCGGGAACGTGATCGTCAACGAGGACGGGTTCACGGACGGCAACCTCCGCAAGGCGGAGTACGAGGCGAGCCCGCTCGAGGACGGATCGCTCGACGACTACCAGTTGCTTCGCATCCCGATGACATCGATGAGCGTGCGGGCGACCGACGGCATCGACGAGATCACGTCGCGCGACGCCGCGCGATCCAAGAACTTCTTCGCGCTCGGCCTGGTGTCGTGGATGTACAGCCGTTCCGAGGACGTCACGGTCGAGTGGATCGAGGAGGAGTTCGCCTCCGAGCCGCCGGTGATGAGCGCGAACCTCGCGGCCTTCCGCGCCGGCTACAACTTCGGCGAGACCGCGGAGCTGCAGCACGTCCACTACGAGGTCAAGGCGGCGCCGGCCGAGCCCGGGACCTACCGCGGCGTCAACGGCACCACCGCGAGCGCCCTCGGGCTGATCGCGGCCAGCGTCCGCAGCGGCCTGCCGCTGTTCCTGGCCAGCTACCCGATCACGCCAGCCTCCGAGCTGCTCCACGAGCTCTCCCGCCTGCGGCGCTTCGGCGTGCGCACCGTGCAGGCCGAGGACGAAATCGCCGCGGCGAACATGGCGCTGGGCGCCGCCTTCGGCGGGCATCTCGGGGTCACCGCCACCAGCGGCCCGGGGATGGACCTGAAGGCCGAGACGATCGGCTTGGCGGTGGCGCTGGAACTGCCGCTGCTGGTGATCGATGTCCAGCGCGCCGGTCCCTCGACCGGGATGCCGACCAAGACCGAGGCCGCCGACCTGCTGATGGCGCTCCACGGCCGTCATGGCGAGTCGCCGCTGCCGATCGTCGCCGCCGCGACGCCGTCGGAGTGTTTCCACGCCGTGATCGAGGCGGCACGGATCGCAGTCCGCTACCGGACTCCCGTGATCCTCCTCAGCGACACCTTCCTCGCCAACTCCTCGGAGCCCTGGCGGCTGCCGACCGCCACCGAGCTGCCCGAGATCGACCCGGCCTTCGCCACCGAGCCCAACAGGCGGGTCGACGGCGGGAACGAGTTCTGGCCCTATCTGCGCAACGGGCGAGGCGCGCGCCCCTGGGCGGTGCCCGGGACCCCGGGCCTCCAGCACGTGATCGGCGGCCTGGAGAAGGAGGACGGCACCGGCCACATCAGCTACGAGCACGAGAACCACGCCCTGATGACGCGCCTGCGTGCCGACAAGGTGGCCGGGATCGCCGCCGATATCCCACCGCTGGAGGTCGACCACGAGGACGGCGCGAAGCTGCTCGTTCTCGGTTGGGGCTCGACCCACGGGGCGATCAAGGGCGCCGCGAGGCGGGTGCGAAAGCGCGGGCAGAAGGTCGCCTTCGCCCACCTGCGCCATCTCAACCCCCTGCCCGCCAACACGGGCGACGTCGTCCGCGCCTACCCCAAGGTCCTGATCCCCGAGATGAACACCGGCCAGCTCGTCAAGGTCATCCGCGGCGAATTCCTCGTCGACGCCGAGGGCTACGGCAAGGTGGACGGACTCCCGATCTTCGCCGAGGAGCTCGACCAGGTGATCACGCGATGGCTGTGAACGGGAACGGCGACGTCAGCACCCTGACCAAGAAGGACTTCGCCTCCGACCAGGAGACGCGCTGGTGCCCGGGCTGCGGCGACTACGCGATCCTCGCAACCGTCCAGCAGTTTCTTCCCGAGCTTGGGCTGCCCCCGGAGCGGATCGTCTGGGTGGCGGGGATCGGCTGCTCCGGACGGTTCGCGTACTACATGAGCACCTACGGGGTCCACGGCATCCACGGCCGCGCCCCAGCGCTCGCCACGGGCCTCGCGCTCGCCCGGCCCGATCTCTCGATCTGGGTCGTGACCGGGGACGGCGACGGCCTCTCGATCGGCGGCAACCACCTGATTCACGCGCTGCGGCGAAACGTGCCGGTCAAGATCCTGCTGTTCAACAACCAGATCTACGGCCTCACCAAGGGCCAGTACTCGCCCACCAGCGAGGAGGGCAAGGTCACCAAGTCGACCCCGTTCGGATCGCTCGACCACCCCTTCAACCCGGTCGCCCTGGCGCTCGGAGCGGAGGCGACGTTCGTCGCCCGCACCGTCGACGTCGACCGCGATCACCAGGCAGACGTGCTGCGGGCGACGGCGGCCCACCAGGGCTCGGCCTTCGTCGAGATCTACCAGAACTGCAACGTCTTCAACGACGGCGCCTTCGACGCGGTGCGCGGCAAGAACGGGCGCGAGAACCAGATCCGCCTCGAGCACGGCGAGCCGATCCGGCTCGGAACCGGCGGCGAGCGCGGCGTGGTGCAGGGGCCCGACGGGCGCCTGCGCATCGCCGAGGTCTCGGAGGTCGGCGAGGAGGCTCTGCTCGTCCACGACGCCCATGACCCCAGCCCGAGCCACGCCTTCGCGCTCGCCCACCTCGCCGAGCGGCCGACCGGCCCCACCCCGATCGGCATCTTCCGGGACGTCGAGCGGCCGGTCTACGCCGAGGAGACCGCCAAGGACCTCCAAGCGGCCCGCCAGGGCTTCGGCACCGAGGAGCTCGACTCGCTGCTGCGCTCCGGGGACACCTGGACGGTCGAGTAGCGCGACCGACAGCGGGTTCTCGAAGTAGGTGCCGAGCAGGTCGCTCGGGAACGGCAGGAAGGCGATGTTCGCCAGGCACGGGCGCGAGGTGGTCGTCGGCTCCCGCAGCCCGGAGAAGCTGGCGGATGCTGGATGCCCTGTGCGCTCAGCGTCAAGCGGGCGGCAGGCGGACCCGATCGAGGGGCCCGGGCGCCCGACTGTGGGCGCCCGGGCGGTGCCTCAGGAGGACGCGGCCTCCATCTCCTCCATGTTCTTGGTCACGACCTCGATCGTCCGGCCGAGTTCCTCGGTGGGGCTGAACTCGACCACCTCGGTGCCGGCATAGAGGACCGGCGTATGCCCCGGGCCGACGAAGTACGCGTCGCCGCCCTCGAAGACCTCCTCCTGGTCCCCGGAGCG
>JBDTSW010000128.1:0-4772 GCA_039930945.1 bacterium
GAGACCGGCGCCGGCAAGACCGTGCTCGCACACTCGCTCGACCTGCTGATGGGCGGGCGGGCGCGGCCGCAGATCGTTCGCCCCGGCGCCGAGGAGGCGTGGGTCGAAGGCACGTTCGCGCTGCCACCGGGCATGCTCACCGACCCCGAGCTGGCTGTGATCGCCGAGCGGCTGCCCGACGAGCCCACCGAGATCACCCTCGGCCGGCGGGTCGGGGCGTCCGGGCGCACCAGCGCGTTCGTCCAGGGGCGCTCGGCCTCGGCAGCCGACCTGCAGGCGCTGGGCGCTCGTCTGCTCGCCTTCTACGGTCAGCACGAGCACCGCAAGCTGACCCTGGGATCGGCCCAGCTCGAGGTGCTCGACGGGTTCGCCGGCCCCGGCCATCTTGCCGCGCGACGCATCTACCGCGAGGCCCACGCCGGCGTTCAGACGCTGGCCGGCGAGCTCGCCGAGCTGCGAGAACGCGATGGAGTCCGCGAGCGCGATCTCGACCTGCTGCGCTTCGAGCTTGCCGAGATCGAGTCGGTCGCTCCCGATCCCGACGAGGAGCGCGAGCTGGGGGCCGAGCGTGAGCGCCTGCGTCACGCGGAGGGGCTGCGGGCCGCGGCGGCGGACGCGCTTGCCGCCTCGGCCGGAGACGACGAGGACGGCGGCGCGGCCGAGCGCCTCGGCGCGGCCGACTCGGCGCTGAGTGGGGCCGCGGGCGTCGACGATGCGCTCGACGCCCTCGGCGAGCGCGCCCGGGCGCTCGCCGCCGAGCTCTCCGACCTGGGCAGCGAGCTGCGCTCCTACATGGAGGGGATCGAGGCCGAGCCGGGGCGCCTGGAGGTCGTCGAGGAGCGCCTGGCCGCGCTCGACCGCCTGCGGCGAAAGCACCGCGGCTCGGTGGAGTCGGTCCTCGCCCACGCCGAGCACTGCCGGATCGAGGTCGCCCGGCTGGAGAACGCCGAGGAGCTGACGGCCGATCTGCAGGCGCGCCTGGCGGCGGTCGAGGGGGAGCGCGCGGAGCTGGCCGAGGGCCTCGGAGAGGGTCGGCGCAAGGCCTCGAAGGGCCTCTGCAAGCGGGTGGCGGAGGAGCTGGCCCAGCTGGCGATGGACGGGGCGACGCTGGAGGTCCGCCTGGCGCCGCACCCGGAGGGGTTCGGCCCGGCCGGGGCGGAGACCGTCGAGCTGCTGGTCGCGACAAACCCCGGAATCCCGACCTCCCCGCTTCGCGACGCGGCCTCGGGCGGCGAGCTCTCACGGGTGATGCTGGCGCTGACGGGCCTCGGCGCGGCGGCCGGGGCGCCGACCCTGGTCTTCGACGAGATCGACGCCGGCATCGGCGGCAACACGGCCCGGGCCGTCGGCGCCCGCCTGCGCGATCTGGGCGACGGCCGCCAGGTCATCTGCATCACCCACCTGCCACAGGTCGCCTCGCTGGCCGCGCGCAACTTCCGGATCACGAAGCGGATCGAAGAGGGGGCGACGCTGGCCGAGGTCGATGCGGTGGCGGGCGAGGAGCTGGTGGCCGAGATCGTCCGCATGCTGGGCGGCGAGGGCGGCGATCGGGCGGCCGACCGCCACGCGCGAGAGCTCCTGGCCGCCGCCTGAGCCCGGGCGCTGCAGCGTGGGGCCCGGCCGCGCGGCCGCTCATTCCGCATAATCGCTGGGTTCATGCCTTCTTCAGCGCGAGAGCGCAGGCTGCCCGGGTTCGGCCGCCGTGCGAGCCCAGCCCCGCAGCCGGCACAGCCGGGGCCGATCCGTGGATCGGTGAAGCTCGGCCGCAAGACGAAGAACCTCGTCAAGCGGCTCAACGCCGGCGACATCGCCGTGATCGACCATGCCGACCTCGACCCGATCGCGGCGGAGGACCTGGCGGCGAGCGGCGTGATCGCAGTCGTCAACGTGGCCCAGTTCTCGACCGGGCGCTACCCCAACGGCGGCCCGCTGCTGCTGGCGCGCGCGGGTGTCCGCCTGGTGGAGTCGCCCGCGGCCCCCCTGTTCGAGGAGCTTCGCGACGGTGACGGCGTCGTCATCGCCGACGGGGAGCTGCGCCGTAACGGCACCATCCTCGCCTCGGTCAAGGAGCTGACGGTCGTCGACCTCCAGGCGCGCCTCTCCGAGCTGCGCGCCCGCATCGACGAGGCGCTTTCCGATTTCGCCGAGAACACGATCAAGCACGTCCGCGACGAGGGCGAGCTGCTCGCCGGCGGGCTCGACCTGCCGCCAACCCGAACCGACTTCCGCGACCGCCACGTGCTGATCGTCGTCCGCGGGACGACCTATCGCAAGGACCTGCGGACCCTGCACGCATACATCGACGACGTCCGGCCGGTGCTGGTGGGAGTGGACGGCGGCGCCGACGCGATCATGGAGGAGGGCTTCAAGCCCGACGTGATCCTCGGCGACATGGACTCGGCCTCCGACGCGGCGCTGCGCTCGGGCGCCGAGCTGATCGTGCATGCCTACCCGGATGGGCGCGCCCCAGGCCGCGAGCGGATCGAGAGCCTCGGGCTCGCACACTTGATGATCCCGGCGCCTGCGACCAGCCAGGACGTGGCGATGCTGCTCGCCCACGAGAAGGGCGCGGCGCTGATCGTCAGCGTCGGCGCCCACTTCAACCTGATCGAGTTCCTGGACAAGAACCGGGCGGGGATGTCGTCGACGTTCCTGACGCGGCTGCGGGTGGGGGAGACCTTGGTCGACGCCAAGGGCGTCAGCGGGCTCTACAACCCCGGCGTCAGCGGCTGGCAGATGATCCTGTTCGCGATCGCCTCGCTGGTCCTGATCGTGATCGTGGTGATCACCCTGCCGGCGCTCGCGAACCTGTTCGAGCTGCTCTGGCTGAAGATCAAGCTGCTGTTGGGCCTGTAGATGGGCTACTCGGCTCGCTACCACGTCGCCTCGCTGGCGGCCGTCTTCCTGGCGCTCGCCGCCGGCGTCCTGATCGGGGCTGAGTTCGGCGCCGGCGTGCTCAAGGGCGTCACCAGGGACCTCGAGAGCAGCCTCAAGGGCGACCTCAGCGAGGCCGAGGAGCGGATCGACGCGCTGGAGGCCGAACTCGACCGCGAGCGACTCTTCTCCGAGGCTGTCTATCCGGCGCTGGTCGGCGACACCCTGCCGGGGCGAAGGCTGGCGGTGGTGGCGCTGGGCAGCCGCCCCGACGACCTGCGCAACGACATCCTCGACGCGCTCGAGCCGACCGGAGCGAAGGTGACGCAGCTCGCCGTGGTCAGGGAGCCGCCCGACGCCAAGGCCCTCGGCGACCTGCTCTCGGGCAGGCGCTCGCCCCGCCCGGCCCGCGCTCGCGCCGCGCTGGCGGCCCGCCGCGCCGGAACCTCCCTGGTCGAGGGCACCGGCCTCTACGAGCAGGCGCTGCAGCCGCTCCTGTCGAGCTTCAGCGGCCAGCCGACCCCGGTGGAGGGCGTGATCGTGGTCCGCAACCAGCCCGAGGGGGTCGGCGATGACCCCGAGGCTACCGAGGCCTTGGAGTCCAACTTCATCGATGGCCTCCTCGCCGGCGGGGCGCCGGTGGTCGGGGTCGAGCGCACCGACGCCGATCCGTCCTCGATCGAGTTCTTCGACTCGCAGGGGCTGACCACGGTCGACGACATCGAGCTCACCGCCGGCAGGGTGTCGATGGTCTACGCGCTGCGGGGCGCCCAGGGGAGATTCGGCGTCGCCCAGGACGCCGAGCTGGTGCCACCGGTGCTGCGCCGGCCGGGCGCGACGAGCGCGCCGTGATCAGCGGGCTGGTCCTTTCGGCGGCGATCGCCGCCGTCGCGGCCAGCCCCTGGCTCGCCGACATGCGCCGCTCCGGTCTCACCCGCGACAACTACCGCAACGCCGCCGTCGCCTTTCCGGCCGGGGCGGTGCTGGTGGCCTGCTCGCTGCTGGCGCTGGCGCCGCTGGCTCTGCTCGACGATCGAGCCGACCTCGACCTGCTCGACCCCGAGCTTCGCCGCTGGGCCGTCTACGTCCTCGGCGTCGCCCTGCTGGGGCTGCTCGACGACGCGCTCGGCCAGGGCGCCGCGGCGGACGCCCCGCGCGGCTGGCGGGGACACGCGCGGGCCGTCGCGGCCGGGCGCTTCTCGACCGGGGGGATCAAGGCCGCGGGCGCGCTTGCCCTGGCCGCGTACGCGGTCTCGGGCCGGGGACGCGAGAACATCAACTACGTCGCCGACCTGGCGCTGCTGCTGTTGGCGACGAACCTCTTCAACCTGCTGGACCTGCGCCCGGGCCGGGTCGAGAAGGTGTTCGTGGCGCTGCTCGCGGGCCTCTGCCTGGGCGCCTGGACCGCCGCCCCGCTGGAGATCCTCGGCCTGTTCATCGGCCCGGTGCTCGTCGGCGCGGCGTTCACCCTGCGAGAGCGGGCGATGCTCGGCGACACCGGCTCCAACCTGGTCGGGGCGCTGGCGGGGATCTCGATGCTGGTCGTCCTCGGCGACGATGGGCGCCTGATCGCGCTGGGGCTGGTCGCGGCGGTGACGATCTACGGGGAGTTCCGGTCAATCTCGGCGACGATCGAGCATGTTCCGCTCCTGCGGGCTCTAGACTCGTTCGGCAGAGTGAGTAAAGAGCCGACGACGCGATGAAGCCGGGCGAGACACGCTTCATCTTCGTCACCGGTGGGGTTGTCTCCTCGCTGGGCAAGGGAATCGCGGCGGCCTCGATCGGCCGTCTCCTGGTCAGCCGCGGGTTCCGCGTCCAACTGCAGAAGTTCGATCCCTACATCAACGTCGACCCGGGGACGATGAGCCCGTTCCAGCACGGCGAGGTGTTCGTCACCG
>JBDTSW010000129.1:0-4766 GCA_039930945.1 bacterium
CGCCGAGGCGCTCGCCGCGGCCAGGCGGGTGCGCGTGAGCGGGCTCGGCGAGCGCTCGCGCCCGCTATCGCGCGGGCGCGAGCTGCGGGTGCCCGAGGGCGCGGAGGTGGTCTTCGAATGAGTCTGCGCTCGCCGCACTACTTCCTCCACGGAAACCTCGTGTGGCGATCGCCCGATGACGTGTGGGCCGGCTATCGCCTCGACGGCCAGAGCTATCCGGGCCTCTCGCTCAACCGCAAGGTCGAGCTGAAGGAGCGGATCGAGGCTTTCGCCTACGCGATCGAGACCGACTTCCAGCTGATCCGCTCGGCGCGGGAGTGGTCGGCCGAGCGCTACGCCGAGCGGGCGCTGACGACCCTCGACCCGCGGCGCGGCCATCCGGAGGCCTTTCGCGCCTACCTGGAGGAGCATCGCCGCCGGCTCGAGAGCCGCGGCGTCGTTCGACCCGAGGTCTTCGCGTTCGTGCGGCTAGGGCCGCCGGCGCACGCCGCCGGGGCGCAACGACTCGCCGAGCTCTGGCGCGAGCTCCAGGCGGGGCTCGGGATGCGGGATGCGCGGGCGATCTCCCAGAAGCGCCTGGCCGAGCTGCGCCGCGCCGAGGAGCGGGCCTTCGATCGCGTCTTCGATCACCTGCCCTGCGAGCGGGCGCGCTCAGGCGAGATCGCGGCGCTCGTGCGCTCCGCCTACGCCCGCGGCGTCGGCGAGGCCCCCGTGGACCCCCACTGGCGCGCACAGGCGATCTGGGTCGACACCGCCGACGGCGCAGCGTTCGAGCCCTACGAGCACGACCTGATGCGCCTTCACGAGTCCCGCGTTCAGATCGAGCCGCGGGCGCTTCGCGTCGACTCGGAGGCCGGCACCTCGCACCAGGCGCTGTTGGTCTGCGGCGCGCTGCCCGACGAGGCCGTTTTCCCCGGGCCGGACGTAGAGCTGCTCTTTGCGCCGCTCGAATGCGGATTCCCGGTCGACGCCGTCTACACGGCGGAGTGGATCCCCAACCGCGCCGCGCAGAAGCTCGCGCAAAAGCGGATGGTCGACGCCGACCAGCAGGCCAAGGAGGAGGCCTTCGGCGAGCACGGCCCGACGGTCGGCACCACCGACCGCACCTTCGCGGCGCGCGAGCTGCAGACGCGGCTTGGCGCCTCCGACCGGCCGCCGTTTCTGCGCTCGGCGATCACCCTGGCGCTCGGCGCCGCCGGCGCCGACGAGCTCGAGGAGCGGATCGATCGGCTGCGCTCTGAGTTCGGGCGGGTGGAGCTCCATCGCCCGCTGGGCGAGCAGCACCGCCTGTTCCTCGGCGCGATGCCCGCCCAGCCCTTCCCGGTGCGCGACTACCTCGCGCACCTGTTGCCGGAGCAGCTGGGGGCGATGGTGCCGACGGCGATCTCGAACGCCCGCTCTGAGATCGGGCCGTATCTCGGCTACGCCCTGACCGGCTCGCGCTCGCCGGTGCAGCTCGACCTTGCGGAGGCCTCGCGCTCGGACCGGCCGCCGACGATCCTGCTCACCGGATCGCTCGGCTCGGGCAAGACGATCGCGCTCGAGACGCTGCTCTACCAGGCCTACCTCCAGGGGTCGATGCCGATCGTCGACATCGACCCGAAGGGCGACCACCGGCTCGACCGGCTGCCGGGCGTGGCCGATCGCCTTGAGGCGATCGAGCTCGGACCCGACGAGCGCTACCGCGGGCTGCTGGACCCGATGCGGGTCAGCACCGACGAGACGCGGCAGGACCTCGCCTACGGCTTCCTGGTCGGCATCCTGCCCGACCCGGTCCCAGCCGAGTGGCGAACGAAGATCCGCCGGGCGATCGCCGCCGCCGACGCGGCCGGCGGGCGGACGACGGGCGAGGTGCTGGGTGAGCTGCGCGCGATCGACCCGGTCGGCGCCGACTGCGCCGAGGCGCTCGAGGTCCACCTCGAGGCCGGGCTCGCAAAGCTCGGCTTCGGACGGCCCGGGCGAGCCCTGCCCGACGTCGGCGGCGCCCAGGTCGTCTCGCTTCGGATCCGCAACCTGGTCACGGTCAAGCCCGACGTCCGCCGCTCGGAGCTCCAAGAGGACGAGCGAGTGAGCCAGGCGGTGCTCCGCTTGGTCGCTGCCTACGCGCTTCGGCTGTGCGCCGCCGACACGCACACGCACTCGGTGCTGGCGCTCGACGAAGCGTGGGCGCTCCTGCTCGACACGCAGGGCCAGGCGTTGCTCGACCGTCTCTCGCGGATGGGGCGATCGATGAACATCACCCCGCTGCTCGCCTCGCAGATCGTCGGCGACGCGGAGGCGCTGGAGCCGCTCGTCGGCACCTACCTCGCGTTCGGCGTCGAGACCGAGTCCGAGGCCGAGCGCTCGCTGGAGCTGCTGCGCCTGGACCCCGACGACGAGGTGCTTCGCCAGCGGCTGATCTCCTTCCGGGCCGGGCGCTGCTACCTGCGCGATGCCGCCGGGCGGGCGATCCCGATGCGCGTGGATCCCGGCGAGGACCTGCTCGCCGCGCTCGGAACGACGCCCCCGACCCCCGGCGCCGCGCCGGCTGCGCCGGCGCGGCGGGACGACGAGCACGAGGAGCTCGAGGCCGATGCGGCGCCGGCGTAGGATCGCGGTCGCGACGTTCTGCCTGGTCGCGGTCCTCAGCGTGGATCTCTCCGCCGGCGCGCCGCCCGATGGCGATGGCCAGGTAGGGCCCGCCCATCGGCGCTCGCCAGAGGACCGCGGGGGCGGCCGCGGAAGGGTCGCGGGCGACGCCGCCGCGCCGCTCGTCCAGGGCGGTGAGGAGCACTCGCTGGGCCAGGTCAACCCGCTGCAGGTCGAAAACCCGCTGTGCCGCAAGCGCCTGAACCGCGCTGAGCGGCGCAACTGCCAGGTGACGGGCACCCCGGAGGGCCGCTACCCGACCTCGAACTACGGCTTCGAGATCCACATCGACACCGGCGTCGACAACATCGTCGGCAACTTCCAGTCGCTGCTCGCGCACATCGCTGACGCGATCTGGATGGCGCTGCTGTTCGTGCTCAACCCGGTGTTGACGCTGCTCGGCTGGGCGTTTGAGCTCTCGCCGTTCACCGAGAACCGGACGATGTCGGAGATCTCGGCCGGGCTGGAGCGCTTCTACCGCGCCTTCACCAGTCCGTGGCTCGTGTTCGCCTTCGCCGCGGTCGGCGCCTGGGCGGTCTGGCGAGGGCTCGTGCGCCGGCAGTTCGCGCAGGCGATCGCCGGCTCGCTGCTCACCGTGGCGCTGATGGTCGCCGGGCTGGTGATCCTGCACGAGCCACGCGCCACGGTCGGCACCGTCGCCGGCTTCACCAACGACGCCTCGCAGGCGGTGATCGCGGCGCCGCAGTCGGGCTCGGTGTCCAACCCCTCCTCGTCCTACGCCGAGGCGACGGCGGAGACGTGGAACGCGATGACGCTGCCCGGCTTCGCGGCGCTCAACTTCTCGGACATGGGGTGGGCGCTGTCGAAGCCCGACCCCGAGCTGCTTGCGAAGGCGAACGAGAAGGCGTGCCTCGACTACGCCTACCTGCGAGCGGTCCCTCGAGACGCGCTCCGCAGGCTGCTCGCCGCGGGCTTCGGCGACATCGATTGCGAGAACGTCGCCGCGGTGGCGCCGGCGCCGCGCACCAACGCGGAGATCTGGCTTCGAAACAGCCCGGGCTCAGAGGCACGGAACTCGCTGTGGGACGAGTTCACCGACGACTTCCCCTACTCGGGCTACTTTGCGATCCAGGGCGACGGCGGCGCCTGGACGCGCCTGCCGCTGGTGCTCTTGATCGGACTCGGGTTGCTCGGCGGGATCGCGCTGTTGGCCTGGCTCGCGATCCGGATCTTCGTGCAGACCGCCGTCGCCTTTGTGCTGGTGCTCTCGACCCCGCTGGCGCTCTTCATGCCCGCCTTCGGCGAGCGCGGACGCGCCGCCTTCGCCTTCTGGGCGGGGACGCTCGCCGGCGCGCTGATCTCGAAGCTGATCTACGCGGCGCTGCTCGCCGTGGTGCTCTTCGCGACGAACGTCGTCGCCTCGCTCGTCCCGGCCGGTGCCGGCGCCTTCATGGGCTTTTTGGTCATGGCCGGTCTGTGGTGGGCGGTCTTCCTCAAGCGCGACGACATCCTGCAGTTCCTCTCCGTCGCCCCCGACGGGGAAGGCGGCTCGGGCAGGCTCGGGACGCTCACCGGCCTCTACGCGACGCAGCAAATCGCCCGCCGGGTGATGGCGCCGCTCGGCTACGGCGCCAAAGCCGCGGGGGTCGGAGCCAGAGGCGGCCTCACCGGCCTCGCCCGCGATCGCTCGGGCGCGACCCGCAAGGTCGCCTCCGAGCAGCTTGCCCGGCAGGCCGAACAGCGCCTCGTGGGGCGCTATCAGGGTGAGAAGGGCGTCCTCGGCGAGCAGGCCGAGCGTCGCGCGCAGCTGGCGCAGCTGGCAGCCCAGCGGGCGGATGCGCTCAAGGAGGCTCGCCGCCACGGCCGGCTCGCCTCAACGGCGCGCGGGCCCCAGCGCGAGCGCCACGAGGCCGCGCGCCGCAGCGCGCAGGAGCGGGCCGAGCGGCGTCGCGCCGCGCAGTCCGAGGTCAAGGAGCGGATCGCGCAGGCGGGTCCGCGCGAGGCCGAGGCCCGCGCCTTCGTCTCGCACGCGGACGAGCGCCAGCGCGCGTCGGGCGCTCGCTTCTCAAGCGAGGAGCTGGGCCAGGCCCGCGAGGGGATCCGCCGCGAGGTCGACCGACCGGTGGAATCCGGCGCGCACGCATGGCGGGTCGGGATGACCCCGCGGCGCTATGAGT
>JBDTSW010000130.1:0-4690 GCA_039930945.1 bacterium
CGGTCCAGACTGGCGAGCTCTCACTCGAGGCCTATCGGGGGACCGCCCCCGAGGCCACCCTCGACCAACTCACCCGCGGCGCCGCGGCGCTCCGCGGCGCCCGGGTACTGCACGTGAACGCCACTCCCTACGGCGGCGGGGTGTCGGAGCTCTTGCGATCGCTCGTCCCGCTGCTCAACGATCTCGGCCTGATCGCCGACTGGCAGGTGATCACGGGCGATGATGCCTTCTTCGAGGCCACCAAGGCGATGCACAACGCGCTACAAGGGGACAGGCGGGGCATCAGTCGGGCCCAGCGCGTCGCCTACTTGGAGTGCGCGAAGCGAAACGCCGTGGAGTTCGGTGACCAGCGCCATGACTTCGTCTTCGTGCACGACCCGCAGCCGGCATCCCTCCTGCATTTGCGTGGCCGCAACGCGGAGCGCTGGGTCTGGCGTTGCCACATCGACACCTCCGAGCCCGACCTCGACGCTTGGGACTACCTGCGGGGCTTCCTCGACGGATACGACGCCGCCGTCTTCACCATGGCTGACTTCGTTGCGCCCGATCTGCCGATCTCGCGCGTCGAGCTGATCCCGCCGGCGATCGACCCGCTGAGCCCCAAGAACCTGCCGCTTTCGGAGGGGACCGCTCGCCGCATCGTTGAGTGGATCGGCGTCGACGTCGATCGGCCGCTCGTCCCGCAGGTCTCGCGCTTCGATCCCTGGAAGGACCCGCTCGGAGTGATCGCCGCGAGATCTCGGAGTTGACCCCCGACACAGGTCGGTACTGACTACGGTCCCGCGCCGCGACGGATACTCCTACGATAGGTGGGATATGGAATCGATCGCCGCGCCGCTGCCGCAGTCCGATCAGCCCAGGCCGAATGCGCCAGGAGCGTTGCGAAGCGTGTCGCGCCGGGCCTGGTTAATCGTCTGCGGCGTGGGCGCCATCGTCCTCGGCCTTCTCCCGCACGTCCTCCATCACGCCGGGCCGCTGGCCGGCGCCGCGCTGTTCGCCGGAGTCGGCGGATCACTGCTCTTCGGTGTCCTCGGCTTGGTTGCCGCCATCCCGTTCCTGCTCGGCCTGCGCCAACGCTCTGGTGGCTGGCAGGCTCCGCTGGCCGCGCTGGCGATGTTCGCCGCCGTCTTCTCGATTTCGACCTTCGTCATCGGGCCGCAGATCAGCGGTGCGGACGAGAGCGGGTCGGCGCCCTCGCTCGACCGCTCAACCACAGCCCCGGCCGAGAAAGGTTCCGCCCATGACAGCCATCACTAGATCGCACCTTCCGATCACCGCGGTGACAGCTATCGCGCTGGTCGCGGCGCTGATGCTGGTCTTCGTGTCCCCGGCGGCGAGTCAGAGCCCGGACGTCCGCGGCGCGGACCTGCTGTCGGCGCTCGAGCGCGGCGAGATCGAGTGCTCCGATCTCGACGGCGAGGACTACGCCGCGATCGGCGAGTTGGTGATGGGCCGGATGGTCGCGTCCGTGCAGGCCCACGAGGAGATCGACGCGCTCATGGCCCGGATGATGGGCGAGACCGGCCGTGACCGCATGCACGAGGTCATGGGGCAGCGTTTCGCCGGCTGTGGGCAACCCGGACTCCGTTCCGGCTTCGGCCAGATGATGGGCGTGATCGGGATGATGGGCGGCGGGTCCGGCGGCCTCGGACCGGCGGGGATGATGGGCAGCGGCTACGGTCCGCAGAGCTCGGGAGACGCTCCCGGCGGCGGCTACGGAGCCGGCTCGATGATGGGCTTCGATCGCGGCTCCGGCGACGATGACGGCGTCGAGATTTGGATGGTGGTGACGATCCTCCTCTTCGTGCTCGCCGTCGCGATCGGAGCCTACATGTTGTTCGCCCGCTCGACCAAGGATCGCCCGGGCCCGCTCGACCTCCTGGCCGAACGCTTTGCCCGCGGCGAGATCAGCCTCGAGGAGTACACAGAACGACGTCAGCTACTTCAAGGAGGTCGATCATGATCCCGTTCTCTTCGCTGCTGCTGGCGCAGGGCGACTTTGACGGACACATGGACTGGGACAACGGCTGGTGGATCGTGATGGCGATCGGCATGGTGCTGTTCTGGGGTCTGGTGATCCTCGGGATCGTCTGGGTCGTGCGAGAGCTTGGCTCCCGCCGTGAGCACCACCCTGATCCCGGTCGGGTCGATGATCCGATGGCGATTCTCGACAGGCGTCTGGCGGAGGGCACCATCTCGGCGGAGGAGTACCGGCAGCGCAAGGCGATCCTCAGCGGCGCTCCCCTCGGCGGCCCCGACTAGTTGTAGGATCGAGCGGCGATGGAGTCTGCGGCGACCTCGGCCCGCGCACGGCCCGGCCTCTGGGGCTGGCTAGACGATCGCCTCGGCGTCGGCGGGCTTCGCTACCCGGTCCCCCAACACGCGAACTCCCTCGCCTACACGCTCGGCGGCCTGACGCTGATCAGCTTCGTCGGCCTCATCGTGACCGGGGTCTACCTGGCCCAGTTCTACGACCCGACCCCGGAGGCGGCCCACGCCAGCGTCACCTACATCACCGACACGGCCTTCGCCGGCACGCTGATCCGCAGCCTTCACTACTGGCTGGCGAGTCTCTTCATCATCACCCTGGTCCTGCATCTGATCAGGACCTTCGTCACCGCCTCGTTCAAGGCGCCGCGCGAGTTGACCTGGATCAGTGGGGTCGTGCTCTTCTTCCTGGCGGCGGGGCTGCAGTTCAGCGGCACCGTGCTCAAGGCCGACCAAGAGGCGATCGAGGCGCTCGAGCACAACAACGAGATCGCCGACCTGTTCGGCTTCCTCGGCTTCTGGTTCTCGGCCGATTTCACCGACAGCCTCTCGGCTGTGACGCGACTATACGTGGCCCACGTCTCGATCCTGCCGATCCTCGTCGCCACCGTGTTGGCGGTGCACATGCTGCTGATCAAGCGCCACCGGGTCTCGCCGCTGCCGTGGGGAAGCGCGGCCGAGGTGGCCGCTCGCGAGCAAGCGGAGCACGCCGAGCCCTTCACCAGCCACCTGAAGCACATCGGCAAGTGGGCGCTGGTGGTCGTCGGCGCGGCGCTGCTGCTCTCAGGCCTCGCGCCGGCTGGCCTCGGCCCGGCGGGCGTCGAGGGGATCGAGATCACCAAGCCGCCCTGGTATTTCCTCTGGCTCTACCCGCTCGAGAACTGGTTCGGTCTCGACGCCCTTTGGGTCGTCCCCGGGATCCTCGGCCTCGTCCTCGTCGCGCTGCCCTTCCTCGACCGCTCTCCCGAACGCGACCCCCGGCGCCGCAGGCTTTGGATCGCACTCGGCATCCTCGCCCTAATCGCCTGGGTATTCCTCACGATCTACGGCTCGGCCACGGTGCCCGTCTCGCACACCGAGGCCGGCGGGGGCATGAGCCCGTGAACGCCCGATTCGCAGGAGGCGTGGCTGCTGTGAGCGCGGGCGCCGCGCTGGCGGGGGCGACTCTGATCGAGGGGCGGAGCGCCGAGAGCTGGCCGCTGCTCGTCGCCGGGCTGGTTCTCGGCATCGTCTCGCTGCTCGGGATCACGGTCCTAGCCCGCATCGTCGTCCTCGACCAGCGCCGGGATGGCCGCAGATGAGGCGGCTGGGCGCCCTGGCCGCGTTCGTGTGCCTGGTGCTGCTGGCGCCGGCTGCACCCTCCTGGGCGCACCGCGACGAGGAGGGCACGGAGCCGCCCGCCAGGCCGGGGCTCAGCGCCGAAGAGGCCGAGCTAGAGGAGCTGGCCAGCCAACCGGCGCGCATCCTGGCCCAGCAGGCGCTGGCCATGCTCGAGGTCACAGGCGACGACGTGGAAGCGGGTGAACGGGTGGAAGCCGCGCTGGTGAGCGAGGACCAGGATGACGTCGACACCGCGGCCCTCGCCGAAGCCGCCGAGGCGCTCGAGCGCGGCGAGCACGAGGCGGCGATCCCGCTTCTCGACGCGGCGCTCTCGCGCCCGCTTGGAGCCGATCAGGGCGCAGCGCTACACGAGGCCGGACGTGAGTATCGCCCGGCAAGAGATGCGCAGGAGATCGTCGGAATCATTGTGGGCGGCGCGCTGCTTCTGCTCGGTCTTCTCAGCCTGCTGCTAGGCCGCCGATCCACCGCCGCCGCCCACTGAGTCGCGTCGGGCGATCGAACACAGACAGTCGGCTCGCGAGGAGACGATCAAGTCTTGAAGGCCTCACCGCGCTCGCGGCCAGGATCAGGACGGAGTTGGATCGCGCTTGGGTGCCCGATGCAGCTGGGCTTAGCCGAGGACCAGGAGGGCCAAGCCGACCACCAGACCGCCACCCATCGCGCCGATGACGATGCCGGTCAGATAGGTCGGCCACGTCAGTCGTGGGTCGGTGAGCAGCCGGCGCACGTCAGCTCCAGCGACCCCAGCGCCTTGTGCTTGCCATCGATGGCCAAGTGCTCCTCGTCGTGCGTGCGGCTCGGCAGGTAATCGCCGCAACCTACAGGATCAGTCCGACGAGCCGTAGGACAGCAACGTGCGGGGGGGTCCGCAACCTCGATTGCGACGCGACCTCGTTCTCCTAGATCGCGTAGGACCTTCGCTAGCGTGCGGACCGTGCCTTGCCGTTCGCGCAGCAGATCCGTGCCGTGCCTCCTCGGGCTCGCCGGCGGACTGCTTCTCGCGCTCGCCTTGCTGGGGGCGTCGGGCGCCCGCGCAGGACCTGCAGTCGCGCCTCGACCAAAAGCAGGCCGAGCTCGACCA
>JBDTSW010000131.1:0-4680 GCA_039930945.1 bacterium
CGTCGAGAACGCCTCGCTCATGCCCTGGCTGATCGGCACCGCCTTCCTGCACTCGGTGATGGTGCAGGAGAAGCGCGGGATGCTGCGCACCTGGAACGTCACCCTGATCGTCGCCACCTTCGCGCTCTGCCTGCTGGGAACGTTCCTGGTGCGCTCGGGGATCATCGAGTCGATCCACGCCTTCGGCGTCTCCAGGGTGGGGGGGCCGCTGCTCGCTCTGATCGCGGTGGTGATCATCGGCTCGGCGGTGCTGATCGTCTCCCGCCTGCCCGATCTGCGGGGCGAGCGGCGGATCGAGTCGCTGGCCTCGCGCGAGGCGGTCTTCCTGGTCAACAACCTGCTCTTGGTCGGGCTCTGCGCGGTGATCTTCTGGGGGACGTTCTTCCCGCTGATCTCGGAGGCGCTCACCGGCACCGAGCGCTCGGTCGGCCCGCCCTTCTTCAACGCCGTGACCACACCCCTGGCGATCCTCTTGGTGCTGTTCACCGGGATCGGCCCGCTGCTGGCCTGGAGACAGGTCAGCGCCGGCCGTCTCTGGCGCCTGCTCGCGCTCCCCGCGGCCGTGGCGGTGGCGGCGGCCGTCGTCCTGGCGCTGGTCAGCGACGCGCTGTCTGAGCCGGCGGCGCTGCTGCTGTTCACCTTCGCCGCTTTTGCGCTGACGGCGCTGGGGTCCGAGTTCGCCCGGGCCGCGGCGGCGCAGCGGGCGCTGACCGGGGGCGGCTACGGCGCCGCGCTGGCGCGCGTCGTGGCCCGCAACCGGCGCCGTTACGGCGGCTACATCGCCCACGCGGGCATCGCCATCCTCTTGATCGCCGTGGCGGCGTCGTCGAGCTTCCAGACCAGCTCCGACGTCCGCCTGCGCCCGGGCCAGTCGGCGACCGTCGGCGACTACCGGGTGACCTACGTCGAGCCTTCGGCGGCGATCGACCCGGCCGAGCAGCGGCTGACCTTCGGCGCGCAGCTCGACGTCGAGCGCGACGGCGAGAGCTTCGCCACGCTGCGACCGTCGCGCAACTACTACTCCTCCAGTGCCACGGCCGGCGTCCGCGGCTTCTTCGAGGGCGAGGCGACCAGCGAGGTCGGGCGGCGCGGCAGTCCCGGCGGAGACGTGTGGACCGCGATGCAGCCTGACCTGGCGCCGCTCGAGGACGAGATCACCCGCATCGACGAGGGCATCGCCAAGGCCCTGCGAGCCGTGCCCCCCGGCACCTCGCCGGTCGCCGCCGCCCGGCTCCGGGGCCGGCTCGAGGGCCTTGCCGTCAACCACCTGCGCGGCCGCTATTTGGCCGATCCGCCTCCGGTGGACTTCCGGGTCAACGTCAACCCGCTGGTGATCTGGCTCTGGCTCGGCGGGCTGATCGCCGTCGGCGGCGGGCTGATCGCGATCTGGCCGGCCCCGGCCGCCCGCCGCCGGCGCGTCGCGGACGTGCATGCGGCGCGGCTGGCGCGCGATCTCGGGCGAGCCTGAGCTTGCGCCCCCGGCCCGCATAGCCTTCGCCGCGTGGAGCTTGTGGTCGCGCTCGTGGTGCTGGCTGCCGTCGCCTGGTTCGTGACGGCGCCGCTTCGCGCCGCGCCCGCCCCCGACAGCGCCGACGACCCGCGGCTGGCCGAGCTCGAGGCCCGCAAGGAGGCCAAGTACCGCGAGATCCGCGACGCCGAGCTCGACCGAGCGCAGGGAAAGCTCTCCGAGGAGGACTGGCGCACCGCCGACGCCGAGCTGCGTCGCGAGGCGATCGAGATCCTCGCCCGGATCGACCGCCTTGAGCCCGAGAGCTGAGCCCGCGCGCCGCTACACTGCCTCGCCGTGGAAAGCGTGCTCGAAGTCGTCCAGGTGGCGATCGCCGTGATCGTCATCTTCCTGGTGCTGTTGCACTCGGGAAAGGACGCGGGGCTGTCCGGCGCCTTCGGCATCGGCCAGAGCGGCAGTTCCTTCGGCGGCGGATCGCTGGTCGAGCGAAACCTCGACCGCTGGACGGTCTTCTTCTCCATCCTCTTCGTCCTCAACACGCTCGTCCTGCTGAAGATCTGAGGCCGCAGGTGCGCTCGCTCGGCGCCCGCGGCACGATCCCGCTCGTCGCGCTGGCGCTGATCGGCGCACCCGCCGGTTGCGGGGAGGACGATCCGGAGCCCTCGCCGACTCAGGCCGCCGACGCGCCCGGCGCCGGCGGCCTGCTGGCCTGGGCCATCGCCAGCAACCCGGGGGACCTCGACCCGCTTCGGGCGACCACGCGCGAGGCCCAGCTCGTGACCCTGCAGGTGCACGAGCCCCTGGTCCAGAGCCTGTCGGGGCCATTCGGTTCCGTCCGGCGCATGCCCGGGCTGGCGTCGGCGTCGTCGAGCGCGGCCAACGACACGATCTGGAGCTTCACCCTCCGCCAGGGGGTGCGCTTCCACGACGGGTCGCGGTTCAACGCCGCCGCGGTCGTCGCCAACGCCGAGCGCTGGCGCGCGGATCCGTCGGGGCGAGCGCTGATGGGAGACGTCTTCGCGACCGACGCCCCGCGCCCGGACCTGGTCCGCTTCTTCTTGGAGCAGCCCGACCCCGATTTCCCCGAGCGCCTGTCGACGCCCCGGACGGGCATCGTCTCGCCGCGGGCGATCGGCCCGCTGGGCAGCTCGCGACTGCGACGCGAGCTGCGCTCGGGCAGCGGCCCGTTCGAGCTGCGCGAGCGCGACGCCGACTCGGTCTTGGTGGCGCGCAACCTCTCCTGGTGGGGCACCGCTCGCGGCCTCGGACCCGAGCTCGACCAGGTCGAGTTCCGCGTCGTCGCCGACGCCGAGGATCGGCTCGCGCTGCTCCAGGCCGGCGACGTGCAGGTCGCCGAGCGGCTGGGGCCCGGGCAGGCCCGGGCGGCGCGCGAGGACCCGCTGTTGGATGTCTTGCCGGGGAGTCGCGGCTCGCTCGCGATGCAGCGCTCCGTGCGGGGGATCACCACCGCCCGTGAGCTGCCGTCGCTCTCCGGGGTGTGGGTGACCCGGGTGATGCCCGGCTGAGACTTGGACTGTGGGGTGTTACGTTGTCGGCAGGAGGACGTGATCAGGCAAGTCGTCGTGCGCTACGAGGTGAAGCCCGAGCTGGCCGGTGAGAACCAGCGCCTCGTCGAGCGCGTCTTTGCCGAGCTCAACGAGAACGATCCCGGCGGTGTCCGGTACGCGACGTTTCGTCTTGCCGACGGCGTCAGCTTCGTCCACATCGCCTCGATCGAGACCGACGATGGCTCCAATCCGCTTGCTGAGACGGATGCCTTCGTCGAGTTTCAGCGTGAGATCAAGGAGCGCTGCACGCAGCCGCCAGTGGCGCAAGATGCGGTCGTGGTCGGCTCCTATCGGCTTCTGGCCGAGTGAGGGACTACAAACGCGGATAAGGAGCTCCGAGGGCCTGCTCGGGGGTTTCGAAGGACTCGCACCGGCCAAGGGGATAGCTGAACCTTGCGCTGGCCTCCTTCGCCGCTGCCACGCGAAGGGAGAAGCGAACCATCGGCTACAGGGACCTGCCGAAGTGGTCGCTGCAACAGCCCTGGCGATTTCAAGCGGTCAACGCAACACCGAGACTCTGAATGCCTCGTGGGGCCTCGTCACCGCCAGCCATGGGCGGGGGTTCGCCCGTGTAAGACTGCGGACGGCCTCAACCCCACCAAGTCCGGCGATGGCTCAGGAGGACATGATGAAGGCGATCGTTCAAGACAAGTACGGCTCACCTGATGTCCTGGAACTCAAGGACATCGACAAGCCGGTCGCAAAAGACGATGAGGTGCTGGTACGCGTTCACGCGGCCTCCGTCAACATCGCCAACTGGCACCTCCTGAGGGGCATCCCTTACATCATGCGCATCGGGACCGGGCCGCTCAAGCCAAGACAAGATGTACCGGGATTTGATGTGGCCGGGCAGGTTGAAGCCGTCGGCAGAAACGTGGAACGGCTTCGACCGGGTGATGAGGTGTTCGGCTGGTGCAAGGGCGCCTTCGCCGAGTATGCGTGCGCTGGAGAGAACAACTTCCTGGCGAAGCCGGCCAACCTCACGTTTGAGCAATCCGCGGCCGTTGGAGACTCCGCTACCACCGCCCTCAATGCCGTTCGCGATCAAGGGAAGGTCCAGCCGGGGCACAAAGTGTTGATCAACGGTGCCTCGGGCGGCGTGGGCACGTTCGCCGTGCAGATCGCCAAATCGTTCGGAGCGGACGTGACCGGCGTGTGCAGCACGAGGAACGTGGACATGGTCCGATCGATTGGCGCGGACGAGGTCATCGATTACACGCAGGAGGACTTCACCCAGAGCGGGCAGCGTTACGACGTGATGCTCGATGTAGCAGGGAGCCGTTCGTTGTCAGACTGCAGGCGGGCGCTAACCCCCCGGGGGACGTACGTCTTGGTTGGAGTATTGGACCTTGGACGCTGGTTCGGACTCGCTCGTCAGGTCAAGGTGCTCTCGTCGTCACCGTTCGTGCGCCAGAGGATGCGCGTGTTCATTGCGACGCAAAACAGGGAGGATCTAGGCGCTCTGAAGGAGCTCGTCGAGTCCGGAGAGGTCACGCCGGTCATCGATAGGCGCTACGAGCTGGGCAACGTTCCCGAAGCTCTCCGTTACCAGGGAGAAGGACACGCCCAAGGAAAGATCGTCATCGCCGTGTGAGGCGCGGACCGCCGCTCACATCACGGGATCTCGGTTCATAACGGTCCTAG
>JBDTSW010000132.1:0-4669 GCA_039930945.1 bacterium
AAGCTCGCGTCGGTGGCCATCACGCCGACGTGGTCCATCGCCTGCGCATAGCAGCTGACGGCCTTCCGATTCACGTCGTCACCGGGCGACGACTTCTCCCCATTGACCAACGCGATCGCGTCGTCGTGCGGCACCGAGAAGCCCTCGATCGAGGTGGAGCTCTGTACCGACGAGGCCTTCACCGCTCGCCGCAGCGTTCCCAGCCAGGCGCTGGGGGTGGCGACCTCCTCGCCGAGCTTCTTGCGCAGCGCGTCGAGAGCTTCCAGGCGCGCCTCGAGCTCGGGCGTGGGCGTAGGCGTGGCGAACAACATGCCGCCATTGTACACATGAACGGCTAAACGTTTATACGTCTAATCGTCCAACCGGTGGATGCGGCGGCGGGTGCCCGGGGTGTCCCCCGCGTCTGGGCCGGCTACGCCGAGGGCCGGCGTCGGCGCCGGTAAGGCTCCGCGGTGGGGCCAGCCTTCTGCACGCCGGCTGGGCTCCACTGGCTGTAATGGCAGGGGCCGCAGAGCATGTCGCCCGTCGGAGTCCTGAATCCGCGACGAGCGGAGACCTGGGCCAAACAGCGGCTACAGCGCGGCGGCATCTGTCGATGCCATCGGCGGATCCGGGCGGTTTCGGGAGCGATCTGGACGAATGTACGAGGGCGCTTTATTGGGCTTGCTCGGCTGGTCGGCCGTCCGCGCGCTCGTCCCGAGTGGGACTATGCGGAGAGGAGCTCGTTGCCGAGCTCCTCGGAGGTCTTGAAGTAGCTCGAGTGCGTCTGCTTGATGGTCGCTAGCGAGTCGGCTCCGACGAGCACGATGTCGAAGTCGCTTTGGTCACGATGCTCGCGTTCCGCCTCGGCGTACGCCTTCTGCGCGCGGTCGTAGTCGGTGCCGAAACGCCGGACGGCGGTTTCGCCGGTTCGGATGTCGTGGACCAGAAGGAAGTGCTTGATCTCGTCGGGACTCATTGCATGCCTCTCTTACGGAATGTATCGAGTAAGAGCAGCGCAGCCTGAACGACGCCCACCAGGTCGGCGCGGCTTTCGCCACCGGCCTCAAGCTTCGCGCCGGTTTCAGCCAGATCCCGGTATGCGTTGAGCACGTCATCGGGCCCTTCTCCCGATTTCAACGCGGCTTGAAGGTGCCGACTCTGATCTTCGACCATGTTGGCCCACATGTGCTGGAACGGCGTTCTCAGCTGGACCTCGATCAGCCTCCCACGTCGCCTGACGATGAGATGGAGCGCCCGATAGCCGTCTTCCTTCGGCGTTTCGATGTAGTCACGAACTCGCACGACGGTCCAGTTGCGTCGAAGCCGACGCGCCACGGCATGGACCGCGTCGCGTGTGGGGAGCACGGCACGAACCCCGCCGATGTCCGCCATCTGCGTGAGCCGCATGCCTTCCTCGCGAGTCAGCTTGTCGACGATCGTCCCGTGACGCTTGAGTCGCTGCGCGACACCCGTTCCCCCGTGCTCGAGGACGTAGTAGCGGAGGTTTGCGGCGACGCTCGAGAGAATCTTCGCGTGGGCCCGACGCCACTCCTCGACGATCCCCTCGGCCTCCTGCACACGATCGCGATTGAAGCCCTCAACTGCGGATTCTCCGGCCTCGCGGCGGCGCACCAGGCGCTCGGCCAGGAACCGACCGGCGCGATCGACCTGACTCTTGCTGAACGGCACTGTGCGACCCTAGACGCGAATCCGGCGTCCGCCCAAGAGGGTGCCGCCCGTGCGTGCCGACGAGGCCGCGGCGCCGCTCAGCGGAGCGCGATGTTCTCGGCCATGACGAACTCGCCGCGCCGGTACGCCTCGCGCGCCTCGGCGGCGGCCTCTTCCTCCTCCGGCGTGACCGGCTCATCGTCGAGAGGCGCCACGTCGAGCAACTCCGACACCTGATCGTCGCCCACCCCGGATGGATGCGGCAGCCGCACAAGAGCCGCCGCCGCCTCTCGCTCCGACATGCGGTTCACCAGCTCGCGCAGCTTCTCTTTGGCGGTCACGGCACACAAGGTAGCGTGGGCGATCGTCGGCCGTGGCGGGCGGAAACCTGGGCCGCCACTGACTGACTCTCAGCCCGGCAATAGCTCGAAGGCGTCGGCGTGGCGCGGGCGCACGACCCCGAAGTGCCGGCGGTCGAGGGTGGCGATCTCCCTCACCCCCAGGCGCTCCGCAGCCGCCACCACGGATGCGTCCACGGTGCCGATCTGGAGGTCTCGGTACGCGGCGACCAGCTCGGCGATCCTCAGCAGGTCGGTGGGGTGGACAGGCTCGACCCCGAGCTCGCCCGAGGCCAGGTCTCCGAGGAAGCGGACCTCCGCCTCCCAGCCGAGGCGCTTTCCCAGCAGGTAGGTGACCTCGGTGATCACGAGCACCGGCACCAGCAGCGGCTCGGAATGGGTCTCGAGCAACTCGAGGCACGCCTCGTGATGCGCATCGTCGGCGTCGACGTATGCGTACAGGGGCCCGGCGTCGACGAGCAGCGCTACCGCGAGACCTCGGCGGCGAGGATCTCCTCGATCCGCTCCGAAACGTCGGCTCGTCCGCTTCGGCCCGCCCCCGCCGCGCCCAACCGCCGCCTAGAGTGAATCCCGAGATGAGACTCGAGCGCAGCGCGGGTGATCTCGGCGATCGTGACCCCCCGCAACCGCGCCTCGTGGCGCAGCCTCGCGTCCAGCTCGTCGGGCAGCTTCACAGTGGTCCGCTTCACGCGTATGCCAGCATACTCCATTACCCTCATCGAGGATCAGTCTCCACCGCCGCCGGCAACGTGTGGCGCGCACCTGCGCCTAGGCCGAAGCCCAGGTGTGACGATTCAGCTCGACTCGATCGGGCGGCCCTTCTCGCGCCAGGCGCCGAGGCCGCCGTGGCCGACGTGGGCGACGTCGTCGAACCCCTCGCGCTGCAACACCGACGCCGCCAGCCCCGAGCGCTTGCCGCCCGAGCAGACGGCGGCAATCGGGCGCTCCCGGGAAAGCTCGTCCAGGCGCTGGCTCAGCTCTCCGTAGGGGATGTTGGCCGAGCCGGGGATGTGGCCGGCGTCGAACTCGTCGGGCTCGCGCACGTCCAAGACCAGCGGCGGCTCGGCTCCGTCCAGCCGCCCAGCGAGCTCGTCGGCGCCGATCAGCTCGATCCGCTCCACCGGCCGCTCCTCCGAGCGCCAGGCGGTCATCCCGCCCTGCAATGAGCCGTGGACGCGCAGCCCGACCGCCCCCAGCATCTCCGCCGCCTCCAGCTCGTAGCCGTCGGAGGCGGCGACGACGACCACGTCGGCGTCGACCGGGACCACCTGCGCGACCTTGGTCGCAAAGCCCGTGTCGTAGGCCGAGGCCGAGATCGCGCCGCGGATGTGGGCCTCGTCGAACTGCTCGTTGGTGCGGGCGTCGACGACGATCGCCCCGCCGGCGACCGCGGCCTCGACCCCGCGCGGGCTGAGCGGGATCGGCGCCGCCTGCTCCTCGCGCAGCGGCCCGCGGTTGAGCGCGACGATGTGCTCGATGTTGGGCGGCTTGGCGCCGAGCGTCGCCAGCGCGTGGGCGACGAACTGATCCTCGTCGTGCAGCTGCAGCGCCGGGTTATGGGCGCGCTCGTGGCCGATCGTCGAAGAGGTCTTGTTGTCGATCGCCTTACTGCCGCACATCGAGCCGCCGAGGTGCCCGGGCCAAAGCTCGACCTCGTCGGGCAGGGTCAGCAGGCGCTCGTGCAGCGAGCGGAAGATCCCGCGCGCGCCCTCGGACTTCTCGATCGCCAGGTCGGGCCGGGCGACGTCGCCGGCAAACAGCGAGTCGCCCGCCAGCACCGCCCAGGGCTCGCCCTCGGTGCGCAACACGAAGGCGGTGTGCTCGGGCCGGTGGCCCGGGGTGTGGACCGCCTCGATCTCGACTGAGCCCAGCCGCAGCCGCCAGCCGTCCTCGAAGCCCTCGTGCTCGTACTCGACCTCGCCCAGGGCGTGAACGTGGATCGTTGCCCCGGTCGCCGCCGCCAGCCGGCCGTGGCCGGAGACGTGGTCGGCGTGGTTGTGGGTCTCGAGCACGTGCTCGATGCGGACCCCGTGCAGGCGGCTGAGCCGCAGGTAGGGGTCGATGTCCCACTGCGGGTCGACGACAGCGGCGACGCCCCCGTCCCCGACCAGATAGGAGGCGCAGGAGAGGTCCTCGTTGATGATCTGCCTGAAGAGCATCCGCCCCCTTCGATCGTGGGTCCGTGCGGGGGCGATTGTCGCAGGAACCGGCCATAGACTCATCCGCTTGACCGTCCGGCCGCGGCTACTTATCGCGCTGGCCGCCCTCGCGGCGCTGCTCGCCCTGCCGGCACCGGCCTCAGCCCGCGACGACGAGCCGGGGTCAACCGAGGCCGGCTCGGTCCCCGCGCCGGTGATCGGCGGCAAGCTCCCCGAGACGCCCAAGGGCTACAACCTCAGCGCCCGCGAGGCGATCAGGATCGGCGACACTGACCCCAAGGTTGCCGAGACCGCGCAGACTCACGGCAAGCTCAAGACCTTCGCCGAGGCAAAGCCGCCGTTCACCTGGCAGATCGGCTACTACGACGGCGACACCGAGGTCGTCCAGGTGTCGGTCAACGACCCCGACGGCACGATCCGTGAGTCGTGGACCGGCTACCAGGTCGCCTGGCAGATGGCCCGCGGCTACACCGAGCAGTTCGGCCACCTGCTGAACGCGCC
>JBDTSW010000133.1:0-4660 GCA_039930945.1 bacterium
TTCATGATCCGCCAGCGCAGCCCCTACTGGATGTACTCGCTGGAGGAGCTCCGCTGTGATCTCACCGCCTTCGGGCACTCGGCCGAGCTCGAGCGCGAGGGCATCCCGTTCGCGCGCTACGTGCAGTACGCGATCCTCTTCGACCGCCTCTTCCGGTTCCCGATCACCGGCCCGCGGGTGCGCAATTACGACGGTCTCGGCGGCCAGCTGCTGTTCGCCTTCCTGCACAAGGAGGGCTATTTGCACTGGACCGACAACCACCTGACGATCGATTGGGATCGCCTCGTCGATGGGGTCGGCGCCCTGCGCGAGCGGGTCCAGGACCTCTACCACTCCGGCATCGACCGCTCCAAGATCGCCCAGTGGGCCGCCGCCCACGACCTCGTCTCGGAGTACGTGACCCCGGCCGAGAGCTCGATCTGGGCCGCCGATCGCCGCCAGCTGCCCGAGGTGGAGGAGCCCAAGCAGCTCGTCGACCTGGTCCGCGACGACGAGTTCCCGCTGTCGCTGTTCTACGTCCAGCTGCTGCCGAAGATGGAGGACGCGCTGGTCCGCCCGCGCGACCCGGCCCTAACCCCGGCTTAACCCCCCGTCCGTACCCTGCCCTGATGGGCATTCCCCGGCAGCGGGTGGACATGTTGGCGTTCGCGCTGGCGCTTGCGGCGTTGGTCGCGGCCGCCTTCGGGTTCACCGCCGCGCGCAACGGCGCCGCGCTGGTGATGTGCGCGATCTGCGTCGCCGGCCTGCTCGCAGGCCGGCTCGTGGGGCTGTCAGGGGGGGTCACCTTGGCCGTGGCGCTCGGGCTCGTGGCGATCCTGTGGATGGTCTGGGTCGATCCGCCCGCCTCCTCGCATAGGACGAGCACGCTTGCGCACGCCGCCGGCGGCGCGCTGGTGGGCTGGGCGCTGGGGACGACTCTCCGGCGGCGCCGCTGGCCCGCCTGGGCCGTGGTGGCGATGATCGGGGTGCTCTCGCTCACCGTCGCCTGGGAGCTGGCCGAGCTCGCCGGCGACCAGATCCTCGACACCGCGCTGCTGCCGAGCTGGCGCGACTCGGCTTACGACATCTTCTTCGGCTGCCTGGGCGGCGCCGCCGGGATCGCGGGCGCGCGCCTGCTCGCCGCGATCGAGCGGCCCGCGCGACGGATGGTCTAGCTTGCCTGGAATGAGCAACCTCGAGGGCCGCACGATCGCGATCGCCGGGGCCGGGGGCGGCCTCGGCCCGGTCGTCGCGCGCCGGCTCGCCGACGCGGGCGCCGCGCTGGCGCTGACCGACGTCGACTCCGGGCGCCTCGACGCGCTCGTAGCCCAGCTCGGCCTCCCCGAGGAGCGCGTCGACGCGCGCGTCGTCGACCTGCTCGACGGCGAGGCCGCTGCCGCCTGGTGTGCGGCGCTGAGCGATCGCTTCGGCAAGGTCGACGGCCTGATCCACCTGGTCGGCGGCTGGAAGGGCGGCGACCCGCTGACGACCACCCCGCTGGACGACTACGAGTGGCTCCACGGCCTGCTGGTGCGCTCGGTCCAGCACGCCACGCGCGCCTTCCACGACGCGCTCGCGGCGAGCGATCACGGACGCTTCGTGATTGTCTCCTCCTCGCAGGCGCAGGCGCCCGACGGCACCAACGCCTCCTACGCGGCGACCAAGGCCGCGGCCGAGACCTGGACCCTCGCCCTCGCCGACTCCTTCCGCAAGGCCGAGTCGGCGGCCACCGCGAACATCGTCGTCGTCAACGCGATCCTCACCCCGCAGATGCGCGAGGCCAACCCCGACAAGCCCTACAAGATCTTCACCCCGGCCGAGCACATCGCCGAGGCGATCGCCTTCATCTGCTCCGACCAAGCCGCGAAGATGAACGGCAAGCGCCTCGAGCTTCACTCCTAGGGGCGCCCTGCCGCAGGGGCTTTCGAGATGAGCGATCATCCGCACGACTTCGCCTCCGACAACCACTCGGGTGCCCACCCGGAGGTGCTCGAGGCGATCGCCGCCGCCAACGTGGGCCACAGCGGCTCCTACGGAGACGACCCCTGGACCGAGCGGGTCGAGGCGGCGTTCCGCGACCACTTCGGAGAGGGGGCGAGGGCGTTCGTCGTCTTCAACGGCACCGGCGCCAACGTCGCCGCGCTCGACGCCTTCACCGGCCCCCACGAGGCGGCGATCTGCACCGACACCGCCCACATGCACGTCGACGAGTGCGGCGCCCCGGAGCGGCTGACCGGCACCAAGCTGCTGACCGTCGCCACCGAGCACGGCAAGCTCTCCCCCGACGACCTCCGCCGCTGGGAGGCCAAGCGGGGTGACATCCACCACGTCCAGCCGCGGGTCGTCTCGATCACGCAATCAACCGAGTTCGGCACCGTCTACACGGTCGAGCAGACGCAGGCGCTGACCGACGTCGCGCACGAGCTTGGGATGTACGTCCACCTCGACGGCGCCCGGCTCGCCAACGCCGCCGCCTCGCTCGGCGCGTCGCTTCGCGGGCTCGCCACCGACGTCGGCGTGGACGCGGTCTCCTTCGGCGGCACCAAGAACGGGATGGTCTTCGGCGAGGCGGTGGTCTTTCTCACTCCCGGGCTCGGGGAGGACTTCGCCTTCGTCCGCAAGCAGCTCGGGCAGCTGGCCTCGAAGATGCGCTTCGCCTCCGCCCAGCTGGAGGCGCTGCTGACCGGCGACCTCTGGCTGCGCAGCGCCTCGCACGCCAACCGGATGGCCAGCAGGCTGGCCGACGCCGTCGGCGGCCTCGAGCAGCTCGAGATCGTCCACCCGGTCGAGGCCAACGGCGTCTTCGCCCGGCTGCCGCGGCCGGCGATCGACGCCCTGCTCTCCGATCTTCCGGCCCCCGACCCGTTCTACATCTGGGACGACGCCGAGGGCGTGGTCCGCTGGATGTGCTCGTGGGACACGACGCCCGAGGATGTCGACGCCTTTGCCGTGGCGGTGGCCGACGCCTTGAGATGAGCCTGCGTGAGCGCCTCGAGTCGTCCGTCGCCCGGCTGATCACGAGGCTGCCCGACTCCGCGGTTCGCCTGCTCGCCGGCAGGCCGATCCGGCTCGACGGCCAGGAGCTGCACCCCCAGGTACAGATCGCGCTGCGTCTGGAGGAGCGGCTGGGAGGCTCCGAGATCGTGCCCGTCGCCGAGGCGCGCGAGCGCCGGCTGCACGACGCCCGCGTGTTCGCCGGCCCGCCGATCGAGCTCGAACGGGTCTGCGACCTGGAGATCCCGGGGCCTGCCGGGTCGATCGGCGCCCGCCTGTACGTGCCCCCTGGCCTTCCCGACCCGGGGCCGCTGGTCGTCTATTACCACGGCGGCGGCCATGTGATCGGCGACCTCGACACCCACGACCAGCCCTGTCGGTTCCTCGCCCGCGAGACCCCGGCGATCGTGCTGGCGATCGCCTACCGGCTCGCCCCCGAGCACCGCTTTCCCGCCGCCGTCGACGACGCCCTGGCGGCGTTCGAGTGGGCACACGCCGAGGCCGAGAGCCTCGGGGCGGACCCCGCCCGGATCGCGGTCGCCGGCGACAGCGCCGGGGGCAACCTCGCCGCGGCCGTCTCCCAGCTCACCGTCGCCGCGGCAGGATCCGTTCCCGCCTTCCAGGCCCTGATCTACCCGGTCACCGACTACTCGTTCAGGCGGCGCTCCTACGAGCTCTTCGCCGAGGGCTTCTTCCTCACCCGGGAGGAGATGGACTGGTATCGCGACAACTACTTCGGTGCGCCCGGCGAACGCTCCGACCCCCGCGCCTCGCCGATCCTGGCCCCCGACCTCTCCGGCCTGCCGCCCGCCCACGTCGTAACCGCCGGCTTCGATCCCCTGCGCGACGAGGGCGAGGCCTACGCGGAGCGCCTGCGCGAGGCGGGCGTGGCGACCACCCTGCGCCGTGAGCCCGACCTCGTCCACGGCTTCATCAACGCCGCCGGGCTGGGCGGGCGCGCCGCCGAGGCGACGGTCGCAGTCGCAGCGGCGATCCGGGAAGGGCTCGACTCGACAGCCTGAGGAACCGCGGCGCCGATCGAGCAGGACTCGGTCTGGTGTAGCTCAGTCGTGGTGAACGACAAGGACCGGACACGGGGCGTGCTTGAGCACGGCGCTGGACGTGCTGCCCTTCATCCTCGCCCGCAAACCGCTCAGCCCGCGCGAGCCGACCACGATGGCCGCCGCGCCGATCTCTCGAGCCTGCTCGGCGATCGCCTCGGCCACCTGCGCCTCGCCGGGCACCGCGAGTGACTCCGCCTGCAAACCGGCCGACCTCGCCAATTCCGCTCCGTCCCGGGCGATCCGCTCGGCCCGCGCCTGCAGTTCGTGGTCGGCCTCACGCGCGGCCTCGACGTCGATCACGGGAGCCGGTGCCAACTCCATGCCAGCCATCGGCATCGCGGCGGCGTAGGCCAGGCCGGGCTCCCACACCGTGACCACCACGGCCCGTCGAGATCCGAACAGTTCGGCCGCCTCGCTGACGCAACGACGCGCCGAATCCGAACCGTCGTAGCCGATCAGGATGGGCATCTCGGATGCGCTCATCGCTGCCACTCTAATCAAGGAGGCGATCCTGTCCTAGCGCCAGCGGCTACGCTGAGAGACCCGCCCGGATAGCTCAGCTGGTAGAGCACTTCCATGGTAAGGAAGGGGTCGTCGGTTCGAGTCCGACTCCGGGCTTGAGA
>JBDTSW010000134.1:0-4459 GCA_039930945.1 bacterium
GTGCGCGCTGGTGCGGATGAAGCCGAAGCTGACCAGGAAGGCGACGAAGAAGAGGAACGAGGCCTCGCGGCCGGTGTCGGCGATCGCGCGCTCGTAGACGCTGCCGATGCTCGCCAGGACCGTCCAGGACACGCTCGGCACCCTAGCGCCGGGTCAGGCCGCTACCCGGCTTCAGGGCACCAGCACGACCTTGCCCACGTTGCGTGCCTCGGCGAGGAAGCGGTGGGCGTCGGGCGCGCGGTCGAAGGGAAAGCTCTCGGCGACGACCGGCTTCAGCCGGCCCGCCCCCAGGTCGCCCATCAGCGGCTCGGTGACGCGGTCGAGGTTGCCCTCCCTGTCCCACCAATGGAGCATGTTGAGGCCCAGGATTCCCTTGTTCTCGCTCATCATCGACAGGCTCTTCCACCAGGGCATCGTCGCCAGCGGCATCGTCGCCAGGCCCTTGAGCACCGCCGGGATGTTGCGCCTGTCGCCGGTCTGCACCTCGGAGAGGCCGAACATGATCAGCCGCCCGCCCTGCCCCAACGCCTTGTAGCTGCGGCGAAAGCTCGAGGGTCCGACGGCGTCCATGACGACGTCGACGCCCTCGCCGGCGGTGATCCGCATCACCTCGCCGAGGAAGTCCTGGGTGTGGTAGTCGATCGCGTGATCGACGCCCTGCTCGCGGATCGCGTCGTGCTTGGCGGCCGATGCCGTGCCGAAGACCTCGGCGCCGATGTTGCCGGCGATCTGCGTGGCCGCGATCCCGACGCCGCCGGCGGCGGCGTGGATCAGGAAGCGATCGCCCTGACGCAGGCCACCCATCAGCACGGCCCCCGCGTAGGCGGTGCCGTAGTTGACCGGGAAGGCGGCGCCCTGCTCGAAGGAGAGATCCGCCGGCAGCGCCAGCACCTGGTCGCCGGGGACGGTGACCAGCTCAGCGTAACCGCCGAACCGCGTCCCCGCGAGCACCCGGTCGCCCACCTTCGCCGACTCGACGCCCTCTCCCACCGACTCGACCTCACCGGCGACCTCGTAGCCGACGACGCACGGCGGCTTCGGCGCGTCAGGGTAGACGCCGGAGCGCGCCATCAGGTCGGCGAAGTTGATTCCTGCGGCCCTGACGGAGATCCTCACCTCGCCGGGGCCGACCGACGGGTCCGGACGCTGTTGGACCTCGAGTACCTCGGGGCCGCCGTGGCGGGCGATGACAACTGCTCGCATCCGGGCGAGCCTAGACCTTAGAGCGAGACGGCGCGCCCCTCGAAGAAGCCGTCGAGCTTGAGAATGCTCTCGACCGTCTCCCAGCGGACGGCGGCGTCGGTGGTCAGCACCATGACCGCGGTCTCGGCCTCGTGCTCGGCGCCGACGGCCGCGGAGACGATGTTGACGCTCTGCTGGCCGAAGGCGGTGCCGACGCGGCCGATCATCCCGGGCGTGTCGGTGTAGCGGAAGACCGCCAGGTGGCCCTCGAACGGCAGGTAGAAGCGAGCACCCCAGATCGAGGTCAGATAGGGGTCGTTGCGCGGCCCGACCCCGGTGCCCTCGACCTCGACCGCTCCATCCCCTGCGCCGATGCGCACGGTGACCAGCTCGGTGAAGTCCTCGGAGATGGTGTCCGTGGTTTCGACCAGCTCGATCCCGCGCTCCTCGGCCATCGCCGGGGCATTGACCAGGTTGACCGGCTCCTCGGTGTGACCGCTCAAGACGCCGACCAGCACCGAGGTGCCGAGCAGTCGCGTGTCGTGCTCGGCGATGCGGCCGCGGAACTCGGCCTCGACTCGGACGACCGAGCCCTGGCCCAGGCCCTGCGCAAGGCGGCCGAGGCGCTCGCACAGCGGCACGAACGGGACCAGGACCTCGGGGAGCGGGGCGTGGATGTTGACCGCGTTGCTGACCACCCCGCCGGCCAGGGCCGCGCTCACCTGCTCGGCGGTGTCGGTGCCCGCGCGGTCCTGAGCCTCCGTCGTCGAGGCGCCGAGGTGTGGGGTGACGACGACGTTGTCGCGCTCGAACAGCGGATGCTCGCTGAAGGGCTCCGACGGGAACACGTCCAGCGCCGCCCCGGCGACCTTGCCGGACTCGAGGCCCGCCTGGAGCGCGTCGAGGTCGACCAGCTCGCCACGGGCGCAGTTGACGATCCGCACGCCGTCCCTCATCGCCGCGATCGCCTCGGCCCCGATCCAGTTGATCGTGTCCGGGGCCTTCGGCAGGTGGATCGTGATCAGGTCCGCGCGCGCGTACAGCTCTTCGATCGTCTCGACCCCCTCGACGCCGAGATCGCGGAAGCGCTCGGGCGCGACGAACTTGTCGAAGCCGATCACCTCCATCTCGAACGCCTGGGCGCGACGGGCGACGAGCTGGCCGATGCGGCCGAACCCGATCACGCCGAGCGTCTTGCGGTAGAGCTCGCTGCCCCCGAAGCGCGAGCGCTCCCAGCGGCCCCGGATCAGCGAGCCGTGCGCCTGCGCGATGTTGCGGCACAGAGCCAGGGCCATCGCCATCGTGTGCTCGGCGGCGGCGATCGAGTTCGACTCGGGCGCGTTGGCGACGATGATCCCGCGCTTGGTGGCGGCGTCGAGATCGACGTTGTCGACGCCGGTGCCGGCGCGTCCGATCACCCGCATGCGGTCGGCGCGCCCGATCAGGTCGGCGGTCAGCTTGGTCGCGGAGCGGATCACGATCGCGTCGAACTCGCCGATCCGCTCGCGCAGGGTGTCGTCGTCCCAGTCCAGCCCGAGCTCGACCTCGAACTCGCGGCGCAGCAGCTCGACGCCGGCGTCAGCGATCTCCTCCCTGACGAGCACCCGCGGCACCGGGTCGGCGAGGGTCCGCTCGGCCACGGTCACCCGGCCGGCGTGGGCACGGAGCCGCTGTCGGCGAAGACCCGCTGGGCCGCGGCAACGCCGGCGCCGCGCTCGGCGTCGTAGCCGAGGTCGCGGAGCGCCATCTCGAGCGCGGCCAGAGCGATGACGATGTCGAAGCCGCCGTAGTAGCCGACGTGGGCGATTCGGGCGATCTGCCCCTTCAGCTTGCCCTGGCCGCCGGCGATCGTGACCCCGTAACGGTCGCGCATCAGCTTCGGCACCGCGGCGCCGTCGATCAAGTCGGGCATGCGAGCCACCGTGAGCACGTTGGCGTCGGGGTCGTCCGGGCCGAAGCGCTCGAGCCCGAGGGCCTCGATCCCCGCCCGAGTGGCGCGGGCGAGCAGGGCGTGGCGACCGAAGACCGCGTCCAGGCCCTCCTCCTGGATCAGCCCCAGGGCGACGTCGAGGGCCATGAACAGGGTCACGGCCGGCGTGAACGCCGAGTTCGGGGGGTCCTGGGCCTGGCCCTTCGCGGTCCCGGCCCAGTCATAGTAGTAACGGCGGCCGGGGTTGGAGGCCGCCAGCGCCAGCGCCCGCTCGGAGACCGAGGCAAAGGCCAGCCCCGGAGGGCACATCAGCGCCTTCTGTGAGCCGGAGACGACCACGTCGAGGCCCCACTCGTCCTGGGGCAGGTCGACCGCCCCGAGGCCCGAGATCGCATCGACGCAGAGCACGGCGCCGTGCCGTGTGGCCACCTCGTTCAGCCCCCTGACGTCGTTGACGACGCCGGTGGAGGACTCGGAGTGGGTGACGAAGACGACCCTGGCGGCGCCGCCGAGGCCGGCCAGGGACTCGTCGAGGCGGTCGGGATCGACCTTTGAGCCCCACTCGAAGGCGAGGTGGGTCGTGTCGGCGCCGAAGGCGTCGCAGAGCTCTGCCCAGCGCTCGCCGAACTTGCCGCAGGAGGCGACGACCGCGGGCGCGCCCGGGACCACGAGGTTGGACACCGCGGACTCCATCGCACCGGTCCCGGAGGAGGCGAAGCAGAGGACCTCGTTGCGGGTCTGAAAGACGGTGCGCAGACGGTCGAGCACGCGTTCGTAGACCTCGACGAAGGCGGGGGCGCGGTGGTAGAGGATCGGCTCGGCCATCACCTGGGAGACGGCCGGCGGCAGGGGCGTCGGCCCGGCGGTCATCAGGTGCTGCTTGGCGAAGATGTTCGGCCCTGCGGTCATCGGGGCGCGAAGGGTATTAGGGTGCGACGCCGTGAGCGACGAGGTGCGAGAGCCGATCCGTGGGGACGGTTACGCCGTGGCGGCGCTCGATGGCCTCGGCGAGGGCCCCGGCTTCCGCAAGATCCGCCGTGAGCTCGGCGTCAGCGCCTTCGGCGTCAACGCGATCGTGCTGCCGCCCGGTTTCGAGACCGGCAAGCACTACCACGAGCGCCAGGAGGAGCTGTACTTCCTGCACTCGGGGCGGGTCGAGATCGAGTTCGGCGACGGCTCCAAGCACACGCTCGGCCCCGGCGGCATGGCCTGGGTCGGACCCGCGACGGTGCGCGAGCTGCGCAACCCCGGCACCGACGACGCCGTTTACGTGGTCGTCGGCGCCGCCGACGGCTACGTCGGCCGCGACGGCAAGCTGCCCGAGGGCGAGGACTCCCCCCGGGGTCG
>JBDTSW010000135.1:0-4249 GCA_039930945.1 bacterium
CCTCGACACCGACCAGGTGCTCGACCTGCTCGTCGTCATGGCCGTCAGCGGAATGCTGGGAGCGAGGGTGTTCTACCTGCTCGAGAACGACTCGGCCGCGCTGCTGAATCCGGCCGACTGGCTCGGCACGAACGGCTTCTCCTTCTACGGGGGAATCATTTTCGGCGTGCCCGCCGTCGGGTTCTACTTGCGCCGGCGGGGCCTGAGCCTCAGCTACCTCGACGCCCTGGCGGCCGGCTTTCCCCTCGGGATGGCGGTCGGACGGATCGGGGATGTGATCAACGGCGAGCACTACGGCCCGGTCTCGGATCTGCCCTGGGCGGTGCGAAACGCCCACCAGGCTGCCGATGTGCCGAGCAACGCGCTCGCCTATCACTCGGGCGGGCTCTACGAGGTCGTGCTCGCCCTGGCGATGTTCGCCGTGATCTGGCCTCTGCGCCATCGCTTCAGGCGACCCGGGTCTCTGCTTTGGACGGTGATCGCCGCCTATGCCTTCGGCCGCTTTCTCATGTTCTTCGTTCGCGAAGACAGCACCAACTTGACCCTGGGACTGAGCGTCACCCAGTGGACCAGCCTCGGGCTGTTGACCGTGGCCGTCCTCGGTCTCGTGGTCGGTCTCAGGGGACCTCAGCCGGAATCAGCACCAGCTCGCCGTGGCGGCTAGCAATCATGCTTGCTGTGCGATCAGCGACTTCGCAGCAGCCAGCCGACCGCGGCGATCAGCTCGTCGGTTCGCTCCAGGCCGTTCCCCTCGATCTGTTCACCGTGGGGCGCCTCGTCCTACACTGCGTAAGGCCGGACCTCGATCACGACGACGACAACCGCGAAGACCGCAAGAATGAAAGCCGGATCGAGCTGACGATCGAGGGCATGCACTGCGCCTCGTGCGTGAGCAAGTTGGAAGCGATCTTGGGCGCCACGACAGGGGTCCTCGATGCTGGCGTCAACCTGGCGACCGAGGAGGCGACGGTCACCTACGCCCCCGCCGAGGCCGGGCCGGCCAACTTGCTCGCCGCGAGCGAGCGCCCCGGTTACCTCGGTCGGACGGTCGGCGAGGTGGCAGAAGAGGAAAGTCAGCACGAGCGGCGGGCGATGGCCGAACTGCGAACGTTGCGCCGGCGGGTTGGCTTCGCCGTGGCGGCGATTCCGGACAAGCCATGAGCGACCCCAGCTACGTCCCCGCTCTACGCGTGCGGGCGCTCACCCGCTTCTACGACCCGGTGGTCGGGCTGACGACCCGCGAGGGACTGTTCAAGCGCCGCCTGCTCGAGCAGGCGGCGCCGGCTCCCGGCGATCGCATCCTGGACCTGGGCTGCGGCACCGGGACGCTGGCGCTGCTGATCAAGCGGGCGCAGCCCGGCGCGGAGGCGTTCGGGTTGGACGCCGACCCGGAGATCCTGGCTCGGGCCCGAGCCAAAGCGCAGGCAGGCGGGATCGAGATCCGCTTCGATCAGGGATTCTCCAATCATCTTCCCTACGAGGACGAGACCTTCGACGCGATCGTTTCGACGCTCTTCTTCCATCACCTGTCGCCGCAGGTCAAGCGGCAGACGGCCGCCGAGATCGCCCGGGTCCTGCGCCCGGGCGGCAAGCTTCATGTGGCCGACTGGGGGCCGCCGTCCGACCCGGTGATGCGCGCTCTCTCACTGGGCATCCGGCTCCTCGATGGCTTCGAGCCAACACGCGACAACCTCAGTGGCCTGCTGCCGGCGATCTTCGAGGCAGCGGGCCTTGCTGGAGTGCAGCAGACCGGCCGGCTTCGCACGGCATTCGGAACGCTCTGCTTCTACCGAGCCGAACGCGCGAGCCCCGTGTGAGTCCGGCAACCGGTGCCCGCGCGACCGCGGTTCTCGAGGCCAGCGGCATGCTCCGCGCTTCCGAGAAGGCGGTGGTCGAGTCGGCGATCGGGCGGCGCCCCGGCGTGATCGAGGTCGACGCCAACCCTGTCAGCCAGACCGCAACCGTCGTCTACGACCCGATCGGCACCTCGCTCAAGGACCTGCGTCGCTGGGTCACCGAGTGCGGCTATCACTGCGCCGGCCAATCGGTCCCCGAGCACATCTGCGACCCGATGCTCGAGCCCGATCCGGCCACGGCCGAGGCGGTGGTGGCCCCTCCTGCGGCGCCGCACGTCCATGCGCACCCCGCGGTCGAGCCGCCCGACGAGGAGGCGATGCGCTCACCCGATGAGGTCATGGGCCACGGCGGCCACGGCGAGATCTCGATGGCGGCGATGGTCGCCGACATGCGCAACCGCTTCTTCGTCGCGCTGGCGTTCTCGATCCCGATCGTCCTCTGGTCGCCGATCGGCCGCGACATCTTCGGCTTCGAGGTCCCGGTTCCGTTCGGGCTGCGAGAGGATGTCTTCACGCTGATCCTCAGCCTGCCGGTGATCGTCTACTCCTGCTCGATCTTCTTCACCGGTGCCGTCCGCGCCCTGCGCGCGCGAACGCTGGACATGATGGTCCTGGTCGCAGTCGCCGTCGGCGCCGGCTGGCTTTACTCCGTGGCGATCACGTTGACGGGCGGCGGCGAGGTCTTCTACGAGGCAGCGACCGTCCTGGCCTCGTTCGTGCTGCTCGGCCACTGGTTCGAGATGCGGGCCCGCGGTGGCGCCAACGACGCTATCCGGACCCTCCTCGACCTCGCTCCGCCGAAGGCGCTGGTGATCCGCGACGGCGAGACGGTCGAGGTTCCCACCGCCGAAGTGGAGGTCGGCGAGCTGCTGCTGGTCAGGCCTGGAGCAAAGATCGCGGTCGACGGGGCCGTCACCGACGGCGAGAGCGATGTCGACGAGTCGATGGTCACCGGCGAGAGCCTGCCGGTGCACAAGGCGGCGGGCTCCGAGGTGATCGGCGCGACGATCAATGCCAACGGGACGTTACGTGTGCGGGCCAGCAAGGTTGGATCCGACACGGCCCTGGCCCAGATCGTCAGGCTGGTGCAGGAAGCGCAGAACTCCAAGGCCCCCGGGCAGAAGCTGGCCGACCGGGCCGCCTTCTGGCTGGTCTTCGTCGCCCTGATCGGAGGCGGGCTCACGTTCGGCGTCTGGATGGCGAGTGGAGCCGATGCCTCGACGGCGATCCTGTTCGCGATCACCGTCGTCGTCATCACCTGCCCCGACGCGCTCGGCCTCGCGACCCCGACCGCGATCATGGTCGGAACCGGCCTCGGCGCCAAGCGCGGCGTGCTGTTCAAGAGCGCGATCGCGCTCGAGACTTCGGCCCGGATCCAAGTCGTGGTGATGGACAAGACCGGCACCCTGACCAAGGGCGAGCCCGAGGTCACCGACGTGATCGCCGACGCGATCGACGAGCTCGAGCTCGTGCGCCTCGTCGCCGCGGTCGAGCGCTCCTCAGAGCATCCGCTGGCCGAGGCGATCGTCCGCCGCGCCGAGGCCGGAGGGGCGCCCGAGGTGCCGGCGATGGAGTTCGAGAACGTCCCCGGCCACGGCGCGGTCGCCACCGTGGACGGGCGCTCGGTGGCGGTCGGCAACCGCCGGCTGATGGAGCAGCGAAGCGTAGAGCTGGGCTCCCTGGGAGAGCGCCGCGAAGAGCTGGCGGCGGGTGGGCGCACAGCCGTGATCGCAGCGATAGACGGGCGGGCAGTCGGGCTCTTCGGTATCGCCGACGCTCTTCGGGTGACCTCGGCCGCCGCGGTCGAGGCCCTGCACGAGGCCGCGGTCGAGGTCGTGATGCTGACCGGCGACAACCAAGCGACCGCTGAACGGATCGCCGAGCGGCTCGGCATCGACACCGTGATCGCCGAGGTCCTGCCCGGCGACAAGGCGGCCAAGGTCGCCGAGCTGCAGGCCGACGGCCGCAAGGTGGCGATGGTCGGCGACGGTGTCAACGATGCGCCGGCCCTGGCTCGAGCCGACCTCGGGATTGCGATCGGCGCCGGCACCGATGTCGCGATCGAGACCGCCGACGTGGTGCTGATGCGCTCCGACCCGCTCGACGTTCCCACCGCCCTCGCGGTCGGGCACGGGACTCTGCGCAAGATGCGCCAGAACCTGGGTTGGGCGATCGGCTACAACGCGATCGCGCTGCCGATCGCCGCCGGTGTCTTCGAACCCTCGCTTGGGCTGGTACTGCGGCCTGAGATCGCGGCGCTCTCGATGTCGGGCTCGAGCTTCATCGTCGCCGTCAACGCGCTGATGCTGAAACGGCTGCGCCTGCCCGACGAGCAATCCCAACTGGCTGCGCCGGGTGGGCCGCCTCCGCCTTCGGGGGAGACGGCGCCGGCG
>JBDTSW010000136.1:0-4193 GCA_039930945.1 bacterium
GGCCAGCTCGACGAAGAAGTCCAGCGCCTCGGGGTTTGCCAGCGAGTCACGGCTGGCGGCCTGATCGGCCGGCGTCCCCATCAGGATCCGCTTCACCGGCACCTCCAGGAGCTTCCCCGACAGCGTCCTCGGGACCTCGTCGATCTCGAAGACCTCGTTGGGGACATGTCGGGGCGAGCACTGCTCGCGGATCGAGCGCTTGATCTCCGCGGTGAGCTCGTCGCTGAGGTCCTCGCCCTCGCCGAGGACGACGAACAGCGCCATCCAGCCCTCGGTGCCCGGCCGCGGGATGTCGACCACCAGGGCGTCGCTGACCTCGGGCACCGCCTGCACCGCGCGGTAGATCTCGCTGGTCCCCATGCGCACGCCCTGGCGGTTGATGGTCGAGTCCGAGCGCCCGTAGATGATCGCCGTGCCGCGCGACGTGATCTCGATCCAGTCGCCGTGGCGCCAGACGCCCGGGTAGTGCGAGAAGTAGGCCTCGCGGTAGCGCGAGCCGTCCTCGTCGCCCCAGAAGAAGAGCGGCATCGACGGCATCGGCTCGGTGATCACCAGCTCGCCGACCTCGCCGACCAGCGGCCGGCCTTCGGGGTCCCAGGCTTCTATCCTGGCGCCCAGCGCCCGTGCCTGCAGCTCGCCGCGGTAGACGGGCAGCAGGGGCACCCCGCCGACGAACGCGGTGCAGACGTCGGTGCCCCCCGAGGTGGAGAAGAGCCAGGTGTCGGCGCCGATCTGCTCGTAGACCCATTCGAAGCCCTCCGGCGCCAGCGGCGACCCGGTCGATCCCACCGCCTGCAATCGCGACAGGTCGCGGCCCTGCGAGGGCTCGACCCCGGCCTTCATCGACGCTGCAACGTAGCTGGCGGAGGTCCCGAAGCAGGTCACCCCGGCGCGCTCTGCCAGCTCCCAGAGCACCTCCATGTCGGGGAAGGAGGGGCTGCCGTCGTAGAGCACGATCGAGGCCGGGGTGAGCAGCGCCGAGACGAGGAAGTTCCACATCATCCACCCCGTCGTCGTGAACCAGAAGACGCGGTCCCCCCGCTGCGCGTCGACGTGGAGGTTGAGCTTCTTCAGGTGCTCGAGCAGGATTCCCCCGTGCCCCTGGACGATCGCCTTCGGCAGGCCGGTCGTCCCCGATGAGTAGAGGATCCACAGTGGATGGTCGAAGGGGACCTGCTCGAAGGCGGGCTCCGAGCCCTCCCCGGAGGCGAGCAGCTGCGCCCAGCTGGAGGTCGGGCCGCCGAGGTCGCCTTCGGGCTGGGCTTCCATCAGCCCGACCACGACGGTCCCGGCCAGCTGCGGCATCGCCTCGATCAGCGCCCGCACCGTGGATGAGCGGTCGAACTCCTTGCCGCCGTAGCTGTAGCCGTCGGCGGCGACGAGCACCCTGGGCTCGATCTGGGCGAAGCGGTCGATCACCGCGCTCGGGCCGAAGTCCGGCGAGCAGCTCGACCACACGGCCCCGATCGAGGCGGTCGCGAGGAAGGTAACGATCGCCTCCGGCCCGTTGGGCAGATACGCGGCGACGCGGTCTCCCGGATCGACCCCGAGCGCGCGCAGGCCGGCGGCCGCGGCGGCCACCTGCCCCCGCAGCTCGCCCCAGGTCAACTCGCTCAGCGGGCGGCGCTCGGCGGCGCAGCGCAGCGCCACCTCGTCATCGACGCGGTCGCGGAAGACGTGCTCGGCGTAGTTCAGCTCGGCGCCCTCGAACCAGCGGGCTCCGGGCATCGAGCGGCCGGAGAGCACGCGCTCGTACGGTCGCGAGGCGCGCACCTCGAAGAAGTCCCAGATCGACGCCCAGAAGTCCTCCAGCTCGTCCACAGACCACTGCCAGAGCGCGTCATAGGTTTCGAACCGCAGGCCGCGTTCGCGCTCCAGCCAGCGCATGTAGCGGGTCATCGCCGCGCGCTCGACCCGCTCGGGAGAGGGCTCCCAGAGCTTCTCGGCGCCGCCGGATCGTGAGCCCATCTCAGCCGGCCCCGCGGCGGCCGACGTCGTGATCGAGCCGGCGGATCAGCTCGAGCGCGAAAGCGTGGGCCCGCTCCAGCGCCTCGGGGTCGATCTTGTCGGGCGTGTCCGAGGGCAGGTGGTAATGGGGCACATAACCGTCGGCGCCGGCGCAGGTGAGCGTGATCGCCGCGAACCCGGCGAGCCGCGCCGGCATCTCGTCGCCGGCGAGACCGTGGGCCAGCGGGGTCGCATCGAGGCCGCCGCCGTCGGCGCCCGCCTCGGCGATCGCCGAGGTAAGCTCGACCAGCCGGCGGTCCATCTCGTAGGCGATCACCCATCCACCCGCGGTCTGAAAGCGCACGTCGCCGTTGCCCACGGTGTCGAGGTTGACGAAGTAGGCCGGACGCTCGTCGAGCTGGGAGCGATGCGAGCGCATGAAAGCGCGCATCCCCTCCTGCAGGCACTCCTCGGCGCCGGGAAGCACGACCCAGACGTCGAGGTTGTCCGGCGGGGCGGAGTCGAGCTCAGCCGCCAGCGAGAGCGCGGTCGCCACGCCGGAGGCGTTGTCGTTGGCCCCGGGGACGACATCAGAGAGCTGGATGTCGACCAGAGCGAAGCTGCCGATCACCAGGACCAGCGTCAACGGGAGCTGGAAGATCGCGATCGCGTCGGACTCGATCCCCGCCATTCGCGCCCCCAGGGTCGGCAGCAGCAGCGCCAGCGACCAGAACAGCGGCCGGAAGGGGCCGACCCAGGCGTGGCGCGAGCTCAGGCGGGCCGCCCGACGAGCCCGCTTCGGCGAGAAGGCGGCGCCGGTGCGGGCGGAGTCGTAGTGCGCGGTGAGGATCAGTCTCGCGGGACGATCGGCGGCCGTCCCGGGCGAGACTACGTTCTGTGAGGCGCGGCGGAAGAAGAGCCGCCGCAGCAGATAGAGGCGGTAGTTGAGGTCGAGGTACATCGAGGTGGCGGCGAACAGCACCAGGCTGAAGCCCAGCGCCGGGACCGCGACCGCCACCAGGCTCCCGGCGACGCCCAGCAGGCAGTGAAGCGCCATCACCATGGCGAACTGCGGATGGACGTAGGTGGGCTCGACCTCGACCCGGCGGCCGCTCGCGCGCAGGCGCTCGGCGAGGCCGTTCGCGACACGCCGCTCGGCGTCGGTGCCGGCGAGCCTGCCCTCGGCCGAGGACAGCTCCCGGATCACCTCCATGCGCGCGGCAACATCCATCGGCGCGCGATTATCGCCTGCCGGCGCGACTATCGTTGCGGCACTGCCGGAGTGGCGGAACTGGCAGACGCGATGGATTCAAGTCCCATTGTCCTTCGGGGCGTGCGGGTTCGACTCCCGCCTCCGGCATACATCGCCTCTGCGCCGCTAGCCTCGAAAGCGAGATGTGCGGTCGTTACAGCCTCTCGAACCCCGACGCAGATCTGCTGCGTCGGCGCTTCAATCTGCGCGACTCGGTCGAGGTGCCGGCGCAGCAGCCGCGCTTCAACGTCGCGCCGACCGACCCCGTGCTCGCGGTCCGTGAGACTCCGCAGGGGCAGCGCGACCTCGGCACGCTTCGCTGGGGGCTGGTCCCCGGGCGATGGGCCGAGCGGGGCGGCCGTCCGCTGATCAACGCGCGAGCGGAGACGCTGCAGACACAGCCCGCCTTCCGCGACTCCTTCCGCGAGCGCCGATGCCTGATCCCCGCCGACGGCTTCTACGAGTGGCTGAGCGACGATCGCGGCAAGCGCCCGCTGTGGTTCAGCCGCCCCGGGGGCGAGCTGTTCGCCTTCGCCGGGATCTGGGCGGGGCTGCCGGAGCGCGCCGGTGACGGGGTGCTCCACAGTTGCGCGATCATCACCTGCGAGCCGAACGAGCTGCTGCGGCCGGTCCACAACCGGATGCCGGCGATCCTCGAGCCCGACCTGGAGGGCGCCTGGCTCAGCCCCGACGCCGAGCCGGAGGATCTGCGCCGGCTGCTACGGCCGGCGCCGGAGGAGATGCTGACCGCGCGCGAGGTCGGTGACTTCGTCAACAACGTGCGCGAGGACGGCCCGCACTTGATCGAGCCGCGTAAAGAGCAGAAGAGCCTGTTCTAGCGGCCCGCGACTCCCGCGCTGACCGATCAGCCGGGTCGTCAGTGCACCAGGGTTGCGTTGTAGAGCAGAAGCTGGCCGCAACCGCCGTAACCCGGGTTCGGCAGACCACTTTCGCCATCGCCGAGCCCGGGAACGAAACCCTTCTGGCAATACCC
>JBDTSW010000137.1:0-4139 GCA_039930945.1 bacterium
GTACTACATCTAGCCGGGGTACCAGTGTTCACGCAACGCGCCGACGGCTCGAGATGCGCGTTGAGTGCCCATAGGGCCGTCAAAGCCCATCTCGGCGGACTAGTACCAGCGGACGGCGTCGGCCGGGATCATCCAGTCCTCGACCTCGCTGCCGCCGGGCACGCCGCGCTGGTCGCCTCCTCGCCTCGGGTGGGCGACGACCTCGCCGTCGATCTTCTCCAGGCCCTGGAGGGCGAGGGTCCGCGCTTCTGCCTTTCCCGCTCCCGCCTTGCGCAGCTTGGCGATCACCCGGTCGTGCTTGACCGTGCGCAGCGGCCGCGGGCGGGTCACCTCCGCCTCGGTCACGTTGGTGGGATCGGTGAGAAGCTGGACCGCATCGTCGACGTCGGGCATACGGGAAGGGTAGGCCCCCCGCCCGGACGGTAGTTTGGGCGAGATGGCGGCCGGGCCGGACATCCTGCGGATCGCCCTCGAGGCGTCTGGGGCGGTGGGGAACACCCCCCTGGTCGCCCTGCGCAGGCTCGGAGACGGGCTCGGCTGCGAGGTCGTGGCCAAGCTCGAGTACCTCAACCCCGGGGGCTCGGTCAAGGACCGGATCGGCGTGGCGATGATCGACGCTGCCGAGGCCGAGGGGCTGATCGAGCGGGGAAAGTCGGTGATCGTCGAGCCGACCAGCGGCAACACCGGCATCGCCCTGGGCATGGTATGCGCCGCCCGCGGCTACGAGCTGGTGCTGACGCTGCCGCAGGGGATGAGCCGCGAGCGAACCAAGCTGCTGCGCGCCTACGGGGCCGAGGTCCACGAGACCCCGTCGCTCGGGGGCATGGGGGAGTCGATCGACCTCGCCCGGGAGATCGTCAAACAGCGCAAGGGCTTCATACCACAGCAGTTCTCCAACCCCGCGAATCCGGAGGTCCATCGTCGGACGACGGCCGAAGAGATCTGGCGCGATCTCGAGGGCGAGGTCGACGCGCTCGTCTGCGGCGTCGGCACGGGGGGGACGATCACCGGGGTCGGGCAGGTGCTGAAGGAGCGCCGGCCCGACTTTCGGGTGCTCGCGGTCGAGCCCGCGACCTCGGCGGTCCTCTCCGGCGACGCGCCGGGGCCGCACAAGATCCAGGGGATCGGCGCGGGCTTCGTGCCCGAGATCCTCGACCGGTCGGTCATCGACGAGGTGATCACCGTCGACGACGAGCACGCGCTCGAGACCGCGCGCCAGGCGGCGACGCGCGAGGGGCTGTTCGTCGGGATCTCGGCCGGCGCGGCGATCAGCGCCTCCCTGGAGGTGGCGGCGCGGCCGGAGATGAGCGGCAAGCGCATTCTCACGATCGCGCCCGACGGCGGTGAGCGCTACATCTCGCTCCCCTTCTTCACCCCCTAGGCTTTGAGCATGCTCGGTCTTGGAACCCTCGGGCGGGTCGTCCGCGAGATCGGTTGTGACGTCGCGGCGGCGCGCGACCGCGACCCGGCGGCGCGGGGTGTCGGGACCGTCGAGATCCTCACCACCTGGCCCGGTGTGCAGGCACTCCTGGCCCACCGCGTCTCGCATGCCATGCTCGACGCCGGCGTGCCGCTGGCGCCGCGGACGATCGCCTTCGCCACCGGCGCGGTGACCGGCGTCGAGATCCATCCCGCGGCGCGAATCGGCGACGACTTCTTCATCGACCACGGGACCGGGGTCGTGATCGGCGAGACGGCCGAGATCGGCGACCGGGTCACCCTGTTCCAGGGCGTCACCCTCGGCGGCACCGGCTTTGCCAGGGGAAAGCGCCACCCGACGGTCGAGGACGACGTCACGATCGGCTCCGGCGCGAAGCTGCTGGGGCCGGTGACCGTTGGCCACGGCGCCAAGGTGGGCGCCAACACGGTCGTGATCGAGGACGTCCCCTCGCGCTCGACGGTGGTCGGGAACCCAGGGCACCCGGTCCGCGTCGAGGGCCGCAAGGTAGAGGGTCCCGACGTCGACTGGATCCATCTCCCCGACCCGGTTGCCGACGCGATCAAGCAGCTCTCGGAGCGGATCGTCGAGCTCGAGGGCCGTTTGGCCGAGCTCGACGGCAAGCCGGCGGAGGGCGAGGTCCGCGAGCTGCACCGGCGCCACGGACCCTCTTCGGCGGGGGGTTGAGCAGGCCCCGATTCGCCGCGGCCACCTCTATTCTCGGAGGGTGGCCACGGAGACCGCTCACGGCCCTTCGCTGACGCCTGGCGCAACCCAGGTCGAGCGGCTGCTGGCCGAGCTCAACCCGCCTCAGCGAGAGGCCGTCGAGCACGGCGAGGGACCGCTGCTGATGCTGGCCGGAGCGGGCTCGGGCAAGACCCGGGCGCTGACCCACCGCATCGCCTATCTCGTCACCACGGGGCAGGCCCGCCCGAGCGAGATCCTCGCGATCACCTTCACCAACAAGGCGGCGAAGGAGATGCGCGAGCGGGTCTCACAGCTCGTCGGCGGGGTCTCGCGGCTGATGTGGGTGATGACCTTCCACTCCGCCTGCGCGCGCATCCTCCGCTCCGACGCCGAGCGCCTCGGCTACAAGCGCGCCTTCACGATCTACGACCAGTCGGACTCGCTGCGGATGGTCAAGCGTTGCATGGCGGAGTTCGACGTCGACCCCAAGCGCTTCGCGCCCCGGGCCGTCCAGGCCCAGATCTCGGGCGCCAAGAACCGCCTGCTCGACGCCGAGGCCTACCGCCAGGCGCAGGGCTCGTACTTCGAGGAGACGGTCGGGGACGTCTACGGCCTCTACGAGAAGCGCATGCACGAGGCCAACGCGATGGACTTCGACGACCTCCTGGTCCGCACGGTGGACCTGCTGGAGCTGTTCGAAGACGTCCGCGACCGCTACCAGCGCGCCTTCCGCTGGATCCTCGTGGACGAATATCAGGACACCAACAAGGTCCAGTACCGGTTGCTGCAGCTACTCGCCGGGGAGCAGCGAAACCTGACCGTGGTCGGCGACGATTCTCAGTGCCTCGTCGAAGGCACGCTTGTGACGATGGCAGATGGCTCCCAGAAGCCGATCGAGTCGATTCGGCCGGGGGAGTTCGTCTCGTCGAACTGCGGTGGCGGGCAGGTGCGAGGGGCACAGGTCCTTCGGATGCATCGGTCAGAAAAGCCGGAGGGTGTGCTGATCAGAACGGAGGGCGGTCGCGAGATTCTCAGCACGCCGGAGCACACTCACTTCGCGGGGTTCAAGGCGCGGTTTACGCCCGACATGCACATGACGTACGTGATGCGACGAGCCGGCAAGGGCTTTCGCGTCGGCGTCACCCGGACCTGCAACCACAACCGCCGCGTGCCCGTTTCCGGAGTGGCCCTTCGCGCGATGCATGAGCACGCCGACGCCGCGTGGGTAGTCGCAACGCACTCGAGCGAGGCCGTGGCTCGTGCGCACGAAGCTGAGTTGGCGGCCCGATACTCGCTGCCGACCATTCCCTTTGTCGCGCGTACCCGCTCGGGGGCCGATGGCGGACTCGTTGGGAGCCAGGAGCTGATTGATCGCGTGTTTGCGCGAGTGGACTCTGACGAGGGCGGTTACCGGTTGCTCCACGAATACGGTCTTGACGCCAAGAGCCCACACCATGTGCCGCAGAGTTATGAAGGCCGGCGTCGCGTGGTTCGGATCACCATGTGCGCGGGCAGTCGAGGCACAAAGCCCGTCCACACCGTGGCTGTTGGCGGTCGCAGCGAGGAGGCAAGGGTCGCGCTCGAGGCGCTGGGTCTCTCCGTGCGCTCCGCCAAGGCGGGATCGTTGAGTTGGCGATATGAGACGGCATTTGCCGACTTCGGCCGCGCCGTGGAGGTGGCAGAGCGCATCAGGGAGGTGCTGCCATGCGACCTGCGCATGGTCGCCCGCCTAGGTGCGCGTGCCGCCGACCCGGAAGGCAAGAACTCGCTGCCGTTCACACGAGCCGGAGCCGTCCAGCCCGGAATGGTCATGTTCGCGGAGGATGGCGGCTACGACCTCGTGACCGAGGTCTGCCAGGTCCCGCTGGACAAGCCTGTGTACGACCTTGACGTCGAGCGCAGCCACAACTTCATCGCCAACGGGCTGATCACTCACAACTCGATCTATGGCTTCCGCCACGCGGACATCCGCAACATCCTCGACTTCGAGCGCGACTATCCCGACGCCTCGGTC
>JBDTSW010000138.1:0-4049 GCA_039930945.1 bacterium
ATCTCCAACGACCACACGATCGTCCTCTACGGCGACCGCAACAACTGGTTCGCCGCCTACACCTACTGGTATTTCCAGTACTACGGCCACGACGACGTGAAGCTGATGAACGGCCCCCGCGAGAAGTGGATCGAGGAGGGCAAGGAGACCTCGAGCACCGTGCCCTCACACGACGCCGGCAGCTTCGAGGCCAAGGGCCCGGTGGACGAGATCCGCGCCAAGCGCGACGAGGTCGATTCGGCGCTCGAGTCGAGCACACGGCTGGTTGACGTCCGCAGCCCGCAGGAGTTCTCCGGCGAGCTGATCGCGATGGCCGGCTACGAGCAGGAGGGCGCGCAGCGCTCCGGCCACATCCCCGGTGCAGCCTCGGTGCCGTGGGCGCAGGCCGTGCAGGAAGACGGCACCTTCAAGACCGCCGACGACCTGCGTCAGCTGTACACCGGCAAGGGGGTGCTCGACGGCGAGCCGATCATCGCCTACTGCCGGATCGGCGAGCGCTCGGCCCACACCTGGTTCGTCCTGCACGAGCTGCTGGGCCACGACGAGGTTCGCAACTACGACGGCTCGTGGACCGAGTGGGGCAACCTCGTCGACGTCCCGATCGAGAAGGACGTCTAGGCGCGAGCGTGCGACCGAGCGCCTGGCTCAGCTAGTCGGCCAGGCGCTCGAGCAGCTCGCCCAGGATTCGCGCCGTCGCGCCCCAGATCAGGTGGTCGCCGACGTCGTAGGTGGGGGTGCGGATCGGCACGCCCATCCGCACCAGGCGGCGCATCGCGAAGGCCCGATTCAGCTCCGAGACGCGGAAGTGCAGGACCGCGGCGACCTCCAGCGGGTTCGGCTCCAGCTCCGTCTCCTCGCCGACGACGCCGACGAACGGGTGCACCTTGTAGTTGGTGACGAAGGTCCCGATCGGAGGCAGCGCCCCGAGCAGCTCGACCCGGTCGCGGCCGAGGCCGATCTCCTCCTCCGACTCGCGCAGCGCCGTCACCAGGAGCTCCTCCTCGGGGCCCTCGCGGCGGCCTCCCGGGAAGGAGATCTCGCCGGCGTGGCGGCGAAGGTCGGAGCGGCGCTCGGTGAAGATGATCACGGGGTCCGGACCCTCGCCGACCAGCGGCACGAGCACCGCCGCCTCCGTCTTGCCATGGGCATCCATCGACGCCGCCTCGACGGGATCGAGGAGCCGCCGGCGAAGCGTGTCCAGGTGCGCCGCTAGACCCTCTCGATGCGGTCTTCGATCGAGACCGGGGTCTCGCTCGCGAGGGCGCGATGCACCGGGCACTTGCCGGCGATCACGCGCAGCCGCTCCACTTGGTCGTCGTCGAGATCGCACTGCACGCGCAGCGTGACCGTGAACGAGCTCGGCGCGGCGCCCTCGTAGGTCATCTCAACGTCGACCTCGACCTCGCCCAGCTTCCACTCCTTGCGGGCCGCGTACATCTCGACCGTGATCGCCGTGCAGGCGGCGAGCGCAGCCGCCAGCAGCCGCGTTGGCCTCGGCCCCTGGTTGGTGCCGCCGGCCGCCTCCGGCTCGTCGAGCACCAGCGCGTGCCCGTCAATCTCGACGTCGTGGAGGAAGCCCTGGCGGCGTCGGGCGTGAGCGCTCGCCATCAGCCGCCGGCCTCGCGCCCGGCGAACAGCTCGGGCTCGTCGACGTCGGCGAAGCGGGCCATCGCGTAGACGGCGTCGGAGGCGCGGTTGAGGTAGCGCAGGACCTCGTCGGGGGCGAGGCCTTGGACCTCGTGCAGGGTGACCACGCGGCGCTCGGCGCGGCGGATCGCCGCCCGGGCGACGTCGAGGGCGGCCGACAGCGGGGTGCCGCCCGGGATCACGAACTTCGGCGGCAGCTCGACCCGCTCCATGTAGCGGTCGATGACGCCGTCGAGCGAGTCGACCATGGCCGGGGTGATCCGGCTGATCCCGTCGGCCAGGCGGTCGGCCGCCTCCGGCGCGGTGGCCAATTCCGCCCCGGCGACGAAGAGCTCGTTCTGGATGCGCAGCACGTCGCCCGCGACCTCGGTGTGTTCGCCGCAGATCGAGCGGGCGGCGCCCAACGCCGAGCCCGCCTCGTCGACCGAGCCGTAGGCCTCGGTGCGAACGTCCGACTTCGCGACCCGCCCGCCATACCACAGCGAGGTCGTCCCGTCGTCGCCCTTCTTGGTGTAGATCCGCGTCATCGAGCCGACCCTAGCGCGGTTCAGGACAGCGGGTTGAACGCCATCCCGCTGAGCACCTTAGGAAAGAAGAAGGTGGACTTGGGAGGCATCGTCTCGCCGGCCGCCGCCACCGCCCGCACCTGCTCGATCGGCGTCGGCCGCAGCAGGAATGCGGCCTGGTAGTCACCGTCGTCGGCAAGCGAGCCCAGCGTCTCCGAGACGCTCTTCGCGTAGCCGATCCCGCGCTTGGCCTCGACGTCGGCGGCGCTCATCCCGAGCGCCCGCTTGAGGATCAGCTCCTCGAGGATCGCTGCGTCGAGGCTGCGGTAGGCCTGCGAGCGCTGCGGCACCAGCGCCTCCAGGGCGCCAGGGTCCTTGAGGCGCAGGCGGAACCCCCGCCGCAGGTGCGAGTCGATGTAGCCGAAGACCCCGACCCCGTCGCTTGCGGCCGGGTCGAGGTCGCTCTCGGCGACCTCCGCCAGGTCGAAGTGCTCGCGGATCGCCGCGGCGAGCGCCTCCTGCTTGGCGCTGTCACCGCTGAGCCCGCCGAGCAGGCGATGGGTGCCGAACACGGTCAGCCCGGGGTCGTCGAGCGAGACCAGGCACATCAGGGTGTAGTTGTGCGCCCCCTCCCCGCCGATCTCGGAGGCGTAGGCGCGGGCGGTCTCGTAGCGGTGATGGCCGTCGGCGATCAGCAGCTCGGCGTCGGCGAGCTCCGCGGCCACCGCCTCGTGGACGGCGGGATCGCCGATCCGCCAGATCCGGTTGCCGGTGCCGTCGGCGTCGGTCGCCTCGCCCCAGGGCTCGCCGAGGGCGGGCTCGAGGTGGCGCCAGGCGTCACCGGGGTGCAGCGCGAAGATGGGGGAGAGGTTGTGGCGGGTGGCTCGGGTCAGCCGCAGGCGGTCCTGCTTGGGGCCGGGCTGGGTGCGCTCGTGCGGGCGGACCAGGCCGGGCCCGTAGTCGGTCACCCGCACCCGGCAGAGGAACCCCCGGCGCCTGCGGCGCTCGCCGTCGGGGCCGGTGTAGGCCTGTTCCAGCGCCCACAGCGCCGGCTCGCGATCGGCGACAAGCACACCCTGCAGGGTCCAGGCCTCGAGCGTCTCGGCCGCGTGCTCGTAGGGGTCCATGCCTTCGGGGGCGATCGGGAGGTCGACCTCGACCGCGTTGAACGGCGAGCGCTTCACCAACTCGGCTCGCTGCGCCTCGTCGATCACGTCGTAGGGGGGCGCCACGACGTCGCCAAGCGGGCCCACGGTGGCGAGGTCGTAGCGCAGGGCGTTGATCGGGCGAACCTCGGCCATCGAGCGCGGGAGCCTATTCAGCGGGGGCTCGCAGGGAGGCTTTCAGAATTGAACTGGAGATCGGGGCGGCTGGATTTGAACCAGCGACCCCCTCGACCCAAACGAGGTGCGCTACCAGGCTGCGCCACGCCCCGACGCCGGCCAAGTCTAGTCGTCGGATCCATACCCCCGGGAGGACTCGAACCTCCGGCCTGCTGCTTAGAAGGCAGCTGCTCTATCCAGCTGAGCTACGGGGGCGTTTCCCTCAGCATAGGCGGGGTTGGCGAGGAGATCTTCGTCTTGAGCTGCTTGCGCCGTTCGAGCGTGCGCACGGCGTGGCAGTTCGCGCAGATCAGCTCGATGCGGGAACGCTAGCCTTGGCACCGGCCGGAACGTATGTTCGTATGTGTCGGCGCTGGATACCCGCTGAGGTCCTCGCCGGAGGCGGTTCTGCGGAAGCCGCCTTCCGCACGAAAGGCGCGCAGAAGTCGGCGCCAGAGTCGCTAGATTGGAGCGGCTGGCGCCGCAGGCGCCTGCCCGTGGTGGGCGTAGCTCAGTTGGTAGAGCTCCTGGTTGTGGTCCAGGTGGTCGCGGGTTCGAGTCCCGTCGCTCACCC
>JBDTSW010000139.1:0-4038 GCA_039930945.1 bacterium
TCGAGTTCCTGCTCGTCAACCACCCGCTCGACTGCCCGGTCTGCGACAAGGGCGGGGAGTGCCCGTTGCAGGACATCGCCATGGGCTGGGGGGCGGGCCACAGCCGCTTCACCGAGCCCAAGCGCCACTTCCGCAAGCCGATCCCGCTCTCGCCGCTGGTCCGGATCGATCGCGAGCGCTGCATCCTCTGCTACCGCTGCGTGCGCTTCAGCCAGGAGGTGGCCGAGGACGAGCAGCTGCAGCTACTCGAGCGCGGATCGGCGACCTACGTCGGGACCTTCGACGACCGCCCCTACATCGCCCCCTTTCACGGCAACATCATCGAGCTCTGCCCAGTCGGCGCGCTGACCTCCGAGGCCTACCGCTTCCGGGCGCGGCCGTGGGAAATCGAGCAGGCCGGCTCGATCTGCACCCTCTGCCCCAGCCAGTGCAACCTCCGCTTCACCGTTCGCGACGAGGCGGTCCAGCGGGTGCTGGCGCGCGACAACGCCGAGGTCGACGACGGCTGGCTCTGCGACAAGGGCCGCTTCGGCTTCCAGATGATCGCCGCGCCCGAGCGGATCACGGCGCCGATGATCCGCGCCGGCGGCACCCTCACCGAGGTCTCCTGGGAGCAGGCGCTCGAGGCCGCGGCGAAGGGCCTGGCCGCTGCCGGCGGGCGGGCGGCGGCGATAGTCGGCGGCGCCAGCTCGAACGAGGAGGGCTATCTGACCCAGCGGATCACCCGCGCCGCCCTCGGCTCCGCCAACATCGACTCGCGCACGGCCGGCACCACCGACCGCGGCCTTCTCCTCGATCTCTCGCGCCCCGAGCTGTCGGCGCGTCTGGCCGACATCGATGCGGCTGAGTCGATCCTCGTCGTCGGCACCGACCCGCTTCACCAGATGCCGATCCTCGACCTGCGGATTCGCAAGGCGATGCGGCGTTCGCGGGCCCGGGTCGCCGTGGCCACCGAGCGCCCGACCGCGCTCGACGGCGGGGCCGAGGAGACCGCCCGCTACGCGCCCGGCGACGCGGCCGCCTTCCTCCGGGCGCTCCAGGCCGACCTCGCCTCCGACGCCGGGGCGGCGGCGGGCCCCTACGCCGGGGCGGCGAGCGAGATCGCGGGAGCCCTGCGCCCGGGGTCGACGGTGATCGTCTGGGGCGAGCGGCTCGGAAACGGGCCGGACGGCACCGGGGCGCTCGACGCCCTCGTGGCCTGCGCCGCGGCGCTGAACCTGCGTCGGGACGGGTCCGGATTGATCGAGGTCCCGGATGGGTCGAACGCCCGCGGGCTGCGCGAGGTCGGCTGCCTGCCCACCGCCGGACCGGGCCTCGCCGAGACCACCGCAGGGAACGACTCCGCCGCGATCCGCGACGGCCTCGCCGCCGGCGATCTCGACGCCGCCCTGCTGATCAACGCCAACCCCGTCCGCGATTTCCCCGGCGGCCCCGCCTGGGCCGAGGGCCTCACCCAGGCCGACTTCGTCGTCTCCGTCTCGATGTTCGACGACGAGTCGACCCGCCACGCCGACGTCGTCCTGCCGGCCGAGTCCTACGCCGAGAAGGAGGGAACCGTCACCCACCCCGACGGACGCCTGCAGCGGATGCGCCCCTCGATCCCCCACCCCGGCCAGGTGCGCCCCGGCTGGCAGGTCCTGGCCGAGCTTTCCGCGCGCCTCGGCGACGAAACCGGCATCGACTCGGCAACGGAGGCCCTCGCCGCCCTCGCCGCCGAGGTTCCCTTCTACGCCGGCATCACCCCCGACGAAATCGGCGGCACCGGCATCCGCTGGCAGGACCGGGAGGCCGCCTCGCGGCTCGGTGAGGCGCCGGGGTCCCGGGCCGGGGATGCTGGAGATGCGGACCGAGCCCGAGCTGCGAACGAGACGGTGTCGTCCCCGGAACGGGACCCCGGCGCCTCCCCCACCGCCAACGGCGATCTCAAGCTCGGCACCTACAGAGACCTTTGGGCCGCCGAGGTGACCGATCGCAGCCCGGCGCTGAGATTCCTCGCGCCGAAGCAGACGGTCGAGCTGGCGCCGGCGGACGCCGAGCGGATGGGATTCAGCCAGGGCGATGACGTGGATGTGAGGTCGAACGGCACCAGCGTGCGGGCGCGGGTCGCGATCCGCGAGCGGATGCGGCCGGGGGCGGCGTTCCTGATCGAGGGAACGAGCTCTGACAACGCGAACGCCCTCGCAGGCGCCGAGGCGATCGAGGTGGTGCGGGTCGCCCCCGACCCGGCCGCCCCCGGACGCGAAGCGGAGGAGGTGGGCGGATAGTGGTGCTGCCCTTGGCAGACGTCACCTTCTACGAGGGGATCGGGGTGATGATCATCAAGTCGCTGGTGATCTTCGCCGTCGTCTTCGCGATCGTCCCGGTGCTGACGGTGGTCGAGCGCAAGACACTGGGCCGCTTCCAGGCACGCTACGGCCCCAACCGGGTCGGGCCGATGGGCCTGATGCAGCCGCTGGCCGACGCGATCAAGCTGATCGGCAAGGAGGGCTACACGCCCCAGAACGCGCTGCCGCTGCTGTTCGCGCTGGGCCCGATGCTGGTCGTGTTCTCGGGAATAACCGTGCTCGCGATCCTCCCTTTCGGCGACGTCAAGGGCGACGTCGGCTTCTACGGGATCGACGTCTCGATCGGGATCCTCTACTTCTTCGCCTTCGGCTCGTTCGCCTTCTACGGGCTGCTGCTGGGAGGCTGGGCCTCGGGCTCGAAGTACAGCTTCCTCGGCGCGATGCGCTCGGCCGCGCAGCTGATCTCCTACGAGATCTCGATGGGACTGGCGCTGCTCGGCGCGATCATGATCGCCGGGACGCTTTCGCTGACGCAGATCGTCGAGGCCCAAGACGAGATCTGGTTCATCGTCCCCCAGTTCCTCGGCTTCCTGATCTTCATGGTCGCCGGCTTCGCCGAGGCCAACCGCGCCCCCTTCGACCTGCCCGAGGCCGACGCCGAGCTGGTCGCCGGCTACCAGACCGAGTACGGCGGAATGCGTTACGGCTCGTTCGCGCTCGCCGAGTACATCGAGATGTTCGTGATCTCGGGAATCGCCGCGACCTTCTTCCTCGGCGGCTGGATGGGCCCCGGACCCGGCTGGCTCGACCCGATCTGGATGCTGGTCAAGATCCTCACCCTCGTCTTCGTCTTCTTCTGGGTGCGTGCCACCCTGCCCCGCCTGCGCTACGACCAGCTGATGAGCCTCGGCTGGAAGGTGCTGCTCCCCCTCGCCACCTTCAACGTCCTTGCCACCGCGGTCCTGGTGACCGTCCTATGAGTCACTCCGGCCAGATCCTCCGCTTCGCGTCCGGTCTGGCCGGGTCAGGGCCCGAGCCTTACCCGGCAGGTTCAACCGCGTCTACCGCGACTCGGTCGCTAGTCCCGGCGAGGCACTGATGAGTGAAGAGTTTCCGTATCTGGGAGATGGCGACGAGTACGTCGAGGTCCAGCGTGGGCCGGACCCGGGCGGCGCCGCGGGCGCCTACCGTGCATTCGGGGAGACGCTGCGCGGGCTGAAGACCACCCTCGGGCGATTCATCGAGGGCCCGGTGACGATCCAGTATCCGGAGGAGAAGACCCCGGTGTACCCGCGCTTCCGCGGTCGCCACAAGCTGCATCGCTTCGAGGACACCGGTCTCGAGAAGTGCGTCGGCTGCTCGCTCTGCGCGGCTGCCTGCCCCGCCGACTGCATCCGAGTGGTCGCCGCCGAGAACGACCCGGCCGACCGCGTCTCGGCCGGCGAGCGCTACGCCGCCGTGTATGAGATCAACCTCGCGCGCTGCATCTTCTGCGGCTATTGCGAGGTGGCCTGCCCGTTCGACGCGATCACGATGGGCCACGAGTACGAGATCGCCGACTACAACCGCGAGGACCTGATCTTCACCAAGGAGATGCTGCTCGCCGACTCGGTCGAACGCACCCCCCTGAGGCGCGAGGGAGAATGAGGTGGAGGTAGTCGCCTTCTTCGTCGGGGCGATCGGCGCACTCGGCGGCGCGATCGCCGTTATCGCCCTTCGCAACCCCTTCTATTCGGTCCTCGCCCTGGTCGTG
>JBDTSW010000140.1:0-4012 GCA_039930945.1 bacterium
GAGCATCTCGCGCGCCAGGTCCAGGTGCGCCTGGACCATCTCCGGGGAGGCGATCGGCCCCTCGCCGCGGGCGGAGAGACGATCGGCCACGGTGAGCAGGGTGACGTCGGCCGAGACGGGCTCGGTGGCGCGCAGGTACTCGTGGACGCGCCGCGGCGCCAGCGGGCGCTCGCCGGCGAGGAAGCCGAGGCGCAGATGGTGGAGGGTGACGCCGCGCAGGTAGGCGTCGAGCGCCCGGCTGGCGCGCATCCGCTGCGCGAAGGAGCCGACGATCTCGGCGCCGACGTGATCGTGCCCGATGAAGGTCACATAGGCGCGGCTGTCGTCGCGTGTCGCCGGCTTGCCGACATCGTGCAACAGCGCTCCCAGGCGCAGGGCCCGGCCGCGGCTGAAGCCGTCGCCCAGGGGCTCGTCAAGCAGGGCGCGGAGATCGTCGGCGCGCTCGCCCGCGGCCCGCCCGAGGTCGCCCTCGAGCTCGAGAAGCCGGCGCAGGACCTCGATCGTGTGCCCGTGGACGTCGAGGTGGTGGTTGGGATTCTGCTCGACGCCGCGGAGATCGGAGACCTCGGGCAGGACGCCCGCGGTGCCGCCGAGCGCGTCGAGCACCGCCAGCCCGCCAATCGGGTCGGGGCCGGAGATCAGCAGGCGCAGCTCCGACAGCTGGCGCTCTCCGGCGGGCTCCCCCGCCCGGGCCGCCGAGCTGCGCGCCGGCGCGGCGGTCTGGTCGGCCACCGCGAAGCCCAGATCGGCCGCCAGCCGCGCCGCTCGCAGGATCCGCAGCGGGTCGGCGGAGAAGCCGCCGGGCGAAGTCGCCCGCAACATGCCTCGGCCCAGGTCCGCGAGGCCGCCGGCCGGATCGATCGGCTCGTCCGCCGCCGCGCCAAGTGGCAGCGCCATCGAGTTGACGGTGAAGTCGCGTTGGAGCAGGTCGGCCTCGACGGTCTCGCCGCGAAGACGGGTGACGTCGACGTGCCAGCTCTCTCCCCGGGAGATCGCCCGCCAGGTGCCGAACTCGGCTGAGAGCTCGAAGGCGTGATCGCCGGCGACCTCGGCGATCGCCTTGGCCATCTCGCTCGGGTCGCCCGCCGTCGCCAGGTCGAGGTCGACCACCGGGCGGCCAAGCGCGGCGTCGCGAAGCGCACCGCCAACGATCCAGACATCGTCGCGCTCCCCAAGCGCCTCGCGGACACGCTGCGCCGCGCTGGACTCGAACAGCGAGTCGGCGATCGCGGGGGTCATGAAGCGTGGTGCACCCGCGGCACCCGGGGAGAGATCTGGGTGGTCACCTCGTAGTTGATCGTCCCCAGCCGCCTCGCGACCTCCTCGCAGAGGATCCGCTCCGAACCCTGGGTGCCGATCAGGGTCGCCGGCTCCCCGGGCTCGATCTCGCTCTCGGGCCCGAGGTCGATCGTCAGGTTGTCCATCGACACGGTGCCGACGATCGGGTGCCGCCGTCCGCCGGCCAGGACCTCGCCGTTGTTGGTCAGCGCCCGCCGGACGCCGTCGCCGTAGCCGATCGGCAGCACTCCGATGCGGGTGTTCGCGGAGGCCTTCCAGACCTGGCCGTAGCCGGCGCTCGTGCCGCGCTCGAAGCGCTTGACGTCGGCGACGTAAGAGCGCAGCTCCAGTGCCGGCTCGAGCTCGCGGGCGAACGGGTCCTCCTGGAAGGGGTCGAGCCCGTAGACGGCGACGCCGCAGCGAACCATGCCGAAGTGCGACGCGGGATCTCGCAGGGTCGCGGCGCTGTTGGCCGCGTGCACCAGCAGCCCCGGGTACTCGGCGCGCGCCGGCTCGACCAGCTCAGCGAAGCTCCGCAGCTGGGTATCGAAGAACGCCGAGCCGGGCTCGTCGGCGGTCGCGAAGTGGGTCCAGAGGCCGGCCAGCTCGACCCGCGGCTCCGCGGCCGCCAGGCGCAGCAGCTCGGCGACCGCGCGCGGGTCACGCTCGCCGAGGCGCCCCATCCCCGTGTCGTACTTGACATGCACCCGGGGAGTCAGCCCGCAGGCGGCGCCGGCCTCGGCGATTGCCTCCAGGAAGCCGCGCCGCCAGACCGCCACGTCTGACCCGGCCTCGAGCGCCTGGCGCAGCTCGTCCGCGCCCAGCGCCCCCATCGTCAGCAGCGACGCCTCGGGCTCGGCGGCGCGCACCTCGGCGGCCTCCGCGGCAGCCGCAACGGCGAGCCGGCCGGCGCCGCCGCGCAGCGCCGCCCCGGCGCACCCCGCCACGCCGTGGCCGTAGGCGTCGGCCTTGACGACGACGCAGAGGACGGCGCCGGCCGCGAGCTCGCGGCGAAGGCGGGTGCAGTTGCGCTTGACCGCGCCCAGGTCCACCCAGGCGCTGGCGCGGACAGAGCCGCTCAAGCGAGGGCCTCCGGCAGGGCGGCGACGACGTCGGTCGCGATCACCGACGTCGCGGAGCCGACTCGCGCCGCCGCCGCCCGCCCGGCGCGCAGGTGCACATGCACCCCGGCGCAGGCAGCCTCGAACGGGCCCAGGCCGCGCGCCAGCAGCGCGCCGATCGTGCCGGCGAGCACGTCACCGGTGCCGGCGGTCGCCAGCGCCGGAGCGCCGCCGCGGCTGATCGCCAGCCGCTCGCCCTCCACCACGAGCGTGTCGTCGCCCTTGAGCACGACCACGGCGCCGCTGCGATGGGTGGCCTCGCGGGCGCAGGAGAGGCGGTGCGCCGAGACCTCATCCGACGGGCGCCCGAGCAGGCGCCCGAGCTCGCCCGCGTGCGGCGTCAGAACCGTGGCCGCGGGCCTCGCGGTCAGCCGCTCGAGGCCGCCGGCGTGAGCGTTGAGCCCGTCGGCGTCGATCACCAGGGGCGCGTCGACCGTCGCGGCGAGGGTCCGTGCCAACTCGAGCGAATCGTCAGCGCGGCCGAGCCCGGGGCCGAGCACGACCGCCGACGCGCTCTCGGCGGCCCCGGCGATCGCCCCGGCGTCGGCCGAGGCCAGGCGACCCTGCGCGCCGTCGAACCCGCGCGACATGACCTCCGTCAGCTTCACCTCGAAGATCGCCTCCAGGTTGGCGGGCACGGCGACGGTCGCGTACCCGGCGCCGGCGCGAATCGCTGCCGAGGCCGCCAGGCAGATCGCGCCGGTCAGGCCTCGCGACCCTCCAGCGAGCATCACCTCGCCGGAGGTGAACTTGGTCGAGGCGGCCACCCGGCCCGGGGCGAGATCGAGCACCCCGTCCGAGATCACGCCCCCGGCGGCGCCGGCCGGGGCGCCCGAAGGGATCCCGATCGCGGCCACGCGCAGCTCCCCCGTGTGCGCCTTGCCGGGGGCGATCCAGTGACCGAGCTTTGCGGCGTGGAAGGAAACCGTGGAGTCGGCGCGCACGGCGACGCCCTCCACCTCCCCCGTCGACGCATCCACCCCCGAGGGCATGTCGGCCGCGACGATGGTCGCGCCGCAGGCGTTGATCGCCTCGATCGCCTCGTCGGCGGGCGCGCGGGGCGCTGCGGCGAACCCGGTGCCGAAGATCGCATCGACGACCGCGCCCGAGCCCACCAGGGCGGCGCCGAGATCGCCAACTCCAAGCTCACGGGCCCTGCGATCGCCGAGGCGCTCGAGGTTGACCGCTGCGTCCCCGGCAAGCTCGCCGGCGGGCCAAAGCAGAAGCGCCTCCACCTCGTGGCCGGTCTCGGCGAGGTGGCGCGCCGCGACCAGGCCGTCGCCGCCGTTGTTGCCCTTCCCGCAGACGACCCGCACGGGGCCGGCGGGGGCGAGCTCGCGCACCGCCTCGGCGAGCGCGGCCCCCGCGACCTCCATCAGCTCCAGCGACGACACCCCCGCCTCGGCGATCGCCCAGGCGTCGGTGGCGCGCATGCCCTCGGAGTCGAAGACGGGGTCGAGCCAGCTCTCCATCCCGCCGCAGGGTAGTCCGCGCCGCGCCGCGGCGTGCGGGCCGGGTCCGCGGATCAGGAGGTGGCGCGAGCCTGGACCACCGCCGCCGCGATCAACCGGGTGTGGGTCAGCGAGAGATCCAGCTCGACGCGGCGGCGGCCC
>JBDTSW010000141.1:0-3855 GCA_039930945.1 bacterium
GTCATCCAGGGGAAGTCCCCCATGAAGACCGTCTGCTCGCGGATCTCGCCCGTGTCGCGATTCTGGAACGCCACCTTGACGTTCAGCGGCCGCGAGTAGGTGATGTCCTTCTCGCGACACTCGGGGACCGAGTGCGTGGGCTCGTCGAACTTGAAGTCCGCAAAAACGATCGCGAGATTCCCCGTGTAGTCCTCGATCGGGGAGATGTCATTGATCGTGTTGCGCAGCATTCCGCGCTTTGGGTCCGTGAGGGCCTCAAAGGAACGGCGCTGGATATCGATCAGATGCGGAACTTCAACTGGCGTCGGAAGGCGAGAAAAGGACCTCCGGATGACAGGGGCAGCGGGAACTCTGGCCAACTGGGCGACTCCTCAGGTGGTCTAAGAACAAGGGCGAACTGCGCGAGTGCGCGGGCATGTATGGGGCCGACGGCGCGCGACCGCATAAAGTAACACACGCCCCCGGCCGGGCGCAAGTCTTTCTTCCGGACGCTACTTCAGCTCGACCTCGCCGCCGGCCTCCTCGAGCTCGGCCTTGAGCTTCTCGCCCTCGTCGCGCTCGAGCCCTTCCTTGATCGCGTTGGGCGCGCCGTCGACGAGGGCCTTGGCCTCCTTCAGGCCCAGGCCGGTCGCGGCGCGGACGGCCTTGATCACCTGGATCTTCTTCTCGCCGGGAGCGTTGAGCACGACATCGACCGTGCTCGACTCCTCCTCCGCGGCGTCATCCCCGCCACCGGCGGCAGGGGCCGCGGCGGCGACGGCCGTCGCCGAGACGCCGAACTCCTCCTCCAGCGCCTTGATGCGCTCGGACAGCTCGAGGACCGAGATGCCCTTGAGCTCCTCGATCCAGTCTGTTGTGCTTGTGGCCTTGGTTGGCATCAGTCGTTCTCCTTTTCAGACTCCCCGACGACATCCTCAGCTCCGCTTCCGGTGTCGTCGAGTTGCGACGCGTCGGGAGCGGCAGGTTCATCCGCCTGCTCCGCGACTTCGTCGCTAGCGCCATCGGGCGCGTCGTTGGACGGTTCATCAGTCTTCTGGTCGGCGATCTGGGCCAGCTGGCGGCCGAGGCCGGAGATCAAATTACTCATCCCGGCGACCAGGCCGGTGAGCGGGCTGGCCGTGAGCCCGACCAGCTGGCCGTGGAGCACGTCGAGGCCGGGAAGCCGGGCGATCACCTGGAAGCTTTCGGGGTCGAGGGCTTCACCGTCCATGATCCCGCCCTTGTAGGTGAAGACGTCGTGTTCGCGGGCGAAGGTGGCGATCGCCTTCGCCGCGGTCACAGGGTCACCCTTGATCAGCGTCAATGCCGTCGGCCCGACGAGCAGGTCGCCGAGCCCCTCGGTGCCCGCCTGCTCGGCGGCCCGCTTGGCGAGGCGATTCTTGACCACGCTGAAGACGGCGTCGGCCTCGGCCAGCTTTCCGCGCAGCTCGGCCGCCTGCGGCACGCTGATCCCGCGGTAGTCGACCGCGAAGACCGCCTCGGCACCCTTCAGGCTCTCTGCGATCTGCTCGACCGCTGCTGCTTTCTGCTCTGAGTTCACGACGCTCTCTCGGTGGGCCCGGCCGCCGGAACTACTCGAGCCCGCGCGCGGGCGGGCTCGGAAGACGTGCTTCACACCCCCACCTGCGCCGGTCTTCCGGGCCGCGTGATCACGGCCCCGCCGACGGTCTTCGGCAAGCTTGGACGGGCGATGGTAGCGGACGGGCTACGGGGCGGGCGGCCGGGGCGGGGCCTCGCTGGTGCCCTCGCGCGGCGCCGCGGGCGCCGCGCCCAGGGTCTGCGCCCATTCCGGGGCGATCGTGCCGAACTCGGCGGTCGGGCGGGCGAACAGGTAGCCCTGGGCCAGCGGCACGCCGAGCTCGCGCAGCCGGTCGAGCTCGGGGACGCGCTCGACGCCCTCGGCGAGCAGCCGCGCGCCGATCCGGTCGGCGAGGGTGCCCATCATCTGCACCAGGGCCGTCTTCGCCTCGTCGACGTCGATGTTGGAGACGAAGGCTCGGTCGAGCTTGATCATCTCCGGGCGCACCATCATCACCCGCTGCAGGGTCGGGTAGCCGGAGCCGGCGTCGTCGATCGCGAACAGCGCCCCCTGGTCGCGGAGCTGGCGGACCCGGGCCCGCAGCGCGGCCGGGTCGTGGACCTTGGTCTGGTCGGTGAGCTCGACCACCAGGCCCCTGACGAAGGCGTCGGACAGCACCGCCTCGACCTCGTCGCTGACGACGCCCTCAGCCGTCAGGTTCACCGAGAGGAAGAGGTCGGCTGGAAGTGAGGTGAGGTGCGCCGCGGCGATCCGCAGGATCGAGGCATCGAGCGAGGCGGAGCGGCCCAGCCGGTTCGCCGCGGCGAACCACTCGAGCGGCGACACGCCGCTGAGCTCGCGGAATCGGGCCAGCAGCTCGTAGCCGACCACGCGCCCGGTGGCGAGGTCGACGATCGGCTGGAAGTGGGGAAGGATCAGCGACGGGTCCTTGGCGACGCGATCGAGCGCCTCCGCCCAAGACCATTCGGCGACGGCCTGGCGCTGCGCCCCTTCCTCGGGCTGCGTCGGCGTCGCGCCGCTTGGGCGCACACCGTTCGACTCCAGCTTCTGCGGGCTCATGCTCCATACATCGGCAGAGATTCGCTCACGCCTGAGCGGCCGGACCGGATATTGGGCCGATCGGCCCGGCCCCGGGTGGAGCGTTAGCTCGCGGCGCCGACGGGCTCGGCCTCGACGCCGCCGTCGGCGCGCGGCGCGTCGGCCTCCGTCGCGTCGCCGCGCTCGCCGAGGATCTCCGACTCGCGCGTGCGGCCGGCGTCGACCGGGATTCCCGGCCCCATCGCCGAGGCCAACGTGATCGAGTGGATGTAGCGGCCCTTGGCGGCGGCGGGCTTGGCGCGGACGATCTCGTCGACCACCGCGGCGTAGTTCTCCAGCAGCGCCCGCCCCTCGAAGCTCGCCCTGCCGATCACCAGGTGGACGTTGGCCTCGCGGTCTGTCCGGTACTCGATCTTGCCGGACTTCGCCTCCTCCACCGCCTTGGCGACGTCGTCGGTGACTGTCCCCACCTTCGGGTTCGGCATCTTGCCCTGCGGGCCGAGCACGCGGCCGAGCTTGGAGACGACGGGGCCCATCAGCGCCGGCGTCGAGATCGCCACGTCGAAGTCCGTCCAGCCCTCCTCGACCCGCTCGGCGAGATCCTTGGCCCCGACCTGATCGGCGCCGGCCTCCTGGGCGGCGCGGGCGGCGTCGCCCTCGGCGAAGACGATGATCGAGACGTCCTTGCCGAGACCGTTGGGAAGGGCGAGGGTGCCGCGCAGCTGCTCCTCCGCGTGGCGGACGTTGAGGCCGAGCTTGATGTGGACCTCGACCGACTCGTCGAACTTGGCCGACGCCGTCTGCTTCAGCAGCGAGACCGCCTCGGCGGGCTGGTATCGCTGGTCGCGGTCCACCTTGTCGTAGGCGCTGGCGTAACGCTTGCCTCGACTCATCAGCCCTCGAGCCCCTCGACGACCACGCCCATCGAGCGGGCGGTGCCGGCGATGATCCGCGACGCCGCATCGAGGTCGTTGGCGTTCAGGTCCGGCATCTTGCGCTCGGCGATCTCACGGACCTGCGCCGCGCTGATCGTCCCCACCTTGTCCATATGGGGCTCGCCGGAGCCCTTCTCGATCCCGATCGCCTCCTTGATCAGGACGGCGGCAGGGGGGGTCTTGGTGATGAAGTCAAAGGAGCGGTCCTCGTAGACCGTGATCTCGACCGGGATGATCGTGCCGGCGTCCTGCTGGGTGCGGGCGTTGAACGCCTTGCAGAACTCCATGATGTTGACGCCGTGCTGGCCCAGCGCCGGGCCGACCGGCGGCGCCGGGTTGGCT
>JBDTSW010000142.1:0-3697 GCA_039930945.1 bacterium
TGGCGCTCGCGGGTGAAGTAGACCCGCGGGAACTCCTCGTCGAGGCTGATCCCGATGTAGGGGTACGACTTGTCGTCGCGCAGGCGGATGTTGAACATCGGCCGGTGGCGCTTGATGAACTGCTGTTCGGCGAGCAGCGCCTCCGCCTCGTTGGAGGTGACGAGGAAGTCGATCGAGGCCACCTGCCCGGTGAAGTCGCGGATCGACGTCCTGCCGGAGAAGTGGCCGGCGACCCGCTTGCGAATCGAGGTCGCCTTGCCCACGTAGAGCACCTTGCCGTCAGCGTCCTTGAACAGATAGACGCCGGGCTGATCAGGAAGGCGCCGGCGCTGCTCGGTGATGCTCTCGCTCATCCACCTAAGGTTAGGCTTCGCGCCCGCCGGCACCGGAGACCTCAAAGGAGACGCATGACCGAGACGACCCCGCCCGCTCTGAACACGATCAGGCTCGAAGTCGACGGCGAAATCGGAACCCTGACGCTCGACCGCCCCGACTCCTTCAACGCGATGAACCCGGAGATGATCGCTGAGCTGGTGGTGGCCTCCGGGTGGCTCGCCGACCGGGCAGCGCTGCGGGCGCTGATAGTGACCGGGGCCGGCAAGGCCTTCTCGTCGGGAGGCGACGTCAACTGGTTCAAGCAGGGCGTCGGCTCGGAGGGCTTCGACCTGCCGTCGGACGTCCGCCGCGCCGCCGACGTGCTGCACCAGGCGATCATCGACTTCCGCCGGATCCCCTATCCGGTCGTTGGAGCGATCAACGGCGTCGCCGCCGGCGCCGGCTTCTCGCTGGCGCTGATGTGCGACACCCGGATCGCCTCCGAGGATGCGGGCTTCGTCTGCGCCTACGGCCGCATCGGCGCCTCTCCCGACGGCGGCATGACCTACTTCCTGCCCCGCGTCGTCGGGCCCTCGAGGGCGATCGAGCTGTTGCTCAACGACCCGCTGCTCTCAGCCCAAGACGCGCTCGACGCCGGGATCGTCGCCGAGGTCGTGCCCGCCGACGAGCTGGTCGAGCGCGCCCGCCTCAAGGCCTCCAAGCTCGCCGCCAAGGCCCCGCACTACGTGCGCCTGTCGAAGCAGCTGGTGGCGGTCAGCCTCGACGACACGCTCGCCGACCACCTCCAGCTCGAGCGCCACGGGATCGCCGACTCGATGGCGACCGAGGATCTGCGCGAGGGCGTCACCGCGTTCTTCGAGAAGCGCGAGGCGACGTTCAGCGGTCGTTAGACTCGGCCGTGCCAGCCCCGAAAGGAAGACTTGCCATGAACAAGCCCCTGATCCTTCTCACAGCCCTCGCGCTCGCCTCATTTTCCCTGGCAGCGTGCGGCGGGGACGACGACTCCGACAGCTCGACCGCGTCCACCACCGAGTCGACCACCGAGGCCGACTCCGGAGGAGGCGGAGGCGGAGGCGCGGTGACCGTCACGGCGGCCGCCGACGGCAGCTTCGCCTTCGACCAGACCTCGCTCGACGCGCCCGCCGGCGCGACCACGTTCACGTTCGAGAACCCGGCCTCCCTGGGACACGATTTCTGCCTCGAACAGGACGGCTCCGAGGTCGGTTGCACCGACGTCATCTCCGGCAGCGACACCGCCGACCTCGAGGCCGACCTCGAGCCGGGCGAGTACACCTACTACTGCAGCGTCGACGGCCACCGCGCCGGCGGCATGGAGGGCACGCTCAACGTCAACTAGGGCTTGTTGCCGGCGGGCCCCGCCCCTGCCGGGACGGGACCCGCCGGAGTGGCCGGCACCGGCGCTTCGCTCGCTCGCGCTTTACGCAACCAGGGCGCGGCCGACGGAGTCGGCGACGCAGCAGGGCTTGTCTGAGCCCTCGACCTCGATCTCAAAGCGGGTGACGACGTGCCACCAGCCGCCGTCGAGCTGGTCGACGCTGATCACCTCGGCGGTGGCGCGCACCCTCGAGCCGGCCGGGACCGGCGCCGGGAAGCGCACCTTGTCAAAGCCGTAGTTGACGCCCAGCTTCACCCCGGACTGCTCGATCAGCTGACCGCGGAAGCCGTCGGTCAGCGAGAGCGTCAGGTTGCCGTGGGCGACGGTGGTCCCGAACGGGCTCTCCGTCTTCGCCCGCTCGACGTCGACGTGGATCCACTGGTCGTCGCGGGAGACCTCGGCGAACTTGTCGATGTCGGACTGGGTGATCTCGATCCACTCGGTGGGTCCGAGCTGCTGGCCGATCAGGCCCTGGAGCTCGGAGATCGAGGTGACCTTGACGGGCGGCATCGGCGGGCAGGCTAGTGGTTTTCCGCGCCCGCAATCATTCGACCGGCATCAGGTCGAAATCGGGACTTGCCGCGCACCTCGGCGAGGGGTAGAGTCAAGGAAGCTGCCAAGGGTCGATCAAGGGAGGACAGCCAATGGCTGATGCCGCACTGTTCATCGGATGGGGCCAGGTGGTGCGCGGACGCGAGAAGCGCGCCATCCAGGTCTTCAACGAGAGCGTCGAATACTGGGGAGGGCTCCAGGGCGATGGCAAGATCGAGGACTTCGAGGTGGTCCTGCTGACGCCCCACGGCGGCGACCTGCAGGGCTTCGCGCTGCTGCGCGGCAGCGAGGACCAGGTCAGCGCGCTACGCGCCGACGAGGAGTTCCAGCGCCGCATCGCCCGGGCCGACCAGATCATCGACTCCCAGGGTGTCGTCGACGCCGCAATCGGCGAGGGCGTCGCCCGCGGCATGGCCCAGTACCAGGGCGAGGTCGACGACCTGGACTAGACCCGCCGGCCGCGAGCCAGCCTTTTCATAGAGCTGTCGCCGCCCGCCCTGAGTGTCGGAGCTCAGGGCGAAGCTCGTCTGATGCGGGGTTGCGGGTGCCGTCTTTCGGGGTAGGCTTGCTCCGTGCCCGCGGCCGAGGTCAACGGGATCCGGCTCTACTACGAGGAGCAGGGCGAGGCAGCGCCGATCGCCTGCATTCACGGGACCGGAAGCTCCGCCTTGGCGTGGGCCGACGCGATCGAGGAGCTGGCGCGACTCGGCCGGGTGATCGCGTATGACCGGCGCGGATGCACGCGCAGCGAGCGCCCGGAACCCTACGAGCGCACCAGCGTGGCCGAGCACGCCGACGACGCAGCCGCACTGCTCGATGCCCTGGCGGCCGCGCCGGCGGTGGTGGTCGGCCGCAGCTACGGGGGCGAGGTGGCGATCGACCTCGCACTCCGCTATCCCGACCGGGTGCGGGCGCTGGCCCTGCTGGAGGGGGCGGCGCTCGAGCTCTCGCCCGCGGCGGCCGAGTGGGCGCATGCGCTGGCTGACCGCATTCACGAGGTGGCAGCGCAAGCTGGTGTTGACGCGGTCGGCAAGGCGTTCATCGGCGAGGTGCTGGGGGAGAGCGCCTGGCGCTCGCTTCCGGATCAGCTTCGGCGGATGTTCACGCAAAACGGCCCGGCGATCCTTGCCGAGGTGCAGGGCGAGGGGCTGAACGCGGACGCCGCCGCGCTCGCCACGATCGACCAGCCAGTGCTGCTTGTGGCGGCGACCGACTCCCCGCCTGAGTTCCGCGAAGCGACCGAAGGGATGGCAGACGCGCTTCCCAACGCTCGCACCGCGCTGGTCAGCGGCGGCCATCTGATCAATCCGGCGGATCCAGAGGTACTCGCCTTCATCGCGGAAGTACTCGAGAACCGGTAGTCAACGAAAGTCGAACGCTCCGGGGTTCGGCCCTGTGACGTATCTCGGGTAG
>JBDTSW010000143.1:0-3655 GCA_039930945.1 bacterium
CCTCGAGCAGCGCCGCGAGGCGGTGCTCGCGGACATGAAGCGGCTCTCCGGGGAGCTCGTCGGCACGGCGAGCCAGCATCAGGACCCAGGGCCGGAGACGGACGAGCCCGTCTCGGGCGACGCTGAGGCCGCCCCCACGGAGACGGTCAGCTGAGCCGATGAGCGAGACGACGGAGGGAACGAGCTTCGAGCGCGCGCTCGAAGCCGCCTACGCCGGCGGCCCCCGGCGCCACCACGAAAAGACGGCCGAGCAGGGCAAGCTGCCGGTGCGCGAGCGGCTGGCGCGACTGGTCGACCCGGGGTCGTTCAGCGAGGAGGCCCTGCTCGCCAACTGGGACCAGGAGGGCCTTGGCGCCGACGGCGTCGTCACTGGGCTGGCGCTGGTCGGCGGGCGCAAGCTGGCGGTGATGGCCAACGATCCAACCGTGAAAGCCGGCTCCTGGGGCCCGAAGACCGTCGAGAAGATCCTCCGGATCCAGGAGCGAGCGCTGCAGCTGGAGCTGCCGATGATCTACCTGGTCGACTCGGCGGGAGCGAGGATCACCGACCAGGTGCGGATGTTCCCGGGACGGCGAGGCGCCGGCAGGATCTTCCACAACCAGGTGAAGCTATCCGGGCGGGTGCCGCAGGTCTGCCTGCTGTTCGGCCCGTCGGCAGCCGGCGGTGCCTATATCCCGGCCTTCTGCGACATCGTGATCATGCGCGAGGGCAACGCCTCGATGTACCTCGGTTCGCCACGAATGGCCGAGATGGTGATCGGTGAGAAGGTCAGCCTGGAGGAGATGGGCGGCGCGAAGATGCACACCGGCGTCTCCGGATGCGGCCACTTCCTGGCGAAGACGGACGCCGACGCGATCGAGATCGCCCGCCGCTACCTCTCCTTCATGCCCGGCAACTGGCGGGAGACGCCGCCGCCTGCGCCGCCCGCGGACCCCGGAGCCGAGCGCCCGGTCTCCGAGATCGTCCCGGCCGACGACAAGACCCCCTTCGACGTCAAGGAGCTGGTCGACGCGCTCACCGACGGCGGCTCGTTCTGCGAGGTGCACGCACGCTGGGCGAAGGAGTTGGTGGTCGGCTATGCCCGCCTGGAAGGGCGGGTCATTGGTGTGGTCGCCAACCAGCCGAAGTTCAAGGGCGGGGTCCTGTTCGTCGACTCGGCCGACAAGGCGGCCCGCTTCATCTCCACCTGCAACGCCTTCAACGTGCCGCTGCTGTTCTTGGCGGACGTCCCCGGGTTCATGATCGGCGCCGAGGTCGAGCGCCAGGGCATCATCCGTCACGGCGCGAAGATGATCTCCGCGGTCAGCGAGGCCACCGTCCCCAAGATCTCGGTGGTGGTGCGCAAGGCCTATGGCGCCGGGCTGTACGCGATGGCGGGCCCCGCCTTCGAGCCCGATTGCTGCATCGCCCTGCCGACCGCCTCGATCGCGGTGATGGGACCCGAGGCGGCGATCAACGCGGTCTTCTTCAACCAGATCCAGGCGATCGACGACGAGGCCGAACGCGAGCGCTTCATCGCCGCCAAGCGGGAGGAGTACTCGGCCGACATCGACATCCTGCACCTGGCCTCGGAGCTGGTCGTCGATGCGGTGATCGAGCCCGACGAGTTGCGCGGCGAGCTGATCCGCCGCTTCGCCTTCGCCGAGTCGAAAGACCGTCACTTCTCGGGGCGGCGCAACCCGGTCACCCCCGCCTAGCCGGGGTCCATGGGACGCCTCGGGCTGATCGCGGGGAGCTCGCTCGGCGATGCCGAGGCGCCGGCCGGGGCGTGGGAGCGGCTGAACCGCCACCAGGCGGGCGCCGGCTACGTGTTGCCGCACCGGATCGATCACGAGGCCAACCTGCGCAGGCTCCTCGACGCGGGCTGTGACCGCGTGCTGGCGGTGGGCTCCGTCGGCGGGCTGCAGCCGCAGTTGGGGCCCGGCACCTTCGTCTCTCCCGACGACTTCATCGCCCTGCATCTCGGCCTCACCGCGCTGGGGGGGCCGGAGGCGCACACCGTCCCGGGGTTCGGCGGCGACTGGCGCCGGCGCGTGGTCCAGGCGTGGGCGCAGGAGGCGGAGCCGCCGCTGGTCGACGGTGGCGTCTACTGGCAGACGATCGGGCCGCGCCTCGAGACGGCGGCCGAGATCCGGATGATCGCCCGCGACGCCGACGTGCTCGGGATGACGATCGCCTCCGAGTGCCTGCTGGCCGGCGAGCTGGGCCTGGCCTACGCCGCGGTCTGCATCGTCGACAACTATGCCAACGGCGTCGGCGACGAGCCGCTGCGCATCAGCGACCTCGAGGCCGGACGCGACGCCAACCTGGAAGGGCTCGAGCAGGCGCTCGCCTCGGTGTTGCCGGCGCTCGCCTGAGGCGCTGCTGGAACTCGGCGAGATACTCGGCGCACGTCGCCTCCCACGAGGCGGAGCCTCGCGTACGCTGCTCGCATGGGACTCGCGGTCATCGGTGCGACCCTGGACGGTGCGAGCGTCGGGCTGCGCTGCGACGACGGGCTGATCGCAGCGATTGGCCCGGGGGTCGAGGCCGAGACCGGCGACGAGGTGATCGATGGCGCCGGCCTGGCGCTGATCCCTGGCCTCGTCAACGGCCACACCCACGCCGGCATGACCCTGTTTCGCGGGTACGCCGACGACCTGCCGCTGATGGAGTGGCTGACCGAGCACATCTGGCCCGTCGAGAAGCGGATGTCGGACGACGACGTCTACTGGGGGACCCGCCTGGCCTGCCTGGAGATGATCCGCTCGGGCACGGTGCGCTTCTGGGACATGTACTGGCACGCGGACGCCGCCGCGCGCGCGGTCGAGGACGCGGGCCTGCGGGCGGTCGCGGCGGCACCGCTGATCGACGACGCCGACCCCGCCAAGTCCGAGCGCGCCTGCTCGGACGCCGACCGCAGCATCGAGCGGATCGTCGAGGCAGGGGGCGAGCTGGCCGAGCCGGGGCTGGCGCCACACGCGATCTACAGCGTCAGCGCCGACTCGCTGCGCTGGGTCGCCGCGCGCGCGGCCGAGCTCGATATCCCAGTCCAGATCCACCTCTCCGAGACCGAGCAGGAGGTCCACGACTGCGTCGCCGCCACCGGCAAGCGACCCGCGGCGTACTTGGACGAGGTCGGTGTGCTCGGGCCGGGGACGGTGCTCGCCCACGGCGTCTTCCTCGACCCCTCCGAGCTGGAGCTGATCGCCGAGCGCGGCGCGACCGTGGTCACGAACCCGGTGGCGAACATGAAGCTCGCCGTCGGTGGGGTCTTTCCCTACCGCAGCGCCCGCGAGCGCCACGTCGCGGTCGGCCTCGGCACCGACGGCCCGGGCTCGAACAACTCGCTCGACCTGCTCGCCGACGCGAAGGCGTTCGCCCTCGGCCAGAAGGCGTTGGCGGGCGATCCCGCCGCGATCACCGCGGCGGAGACGCTGGCGATCGCCAGCGGCCAGCGCGCGCCATTCCTGCGCGGGCCGGGCGGGGCGCCGCTGGAGGCGGGGTCGCCCGCCGACTTCCTGCTGATCTGGGCCGGCGCCCCGGAGCTGACCCCGGGCGATCTCGTCGCCAACCTCATCTACGCGGCGTCGGGGTCGGTGGTGGACACCACCGTCGTCGCCGGGCGAGCGCTGATGCGGGGCCGCTCGGTGGAGGGCGCCGAGGAGGTCGTGGA
>JBDTSW010000144.1:0-3508 GCA_039930945.1 bacterium
GCCGCCAGCCAGTCCTCGCCGATGCCGATGTCCACCGTCAGCGGCGGATCGAGGTCGAAGGCGCCGCACATCTGCACCCGCGCCAGCTCGGCGGCCTGCCCGATCTCGGCCTCGGGACCCTCGAAGAGGAGCTCGTCGTGGATCTGCAGCACCAGGCGCGTCTGCATCCCGGCCTCGGCGAGGGCGTGATGGCAGCGGACCATCGCCACCTTGATGATGTCGGCGCCGGTGCCCTGGATCACCGTGTTCACGGCCAGCCGCTCGCCGAGCTGGCGGCGCTGGCGCTGGGAGGAGCGCAGCTCCGGAACCAGCCTGCGGCGTCCCATCAGCGTTCGCACCATCCCCTCGGACTCGGCGCGCTCGATCGTCTCGGCGATGAATCGCTTGACCGCGGGGAAGCGCTCGAAGTAGCGCTCGATGTAGGCCGCGGCCGCCTCGCGCGAGATCTGCAGGCGGTCGGCGAGCCCGAACGACGAGAGCCCGTAGGCGATGCCGTAGTTGACCATCTTCGCCTCCGAGCGCTCGGCCGGGCCGACCTCGGAGCGCTCGATCTCGAGCACCTCGGCCGCGGTCTCGGCGTGGACATCCTCGCCCGAGGCGAAGATCTCGCGCAGCACCTCCTCGCCGGCGACGTGGGCCAGCACCCGCAGCTCGACCTGGTTGTAGTCGCACGAGAGCAGCTTCCAGCCGGGCTCGGTGACAAAACAGGCGCGCACCGGCCGGCCGACCTCGGAGCGGATCGGGATGTTCTGCAGGTTCGGGTTGGTGCTCGACAGCCGGCCCGTCGTCGCCGCCACCTGGTTGAAGGTGGTGTGGATGCGGCCGTCGTCGCCGATCAGCTCGGGGAGCGCGTCGAGGTAGGTGTTCTTGAGCTTGGTCAGCTCGCGCCAGCTCTCGACCTTGACGACGATCTCGTGCTCGTCGCGGATCTGCGCGAGCACCCGGGCGTCGGTCGAAAAGCCGGTCTTGCCGCGGCGCTTGCGGGTCAGCCTCAGCTCCTCGAACAGCACCTCCCCGAGCTGCTGGGGCGATCCGATCGTGAACTCGCGTCCGGCCAGCTTGAAGATCTCGGCCTGAAGCTGGGCGATCCGCTCGGCCATCCCCTTGCCGATCTCGGCCAGGTGCGCGGCGTCGACGCGGATGCCGATCCGCTCCAGCGCCGAGAGCACCTCGACCAGCGGCAGCTCGACCTCCTGCAGCAGCGAGTTCAGCCCGAACTCCTCGAGCTGCTCGCGCTGGCGCGCGCTCAGCTCAAAGGTCAGGCGCGCGTCCACGGCCGGGTCTCCGGCGGCGTCGCCCTCCTCCGCCTGCAGCGAGAGCTGCCCCGGGTCGGCGCCGGCGGGGGCGGCCGCCAGCCCCGCGTCGGCCGCCAGCTCGTGCAGGTCGTAGACCCGGCGGGCGGGATCGATCAGGTAGGCCGCGACCATCGTGTCGTGCGCCAAGTTGAGGCTCTCCTTCGCCGCCGACAGCAGCCCGGTCCCTCCCTGGCCGCCGAGGCCCTTGGCGTCATGCGCGATCAGCGGCCGCTCGCCGAGCTCGCCCGCGAGCGCCTCCAGGTCGGAGGCGTCCCCGGTCACCATCCGCTCGCCCTCGGTCGCGGCCCAGCGCCGGTCGACGATCGCCATCGCCACCTCGCCCGGCCCGAGGTCGGCGAGGGTCCCCTCGACCGCCTCGACCTCGATCGTCTGCTCGACCTCGCGGTCCGGGAGGACCTCCTCGAACTCGTCCTCGAGGCGCTGGATCACGGCGCGAAGCTCGAAGGTGGCGGCGACATCCCGGAGCCGCGAGCGATCCGGGGTGGACCGCACCGCCTCGCGCACGTCGACCGGGAGGTCGACGTCGTAGTGCAGCGTCGCCAGGCGCTTCGAGACGCGGGCGTCTTCGGCGTGCTCGGTCAGGTTCTGCTTGCGCTTGGCGCCGGAGATCTCGTCGACCGAGTCCAGGACCCTCTCCAGCGAACCGAACCGCTGCAACAGCTGGGACGCGGTCTTGTCGCCGATCCCGGGAACCCCGGGGATGTTGTCGGAGGTGTCGCCCTTGAGGCCGATCAGATCGGGGACCAGCTCGGGCGGGACCCCGTAGCGCTCGACCACCCCCTCGGCGTCATAGATGCGGGTGTCGGTCACGCCCCGCGAGGTGGTCATCACCCGGACGCCGTCGCCGACCACCTGGTAGACGTCGCGGTCGCCGGAGACGACCATCACCGGGATCTCGGCCTCCCGCGCACGGCGCACGAGCGAGCCGATGACGTCGTCGGCCTCATAGCCGTCGACCTTGACGTTGGTGAACCCGAACGCCTCGGCGAGCGGCTCCAGGTGCGGCCACTGCTCGCGCAGCAGGTCCGGTCGCCCGGGCCGGTGCGCCTTGTAGGCGGGGTATTGCTTGTCGCGCCCCGACATGCCGGCGTCCCAGGCGACGATCACCGCCTTCGGCTTGAAATCGGTGAGCAGCTTGACCATCATCGAGGCGAAGCCGTAGATGGCGTTGGTCGGGCGCCCGTCGGCGGTGGCGATCGACTCGGGCAGGGCGAAGAAGGCGCGGTAGGCGAGCGAGTTGCCGTCGATCAGGAACAGCTCGCCGTCCCTGGCATCGTCGGGCGTGGCAGGCTTGCCGGGCTTGTTCTTCGCCTGGGCGGCGGGCACGGCTCCATCCTAGGGGCGGACGAGGAGCCCAGACATGACCGCCACCGCCGTCGCGGGCTCGTCGCTGATCTGCCGCCAGGTGAAGCGGACCACCTCGTAGCCAAGCAGCTTCAGCCGCGCGTCCCGGGCGCGGTCGTCCTCGAAGGCGGAGCGAGTCCCGTGAGAGCCGTAGCCATCGACCTCTACGACGAGGCGCCGCTCGGGCCAGAGGAAGTCCTCTCGGCTGGCGCAGGGCTGACTCGTATGCGTGGCTGCTGACGGTTCGCCTGAGATCGGCCAGGGTGCGGGACGGATTCGTGACCGGAATGCCTCTGTGCAGGGTGATGTGGCTGAGGACGGCCCCCTCGGCGCAGGCGAGCACCGCCGCGAGCCAGCGGCCCTCGACTTTGAGCAGGCGAGGCGGACGCCCCTGACCTGTCGCTCTTCTCGCCCATACGGCAACAAAGGCGCCAGGCCGGTCTGTTTCGCCCCGACGCCAGTGCCCCGGGCCTCACGCCTGGGCCCCTCACGCCTGGGCCCGCGCCGGCGCCCGAGGGCGGGTGGCTCCTATGATCCCGGCTGATGTCGATGACCCCCTCCGTCAGCGCCCAGTTCTCGGTCACGGTCCGTGTCGAGCTCGACGCCCGCCAGGAGCCGCTCGGAAAGCTGACCGCGGCGATCGCCGAGGCCGGGGGGGCGCTCCAGGGCGTGGACCTCGTCCCGGGCGCCGGCGGCGAGGGCAAGCGGGTGCGCGAGTTCACGATCGACGCCCGCGACCAGGAGCACTGGGAGCAGATCATGAGGGCGATCGGCTCCACCCGCGGCGCCCGGGTGCTCGAGTACACCGACCGCACCCTGGCGATGCATCGCGGCGGCAAGATCGAGCA
>JBDTSW010000145.1:0-3463 GCA_039930945.1 bacterium
CTCCGCCGCGACATCGGCCTCGACGATTTCGGCGAGCTCGGCATGGAGGCGATCCAGCTGCGGATCCCCGGCTTGCCAGTCATACGTGAGGCGGTCGTGATCGTAGCCCTGCAGGTGCGGTGTGATCTCGGGGCGATCGAGCAGTAGCGAGCCCTTGGGCACGAGCAGACGGATTGTGTACTGGATCGGATCCACGTTGCCCACCATCTCGTTGGCAATCACGAAATCGAGGATCTCGAGGATGTCCTGCGGTGTCGCCCAGGGCGTGAACGGCAACCACGACGGGCGGATCTCGATCCCATGCTCGCGCAGCAAGGCCACCGCCTGGGCGGCCTCGTCGGCGGTGTGACCCTTGTCGAGATAGGTGAGGATCCCGGCGTTGAGCGACTCGAACGCCGAGATCACGAAGAGGCACCCATATTCGCTGAGCTCGGGCCAGACCTGACGATGCTCGAGGATGTGCTCGACCTTGGTCGTGCAGTCGAAGGTGACCTCGGGAAAGTGGTGGTGAAGCTCGCGCGCCACTTGCAGGGAGTGCTTGACGCCGTTTAGGAAGTCCGGGTCGCCGAAGGTGATATGGCGCGCCCCCGCCGCCACCAACTGGGCGATATCCGCCATCACCACGGAGCTCCCGACGATCCGGATCCGGCCGTCGTAGGCGACGGGCACCGGGCAGTGCCGGCACTTGTGCACGCAGCCGTGGCTGGCCTCGACGTACCCCGCGAGCTGCTCCTCGCCATCGCGCTCCAACCGCGCATAGCGCTTGAGGGGCGGCAGCTGCCCTCGGCTCGGGGTGTGAAACTCGTGGCGCCCCAGGTCGATCGAGCTGGTCGCCGGCCGCAGCGCCGGCGAGTCGCCGAGCGCCTCAACCCACTCCACCAGCTCCGACTCGTACTCGCCGGCGATCAGCCGGTCGACCAGTCCACCGATCGTCGGGTCGTCACTGACCGCGGCGTAGAGACCGTAGAAACAGATCGGCAACCGCGGCCGGATCGCTCGAATTTGCTCGCCGGCGCCAATCGCCAGTCGCATCGCGGTGTGCATCGGAACGGAGACGCCGACGGCCTCGGCCCAGCCGATCTTGTCTCGATCAAGCTGCTCGACGGAGAGATCGATGCACCGAACCCGATGCCCGGCGGCCTCCAGGGCGGCCGCCGGCGAGGCCAGGTGCAACGGCTGATGACCAAGCTCGTAGGTGGAGATCAGCAGGACCCGCACAGCGCCAGGATAGCCTTCGCTTCGCTTCACTCGGACGGCTCGCCGATCACGATCTCGAGCTGGCCGTGGGCGGTGCGCAGCGTCCGCTCGACCTGCTCGGGCGTCTTGCCCCGGGCGAAGAGGAAGCCGAGATAGCGGTCGGCCTCGGGCAGCGCTCGCACCACCTTTCCGGGCGCGATCGAGATCTCGAGCCCAGTCACGCCGGGCATCGCCCGTGCTTCGGCCTGCCCGCGCACCGCCTTCAGCACCCCCGCCTCCGGGATCGGGAGCATCATCACCCCGGAGGCGGAGGCCTCGCGGCTCAGGTCGTCGAGCGGCAGCCCGAGGGCGTGGCGCAGGATGAGCTCCTCCAGGCTCACGCCCATCCCGAAGCGCAGCGAGCGCGAGCACAACCCGCCGATCGAGCGGGCGCCGAGCTCGAGCATCCACACGCCATTCCCGTCGATCCGCAGCTCGGCGTGTATCGGCCCCTCAACCAGGCCGAGCGCGGTGGCCGCCTGGGCCGTGAGCAGGCTGACGGCCTCGAGGGTCTCGGCGGGCAGGCGCGAGGGGGTCACGTAGATGGTCTCCTCGAAGTAGGGGCCCTGGAGAGGATCCGGCTTGTCGAACACCGCCAGGATCTCGAGGGCGCCGGCGCGCAAGAGGCCCTCCACGGCAACCTCTACGCCGGGGACGTAGCGCTCGACCAGCAGCGGCTCGTCCGGGCCCTCGCCGGCCTCGGCGAGGATCGCCCGGACCCGCTCGGCCGCGGCGTCGGCCGCCGGCGGATCGTCGGCGCGGATTACGCCGCGGCTCGCCGACAGCGAAACCGCCTTGACCACGCAGGGAAGACCGACCTCGCCGGCGAGTTGCGCCACGTCCGCGTCGGGCCCGGCGACCCGGTAGTCGGGCTGGCGCAGCCCGGCGGCCGCGAACGCTCCACGCATCGCGGTCTTGTCCCTGCTCGCCGCGACGGCCTCGGGCGGGTTGTGCGCGAGCCCCAAGCGCGCGGCGGCCAGCGCGGCCACGAGCACGCCCTGCTCGTCAGCGGCGATCACGGCGTCGAGCGGCTTGTCCTGCGCCCGGGCGACGATGGCCTCGGCGGCGGCCTCCGGCCGCCTCAGGTCCACCACCAGCGCCCGGTCCCCCATAGTTCCCGACATCGCCTGCCGGCGCTCGGAGGCGACCACCACCTCGGCGTCCAGCGCCCGCGACGCGGCGAGGAAATCGCTCGCGCGGTAGGTGGCTGTGGGCAGCAGCAGAAGAACCCGGGGCATGGGCGTATCGTAGGTAGCAACGGACTGGTGCCCCGAGCGGCTACCAGCCGTACGGGATACGAGATGACCGCGGAAGACACAGCCGAGCCGACGCTTGCGGTCACCGAGCAGGCGATCGAGAAGGTCAGGGGGTTCCGCGCGCAGTCCGAGGACCCCGAGAGCCAGGCAATGTGGGTGGAGGTGAGCGGCGTCTCGGACGGCGAGTACGTCTACAAGGTCTCCATCAACGCATTGCACGTTGCGCGCCAGGACGATGTGGTGCAGCGCCACGGCGACCTGGCGATCGTGGTGCCGGAGTCGAGCGTCGAGAAGCTGCGAGGCGCCACGATCGACTGGTCGCTCGAGCAGAGCGGGTTCAACTTCGTGAACCCAAACCGGCCGCCGGCCCCGGCGGAGCTGCCGATGATGAGCCCGTCGATGACGCCACCGGCGAGCCCGCCGATTGACGCTCCTCCGCCCGCCGACCTCAGCGGCGACGTCGCCCAGCGGGTCATCCAGGTGATCGACCGGCAGGTCAACCCGGCCATCGCCGCGCACGGCGGGCATGCGGAGCTGGTCGCCGTCGAGGAGGACACCGCCTACCTGCGCCTGGGCGGCGGCTGCCAGGGCTGCGGGATGGCCACCGTCACCCTCGGCCAGGGCATCGAGGTCGCGATCACGGGTGCGGTTCCCGAGATCGCCCGCGTGGTTGACGTCACCGACCATGCCGTCGGCACCAACCCCTACTTCGAGCCCGCCAAGAAGTAGGACGCCGATCTCTACTCACGCCGCCAATGGATGGGGGAGTGAGACTTCAGAAGGTTGTTGGCCCAGGATCAGGCCGTCAAGCGTGATCGCTCGACGATCCGTGCGTCGTAGCGAGAGACGCATCGGGCCGGGTATACGTCTGCCGCTGCGACGCACGACCCAGGCGTGCCCGAGGTTGCGCTTCGCTTGGCGGTCTCAAACCACCGCCGCACCACCCGAGAGAGTCAGCGACCCGCTGACGA
>JBDTSW010000146.1:0-3317 GCA_039930945.1 bacterium
AGGAGGAGATCGCCGACATCGTCTCGATGTGGACGGGCATCCCGGTCTTCAAGCTGACCGAGGCCGAGTCCCAGAAGCTGATCCGCATGGAGGACGAGCTGCACAAGCGGGTGATCGGCCAGCACGTCGCGATCGAGTCCGTCTCGAAGGCGATCCGCCGTTCGCGCGCGGGGATTAAGGATCCCAAGCGTCCCGCCGGCTCATTCATCTTCCTCGGCCCCTCGGGCGTCGGCAAGACCGAGCTCGCCCGCACCCTCGCCGAGTTCCTCTTCGGCGACGAGGATTCGATGATCCGCATCGACATGTCCGAGTACATGGAGAAGCACGCGGTCTCGCGCCTGGTCGGGTCGCCGCCCGGATACGTCGGCTACGACGAGGGCGGCCAGCTGACCGAGGCCGTGCGCCGCAAGCCCTACTCGGTGCTGCTGCTCGACGAGATCGAGAAGGCCCACCCCGACGTCTTCAACATCCTCCTGCAGATCCTCGAGGACGGAAGGCTGACCGACGCCCAGGGCCGGACGGTCGACTTCCGCAACACGATCGTGATCATGACCTCGAACATCGGCGCCAAGGACATCGCCCGCAACGTCTCCTTCGGCTTCGGCACCTCCGACGACGAGACAGGCACCTCGTACGAAGAGATGAAGGAGCGGATCATGGGCGACCTGAAGAAGGTCTTTCGCCCCGAGTTCCTCAACCGGATCGACGAGGTGATCGTCTTCCACAAGCTCGCCAAGGACGAGATCAAGGAGATCGTCGACCTGATGATCAGCCGCGTTCGCGCCCAGGTGGCCGAGCACCAGCTCCAGCTCGACCTGACCGAGGAGGCGAAGGAGCTGCTGGCCGAGAAGGGCTGGGATCCCTCGATGGGAGCCCGGCCGCTGCGACGGGCGATCCAGCACTACATCGAGGATCCGCTCGCCGACGAGGTGCTGCGCGCCGGCCCCGACTCGATCGTCCCCGGGACGACCGTGGTGGTCGATCGCGACACCGCCGGCGACGAAAGCGACCAACCGCTCCGCCTGAAGCTCGTGAAGCCGCGAAAGCGCGCCGCCCGCAAGAAGCAGCCGGCGCCGGCCGGCGTCGGCGGCCGCGGCGGCTCCGCCGACGAGCCTGCGGACGAGCCCGAGGCCTCGGGCGATACCGAGGCCCCTGAAGACAGCTAGCCGCCGGCGCCTGGCGGCGCGGTTTGGAGGGCGGGGGCGCTGTGCCGTCGGGCGGGCTTGAAAGAGTCGGGGACGTGGCCGCCCGCGGTAGCAGATTCGTATGCCAGCAATGCGCGCACGAGGCGCTCGCCTGGTCGGGGCGCTGCGCCGGCTGTGGTGAGTGGAACACGCTGGTGGAGACGGCGAGGGCGGCGCCGAAGGCCGGCAAGTCGCTCGGCGGGCGTTCCCGCGCCAAGGGGGCGGCGCGAAGGCCCGTGGCGCTGCGCGAGGTCGAGACCCCGGCTGTCGCCCGCCTGCGTACCCGCATCGCCGAGCTCGATCGGGTGCTCGGCGGCGGCTTCGTCCCCGGCTCGCTCGTCCTCCTGGGCGGCTCGCCGGGGATCGGCAAGTCGACGCTGACCGGGATGGCGCTGGGGAACCTGGCGGCGGAGGGAGGCAGCGTGCTGTACGTGTCCGGCGAGGAGTCGGCGGCGCAGGTGCGTTTGCGAGCCGAGCGCCTGGGGCCGTCGGCGCTGGCGGTGCCGGTGATCGCCGAGACCTCGCTCGAGCAGGTGCTCGCGACCCTCGAGCAGGAGCGCCCGGAGGTCTGCGTGATCGACTCGATCCAGACCATGCACGCGGAGGGGATGACCGGCGCGCCGGGCTCGGTCGGGCAGGTTCGGGAGGCGGCGACGGCGATCATGGAGGCCGCCAAGCGCCTCGGCTGCGCCGTGGTCTTGGTCGGGCACGTGACCAAGGAGGGCGCGGTGGCGGGCCCACGCGTGCTCGAGCACCTGGTTGACTGCGTGCTCTTCTTCGAGGGCGAGCGGGAGCGCAGCTTTCGCACCCTGCGGGCGCTGAAGAACCGCTTCGGCGCGACCAGCGAGGTCGGGGTGTTCGAGATGCGCGCCGGCGGCCTGGTCGAGGTCGAGGACGCATCGGCCCGCTTCGTCGGCGAGGCCAGCGCCGCGCCGGGGTCGGTGGTGCTGTGCGCGATGGAGGGCACCAGGCCGCTGCTGGTCGAGGTGCAGGCGCTGGTCGCCCCGACCGAGATTGTCCCGCCCCGGCGGATCTGCACCGGCATCGACCGCAACCGGCTGGCGATGGTGCTCGCCGTCCTCGCCCGCCACGGAGGACCGACGCTGGCCTCCGGCGACGTCTTCGTCAACGTCGCCGGCGGCGTCCGCGTCGACGAGCCCGGCGCCGACCTCGCCGTCGCCCTGGCGCTCGCGTCCGCGCACCGCGGCGAGGCACTGCTCGATGGCGACGGCCGCCCGCTGGCCTGCTTCGGCGAGATCGGCCTCACCGGGGAGTTGCGGCACGTCGCCCACGCCGACCGGCGGGTCGCCGAGGCGGTCAAGTTCGGCCTCAGCCCGGTCCTCGGCCCCGCCGCCGGCGAGCGGGTCGAGCAGATCAACCCGGCCGCCACCCTCCGCGACGCCCTCAAGGTTGCCGGAGCCCGGGGCAAGCGAGCTCAGGTCCAGCGGGCAGCCTGAGCCCGCGGGGACGCCGACGGCGCGGACGCGAGAGCACGGACCCCGACGGCGCGGACGCGGGAGCACGACAAGAGGCCTGAAGCCGAAGGCGAAGGCAAGTGATTCAGGCGGGAGCGGAGCAGCCGTCGGGAGTGGTTCCTTGACAAGGGGAATCCCGATCTATCCACTAGGGCTTTCTCTGACGGTCGCGAGCAGGGGCTATTTGCCATCATCACTGGAGATGAGTGTTGCCACGCCACTAGCGACAGGATGATGCGCGTGGCCTCCTCCTCAGCGGAACTGCACGAGCTCGAGTCGCGCCAGGACCCTCGGCTGCTGCGGGCCCTCGACATGGTCGCCCCGGGGACGCCCCTGCGGGAGGGGATCGACAACATCATCCACGCCCGCTCCGGCGGCCTGCTCGTGATCGGCGAGACCGACGACATCTCGTTCCTGTTCTCGGGTGGCATCCGGATCGACGTCGACTACACGCCGGCCTTGCTCTACCAGGTGGCGAAGATGGACGGCGCGATCATCCTCGACACAGCCGCCACCGAGATCTCCTGGGCGAACGTGCAGCTGATGCCCGACCCGACGATCCTCTCGATGGAGACCGGGACCAGGCACCGCACGGCCGAGCGAGTCTCCAAGCAGACCCAGGCGCTGGTGATCGCGATCTCCGCCCGCCGCGACGTCG
>JBDTSW010000147.1:0-3291 GCA_039930945.1 bacterium
GGGCGAGGATCGCCATCTTCGCCGCGGCGTCGGCGCCGTTGACGTCGTCGGTCGGATCGGCCTCGGCGTAGCCGAGCTCCTGGGCGCGCTCGAGCACGCTCTCGTAGGCGGCGCCGGTGCTTGCCATCTCGCTGAGGATGAAGTTGGTGGTGCCGTTGACGATCCCGAAGACCTTGGTGATCTCGGTCGCGGCGAGGCTCTCCTGGATCACCCTGATGACCGGCACGACCCCGGCCACCGCGGCCTCGAAGCGCAGCTGCACGCCGGCCGCGCGGGCCGCCTCGAAGAGCTCGTCGCCGTGCTGTGCGATCAGCTGCTTGTTGGCCGAGACGACGTGACGCCCGGCCTCGAGCGCGCGCAGCACGTAGTCGCGCGCCGGATCGGTGCCGCCGATCAGCTCGATCACGATCTCGGAGTCGGCGAGTATCTGCTCGAAGTCGCCCTCCGAGCGCCGCAACACCCCGCTGACTTCGGGTCGGCGTCCCGTGATCTCGGCGATCGCCTCCGTGCGCGCCGCGATCAGGTCACGAAAGGCGCCCCCGACGGTCCCGGCCCCCAGCAGGCCTATCCGCACCGGCTCCTGCGCTTCGCCTCCGGGGGTGCGGTCACCGGCACTCATTCAACGTCCCTCGCGATCAGGTCGTCGTGGGTTTCGCGGCGGACAACGACCCTGGCGTCGCCCTGGCGGCAGAAGACCACCGGCGGGCGCGTCATGCCGTTGTAGTTGTTCGCCATCGAGTAACCGTATGCGCCGGTGGCGGGCGTCACCAGCACGTCCCCGGGCCTGGGCGCGGCGAGCCGGGCGTCGCGAACGAGGATGTCGCCCGACTCGCAGTGCATGCCGGCGACCGTCACCGTGGTGTCGGCGGCGTCGGCGGCCCTGCCGGCGATCAGCGCCTGATAACGGGAGCCGTAGAGCATCGGCCGCAGATTGTCGGACATCCCCCCGTCCACGGCGAGATAGGTGCGCACGCCGGGAACCTCCTTCACGGTCCCCACCGTATACGCGGTGATCCCGGCGTTTCCTACCAGCGAGCGCCCGGGCTCGACCAGAATCCTCGGCACCGGATCGAAGACGCGGCGCACGCCCTCGACCTTGGCGTCGACGTAGCTTGCGATCGAGGGCGGCCGGTCGTCGGAGGTGTAGGCGATCCCGAGCCCGCCGCCGATGTTGAGGATCCGGCAGTCATCGTCGGCGAGCTCGCCGAGGGCCTCGATCGCGCGCACGTAGGGCTCGAGCTCGAGGATCTGCGAGCCGAGATGGGCATGCAGCCCGGCCAGCCGCAGGTGGCGCGAGGCGCGCACCCTGGCGATGGCCTCGGTCGCGAGCCCGTCGGAGAGCCCGAAGCCGAACTTCGAGTCGAGCTGGCCGGTCTGGACGGAGGAGTGGGTCGAGGGCTCGATCCCCGGCGTGACCCGCACCAGCACGTCCTGGTCGCGGTCCAGCAGCGCGTCGAGGCGGGCGATCTCGTCGAAGGAGTCGCAGACCACGGACCCGATCCCGGCCGCGAGCGCGGCCCGCAGCTCGGGCTCGGTCTTGTTGTTGCCGTGCAGGTAGATCCTCGCCGGGTCGAATCCCGCCCGCAGCGCCATCGCCAGCTCGCCGCCGGAGGCGACGTCCACCGACAGGCCATGCTGCTCGAAGACCCGGTAGGCCGCCGTGAACGAGGCCGCCTTGCTGGCGAACAGGACCTCGAAGTCGTCGGTGTGCGCGCGGAAAGCGTCCACGTACGCCCGCGCCCGAGCGCGCAGGTCGTCCTCGTCGTAGATGTAGGCAGGCGTGCCGAACTCGCCGGCCAGCTCGACCACGTCGCAGCCGCCGACGACCAGGTGGCCCCGCTCGTTGACCCGGCTGCCGAGGGGGTAGACGAGAGATTCCTCGACCGCGTTCTGGTGTCTGGGGGCGCTCATGGGCGCGGGATTATCGCCGTGGCAGGCGCCGACGGCGCGCCGGGCGCTAGCTTGGGCCTGCTCGTGAGCCGGAAACCGCTTCCCCCACCGCGGCCCCCGACCGAGATGGGCAGGCACGCTGACCGGCCCTACTGGCTGTGGCTGCCGGACTCACAGCCGCCCTGGCCGGGGATGGTGATCCTGCACGGGGCCGGGTCGCGCAAGGAGAACCACGGCGACTTCGGCCGGGCCTGCGCCGGGTCGGGCTGGGCCGCGATCGCCTACGACCAGCGCGGCCACGGGGAGTCCACCGACGAGATGGCCCCGGCGGCGCTGTCAGACGTGGCGACGATGGCGCGCTTCCTGGCGGGCCATGACGGCGTCGAGGAGTCGCGGATCTGCGCCCGCGGCTCCAGCATGGGCGGCCACACCGCGATCCAGGCCGCGGCGGCCAGCGACGCGATCGCCGCGGCGGTCGCGATCTGCCCGGCGGGCTCCGAGCATCTGCTGCGCGGCATCCGCTCGCGGGATCTCGAGTTCAGGGCGGGGCCGCAAGCGCTGGCCGCGATGGAGGCCTGGCTCGGAGAGCACGACCTTTCCGACGCGGTCGCGGCCATGGGGGCGAAGCCGCTGTTGCTGATCCACGCCGACGGCGACGAGCGGATCCCGGCCGCTCACTCCCGCCGGCTCTACAAGCGGGCCGCCGATCCGCGCAAGCTGATCGTCCTGCCGGGTGGGCACCACCGCTCGGCCCAACACGACGCAGAGCTTCACGGCGTCGCCCTGCGCTGGCTGAAGCGCAGCCTCTTGGATTGATTGGCTGCTAGAGGTAGCCCAACGGGTCCACGGCGGAGCCGTTGACCCGGACCTCGAAGTGCAGGTGGTCGCCGAAGCAGCTGCCGGTGCAGCCGGAATAGCCGATCACCTGACCCTGCCGGACCGACTGGCCAACGGAGGCCGCGAACGAGGACTGGTGCGCGTAGCAGCTGGCGAGCCCGCCACCGTGATCGACGCAGGTGTAGTTGCCGTAGCCGCCGGTCGCGGCGGCCAGGGCCACGCGCCCGTCGGCGACGGCACGAATCGGCGTCCCGGAGGGAACGGAGATGTCGATGCCCTCGTGCATCCGTCCCCAGCGCCATCCGAACGGCGAGGTCACGGGGCCGTTGACGGGCCAGATGAACCCGCTGGACGACTGGCCACCCTGGATCGGGCCGGCGGGCAGCGGCGTCGAGGCGGCCTGGGCGGCCTGAAGCTGGGCGGCGATGTCGCCCTGGATGTCGCCGATGTCACCCTCGAGGCGGTCGATGTTGGTGCGCGTGTCGCGCAGCGCGCCCTGCTTGTTGGAGCGGGCGGCGCTGAGGTCGGCCTCGCGGGCCTCGAGCTGAACGCGGGTGCGCTCGA
>JBDTSW010000148.1:0-3289 GCA_039930945.1 bacterium
GAGCGTCTTCAGGGCGACGTTGCCGGTGAACCCGTCGGTGACGATCACGTCGGCCGCGCCGGTCATCAGCTCACGGCCCTCGACGTTGCCGGCAAACTCCAGCCCCGGCGCCTCGGCGAGGACGCCGTGTGCCTCAACCAGCTGCGACGTTCCCTTGCTCGCCTCCTCTCCGATCGAAAGCAGCGCCACCCGCGGGCGCTCGACCCCGAGCACCGCCCGCGAGAAGGCGCTGCCGAGGTAGGCGAACTGGACGAGGTCGCCGGAACGCGCCTCGCTGTTGGCGCCGACGTCGAGCAGGAGCGTCGGCGGCCCCTGGCGCCCGGGCACGGTGAGCTGCAGGGCAAGGGCCGGACGGCGCACGCCCTGCATCCTCCGCAGCGCAAACAGCGCGGCGGTCATCGTCGCGCCGGTGGACCCGGCGCTGACCATCGCCTCGGCGTCGCCGTCGGCGACGTCGCGGGCGGCGCGGACCACCGAGGCGTCGGGGCGAGAGCGGACCGAGGCGGCCGGCTCGTCGTGGTTGGTGATCATGTCCGGCGCGGCAACGACCTCCACCCCGGGGGCGCCGTCGAGCGCCGCCAGCTCCTGCGGATCACCGAAGACCCGGACGCCGATTCCATCGGCGGCAGCGGCCAGCGCTCCCTCGACGATGGTGACGGCGCCCCTGTCGGCGCCGCGCCCGTCCAGCGCCACGGTCGGGCGCCGGCCGGAAGCCGACTCCACTACTCCTCCCGGGCGCCGCTCTGGTCGGCCTCGCCGACCTCGTGCGCGATGACCTCACGGCCGGCGTAGGTACCACAGGTCGGGCAGACCCGATGCGGCAGGCGCGGGCTGTGGCATCGGGGGCACTCGTTCAGGCGAGGTCTCGCCGCGCGATGATTGGCGCGGCGCTTGTCGCGACGGGTGCGGGAAGTTCTCTTCTTCGGGACGGCCATCTGGAAGCGAGGATGGTAGCCGCTGGCCCGCCTACGGGATCAGGATCAGGCGGGAGTGGTCCCCAGGGTCGACCTTGACCGTGATCTCTGCGCCGGGCGCGAGCCGACCGATCAACAGCGGTGAGATCGGCTCGGTGTGGGTGACCTCGCTCTGGAAGCCGTTGACCTCGACCGTGAGGTCGAGCGCCAGCACGTGCATCTCGTTGATGACCGTCCCCGTGTCGCGCATCGCGGTGATCGTGGCCTTGCCGAGGACGCCGTTGGCGGCCACGTCGACCGCCTGCTGCTGGCCGGCCTGGAAGGTCTGGACGGCCTCGTTGGCCTGCTTGAGGCTGTCGCGCAGGCCGGGCCGCTCGATCTCCTTCGAGGCCTTGTGGAGATCGCGGAGGTCCTTGAACATCCCCATCGCCGGATCCTACGTCACTCGAGCTTCAGCCCGCGGAGCTGGTCCCAGCGCGGGTCGGGCTCGGGCTCGTGGTCGTGGGCGCCGGGCTCAGCGTCGTTGAGCGAGAGGCCGCAAACGGGACACAGCCCGGCGCAGTCCGCGCGGCAGACGAGCTGCGCGGGCAGCGCCAGCGCCAGCGCATCGTGGGCCCACTTTTCCACCAGCACCTCGTCGGCCTTCACGTATGGGCTCTCCAGCTCCGGGCCCGCGCCCGGCTGGGCAACCTCGCGGGCCTCGACCGAGACCGGGATCCGCGCGACGGCCAGGCAGCGCATGCAGGGCCCCGCGAGCTCGGTCTCGAAGCGCAGTCGCAGCGCGTGGCCGGAGGCCATCCGGGAGACGTCGACGCGAGCGTCGCGCGCCGGCCATGCCTGGTAGCTCTGGCCCCCGTACTCCAAGCGGCCGGGGTCCAGCCCGAGGCCGACGCGGCGCCCCTCCCCGGGGCGCAACCGCAGCGCCGCCAGGTTGATGTTGTTAGATGCGGCCATCCCGTGGAAGCCCGAGGTTAGCGAGAGCGATGGCGCCTGCAGAGAACCCCACAGACCAGTACCACTTCTCCCCCGAGACCTATGCGCAGATGATCCGCGAGAGCATCCCCCGCTACGAACAGCTGCAGCGGGAGACGATCGAGGCGATCCCCTTCGCGCCGGCGCGGGTCTTGGAGCTGGGGGTGGGAACGGGCGAGACCACCCGGCGGCTGCTGGAGCGTTTCCCGGATGCCGCCGTGACCGGCCTCGACTCCACCCCGGAGATGGTGTTCCGCGCCCGCGAGCTGGGGATCGAGGTGCGGCTGGCGAGGATGGAGGATCCGCTTCCGGACGGGCCCTGGGACCTGGTCGTCTCGGTGCTGACGATCCACCACCTGCGAGCGGGCGGCAAGAAGGACCTCTTCCGGCGGGTCCGGGAGCAGTCGCGGGCCCTCGTCCTCGGCGATGTAGTCGAGGTCGCGCCCGAGCGGCGGATCGCCTCGGTCACCGAGGGCTTCGACTTTCCCCCCGCCGCGGATGACCAGGCCGAATGGTGCGGCGGCGAGGTCGTATGGGAGGCGGATGACCTTGCGGTCATCCGGGCCTCATATCAGGACTGAGGGCGGCTAGCCGACTTCGGTCGGCTCCTGCTCGCGCCCGGAGAGCCGGTCGCGGCCTCGCTGGACCGCGGCCAGGAACTTCTGCAGGTTGACCTCGAGCGTGGAGAGGATCTCGTCGGCGTAGTCCTCGGCGCCGAGTCGGATCTGGCGCTCGGTGTCGCGCGCGTCCTCGATGATCTCCTGGGCGGCTCGCTCGGCCTGCTTGTAGACCTCCTCGTCGGAGATCAGGCGTGACTGCTGGTCGCGGGCCTCCTTGACCACGCGCTCGGCCTCACGCTTGGCCTCGGCCAGCATCTCCTGGCGCTCCTTGACGATCCAGCGCGCCTGCTTGATCTCTTCCGGGATCGTGGCACGCATCTGATCGAGGAGATCGTAGATCTCCTCGCGATCGACCCTTACCTGGTCGGTGAGTGGCACCGGCCGGGCGTTGTGGATCAGATCGTCGAGCTTGTCGATGAGGACGAGGACGTCCATCAGGCGGCGCAAATCTTACGGGTAGCGGGCAATCCGGGAGCGGCCGGTGTGATCTCGGGCGTCGTCCTGCAAGCTCGTACCCAGCCGGCGAGTCGCCCAGACTCGCGACCATGGACCACCGGCCGCTAGGCCTTGCGCGCCAGTTTCACCTTCAACGCGCTCGCCACGGAGGCCGGAACCAGGTCCGAGACGTCGCCGCCAAAGGTCGCCATCTCCTTCACCCCGGTGGAGGAGAGAAAGCTGTAGTCGGCCGAGGACATCACGTAGACCGACTCGATGTCCGGCGCCAGCTTGCGGTTGAGCTGGTTCATCTCGAACTCGTACTCGAAGTCGGAGATCGCCCGCAGC
>JBDTSW010000149.1:0-3260 GCA_039930945.1 bacterium
ACATCGTTCCCGACGGAATCGAGCATTTCTACGAGCACGAGGAACGGTCGGTGACGGCGATGACCTTCGAACGCATGATGGACCGGTTCTTCGCCGCGGTCGACGTCGATTTCACCGAGATCGACGGATCATGGCTCGGCTTGGCGTACTCGGCCATGCGTGCCGCGCCCGGCTGAACAGCCGCCTGACTCTTCAGGGTGCGCGCCCGGTGCGCGCCAGTCGTGCGCCCACTCATGCGGTTTCCAGCGGTCTCGTGCGGATCCCGCTTCCCCCTCGCTGCCCTTCCCACCAACGAGGAAAGCGCCTGCTACGAGGCGCTTTCCCGCTCTATAGCGGAGGGGGAGGGATTCGAACCCTCGATGGACGAGAAAACGCCCATAACGGTTTTCGAGACCGCCGCATTCAACCACTCTGCCACCCCTCCGGATGACGGGTTTCAGGCTAGCGGGCGGTGACGTAGGCGAGGATCTCGACGACCTGCTCGGGCTCGCGAGCGGTGGCCATCGCCGCCCGGTCGATCTCCTTCAGCGCGTGGTCGTGCTCGGGCGGGTGCAGGGTGATTAGCGGCTTGCCGAGGGCCGCGGCGAAGCCGGCGTCAAAGGCGGCGTTCCACTGCTTGTACTGCTCGCCGAAGCGGACGACGACGATGTCGGCTCGGCGCAGCATGGTCTGCGTGCGGATCGCGTTCACACCGGCTCCGGCGTGGTCGTGCCAGAACCCGTCGCCCTCGGAGCCGAGCACGCCGCCGGCGTCGTCGGAGGCGTCGTGGTCGGTGACCGGCGCCAGCAAGGTGACGGGAAGGCTGGCCTCGCTCACCCCGTCGGCGATCCGCCGGCGCCAGTCGGAGTGGATCTCGCCGGCAAGGTAGACCCACCAGGCAAGTGGCTCGGCGGGCGAGCTCGCATTCTCGGCGAGGGTCGCCTGCGCACTGTCGCCCAATTCGGCCATCCGTCTCCAGTCGATTGCCGATCCAATCTAGCGAGGGGGCGATGCCCGCCCGGCGCGACTAGAATCGCCGCAAGCCAGGAGAGGAGCACGAGTGCCGGAACAGACCAAGTACCTGCTGGGCGAGTCCGAGATCCCGACGAGCTGGGTCAACCTGCTCGCCGACCTCGGGCCGCCACCGAACCCGCCGCTGGACCCCGGCACCGGCGAGCCGCTGGGCCCGGAGGCGCTGGCGCCCCTGTTCCCGATGGCGCTGATCGAGCAGGAGGTCTCGGCCGAGCCGGAGATCCCGATCCCCGACGAGGTCCGCGAGATCTACAAGCTGTGGCGCCCCACCCCCCTGTTTCGCGCCCGCCGCCTGGAACGCGCGCTGGATACGCCCGCGCACATCTACTACAAGTACGAGGGCGTCTCGCCGGCCGGCTCGCACAAGCCCAACACGGCGATCCCGCAGGCCTTCTACAACCGCGAGGCGGGCATCCGCAAGCTCGCGACCGAGACCGGCGCCGGACAGTGGGGCTCGGCGCTGGCGCTGGCCTGCCAGATGTTCGGCCTCGAGTGCGAGGTGTTCATGGTCGGCGTCTCCTACGACCAGAAGCCATACCGCCGGGCGATGATCGAAGCCTGGGGCGGGACCGTGCACCGCAGCCCCTCGGAGCTCACCGAGGCCGGCCGATCACAGGCCTCACATCAGTCCGGGAGCCTCGGGATCGCGATCTCGGAGGCCGTCGAGGTCGCCGCCGCCAGCGAGGACACCAACTACTCGCTGGGCTCGGTGCTCAACCACGTCTGCCTGCACCAGACGGTGATCGGCCAGGAGGCTCTCGACCAGATGGCTGCCGCCGACGAGTATCCGGACGTTGTCGTCGGCTGCGTCGGCGGAGGCTCCAACTTCGCCGGGATCGCCTACCCGCTGATGCGCCGGCGCCTGCGCGAGGGGCTGGACACGCGCTTCCTCGCGGCCGAGCCCACCGCCTGCCCGACGCTGACCCGCGGCGTCTTCGCCTACGACTACGGCGACACCGTCGGGATGACCCCGATGATGCCGATGTACACCCTTGGCCACGACTTCGTGCCGCCGCCCGTGCACGCCGGCGGCCTCCGCTACCACGGCGACGCCCCCGGCCTCTGCGCGCTGGTCAAGCAGGGGCTGGTCGAGGCGCGGGCGATCCCGCAGACGGATGCCTTCGCCGCGGCCGTCGCCTTCGCCCGCGCGGAGGGGATCATCCCCGCCCCGGAGCCGGCCCACGCGCTGCGCGTCGTCTTCGACGAGGCCGAGGCGGCCAAACGGGAGGGCGACGAACGCGTGATCCTGGTCAACCTCTGCGGTCACGGCCACTTCGACATGACCGCATACGCCGCATACGCCGCGGGTGAGCTTCAGGACCTGGAGTTCTCGGAGGCCGAGATGGAGGCCGCCCTCGAGCGCCTCCCCGAGGCTCCCACGCCGGTCTAGACGCCTGCGGCCGAGATCGCGGTGTAGCCTGCGCGCCATGGGTCTATTCGGCGGTAAGAAACAGAAGGCAGAGGACCTGATGGCGAACGGCTCGAAGGGGGCCGGCACCGTCGTTTCGGTGCGCGACACGGGGACCACGATCAACGACAACCCGCGGGTTGAGATGGTCTTCCGGGTGGAGCCACTCGACGGCGGGGCGGCGTTCGACCTGACCAAGAAGACGACCGTCTCGCGGGTGGAGATCCCCCGCCAGGGCGACCGCTATCCGGTCTGGTATGACCCGCAGGATCCGGGCAAGTGGGCCTATGCGACGGTCGCCGACGACAGCGGCCGCGCAACCATGCGCCAGCTCTTCGGCGACGTCGCCGAGACCTTCGTCGGGATGAACGCACCGGGCGCCCCGCCCGCGGCCGCCGCACAGGGCCAGGACACCGTGGCCCAGCTGACGCAGCTCGCCGATCTGCATTCGCAGGGCCACCTCACCGACGAGGAGTTCGCCGAGCAGAAGGGCAAGCTGCTCGGCTAGCTCTCGGTATCGTCACCCCTCCTCGGAGAGGTGACCGAGTGGCTTAAGGTGCACGATTGGAAATCGTGTGGGCGGTTAACGCTGCCTCGTGGGTTCGAATCCCACCCTCTCCGCTGAATAGTTGCTTGCTCCGCTCAAGACGGCGGATCGCTGCCGTCCGCCGCGAGGCCGAGGTCGGCTAGCGCCTGCTCGCGATCTGCGTAGGCAACTAGCCTGGTCACCTTGCCATCTCGGAGGTGCCACAAATTCACGCTCTCTCGGGGTTCAATGCCGACTCCGCCTTGGCGCGGTCGAAGGCGGCGGCGAATTCCCGCATGTCATTGACCTTGCCTT
>JBDTSW010000150.1:0-3254 GCA_039930945.1 bacterium
TCCACCGGCGAGAAGCAGATGTACACGCGGGCCAAGAAGATCCTCGCCTCCGAGTTCATGTACGCGCGGGACACCGACGCCGACGGCGCCGAGGAGTACATCGACTCGCTCCTCGAGGAGCGGTTCGAGGCCAAGGCTCCGGCGACGGCCTGACCTGCAGCCGCGCGCGACCGCGATGACCGCTGGCCCCGAGGCGACGGCGGTGATCGCGGCCGCCGGCTCGGGCGAGCGCCTGGGGGCCGACCTCCCCAAGGCGCTCGTCGAGATCGCCGGGCGGCCGATGGTCGCCTGGTCTCTGGACGCCTTCGCCGGCGCCGCGACGGTCGGCTTCGTCGTCATCGCCGCGCCCCCGGGACGCGAGCGAGAGCTCGAGGCCCTCGCCCCGCCGCAGCTCGCGGTCAGCGTCGTCACCGGCGGCGCCGGCCGCTCGCACTCGGTCGCCCTGGCGCTGGCCGAGGTCGAGGCAGGCCTGGTCGCGATCCACGATGCGGCCCGGCCGCTGGTCAGCTCGGCGCTGGTCGACGAGCTGGTCACCGCGCTCGCCTCGCGCCCGGACCTGACCGGCGTGATCGCCGCCGCGCCGATCCTCGACACGGTCAAGCGGGCGGCACAGGCGCGCCCCGGCGCCGGCGGCGGCTTCACCATCGCCGCCACCGAGAACCGCGACCTGCTGTGGGCGGCGCAGACGCCGCAGGTGTTCCGCATCGCGGCGCTGCGCGAGGCGCTCGCCGGCGACCCGGACCTGCTGACGATCGCCACCGACGACGCGGCGCTGGTCGAGCGGGCCGGGGGCAGTGTGCTTCTGCACCCCTCGCCGGCGACGAACCTGAAGGTGACGACTGTGGCCGACCTGCGCCTGGCCGAGTCGCTGTTGAGCTAGGGCCGGTCGGTCTTGGCGCCGGGCCTGCGGTAGTGGGCGCTGCCCTCACGGCGGCTGTGGCCGATCGGCAGGCCGGCCGCCAGCCGCGCCGGTGCCTGCAGGTGTGCGCGGCGGCGGCGCATGTAGAGGCGGCGCTGCAGGTAGAGGGTGCCCATGCAGGCGAGGAAGATCGCGGTCAGGTTGAGGACGAGTTGCTCCATCGCCCCCACCCACTCGCCGAAGTCGCCGAGCGCGGCCGCGACCCCGATGTTGGCGGCGGCGGGGATCGTCGCCACCGAGATCAGCACGCCGACCAGCGCCCCCGACTTGGCGTTGGTCAGCGACAGCACCCCGGCGAGCCCGGCGAGGTAGGCGACGGCGAAGCTGAACCCGTTGGGGCTGGAGATGAAGTCGGTGAACGGGTGGCCCTCCTGGGTGAAGTCGGAGGGGATCAAGCCGAGCACTTCGAGCAGCAGCGTGCCGAGGAAGGCGAAGAGGATGCCCACCGGGAAGCCAACCGCGAGCGCGATCAGTGAGCGCCTGGCGACGTCGGGGCGTTTCTGCACCACCGCCACCGAAAGCCCCGCGATCGGCCCGAACTCCGGGCCCACGACCATCGCTCCGATGATCAGGACGAGCTGGTCGGTGAGGATCCCGACCGTGGCGATCAGCATCGACAGCACCATGAAGGCGAGGAAGCTGGTCGAAAGCTCGGTGTTCTCCGAGGTCCGCGACTCGACCTCCTCCCAGATCACCGCATCGGAGGGCAGGCCCTTGGCCGCCTTCTCCGCCCGCACCGCCCCGGCGGAGATCTGCGAGTCGATGTCCTCGATCGCGATCGAGCCCTGCTGGTCGATCTCCAGCTCGCGCAGGTCGGAGATGACCACGCTGGCGTCCTCGCGGGCGACGTCGCAGAGGATCACATCGCCCTCGGGCCGCTTCGCCGCACGCTCGAGGAAAATCAGGTTGCAGATCGACGGCGTGTTCTCCAGCAGCTCGAGGGCGTGCCCCGACTGGTGGCTGGGGACGACGATCCGCAGGTGGACCATGCGCCGCTAGCGTACTGCGCGCCCTGCTCACCGACTACCACGTGCATCTGCGCCCCGACGACCCCGACACCCCGCCGGAGCGCTACTTCACGGGCGAGAACGTCGATCGCTACCTCGATGCGGCGCGCGAGGCGGGGATCGAGGAGCTCGGGGTGGCCGAGCACGTCCACCGGTTCACCGACGCGCTCGAGCTGTGGCGGCACGAGTGGTGGGAGCAGAACGCCCTCGACGACCTCGGCGCCTACTGCGAGTTCGTGCGCTCGACGCCGCTGCGGCTGGGGATCGAGATGGACTTCCTGCCGGGCCGCGAGGACCGCACGGCCGAGTTGCTCGAGGCCCACCGCTTCGACTACGTGGTCGGCTCGGTTCATTTCCTCGGCGATCGCGCGGTCGATCACGCGGGCTGGGACGTCTGGGACGCGGGCGGAGACCCCGACGCCGTCTGGCAGCGGTACTTCGTAACGCTCGCCGAGGCCGCCGGCTCGGGGCTGTTCGACATCCTCGCCCACCCCGATCTGGTCAAGGTGTGGGGGCGGGGCCGCCCGCTGCCCGAGCGCGACCCTCGCTTCTACTACGAGCCGGCGGTCGAGGCGATCGCGGCGGGCGGGATCGCCGTCGAGGTCTCGACGGCCGGCCTGCGAAAGCCGGTGGCAGAGCTCTATCCGGCGCCGGCGTTCGCGCGGATGTGCGTCGACGCCGGGGCGGCCTTCTCGCTGTCCTCCGACGCGCACCTGCCGGAGCAGGTCGGCTGGGAATACGCTGCGGCGGTGGAGACGATGCGCGGCTGGGGAATCGACGAGGTGGCGGTGTTCGAGGGCCGCGAGCTGCGGATGGAGCCGCTGGGCTGAGCGTGGGCGTGCGAATCGGCATCGGCTATGACGCCCACCGCTTCGCGGAGGGCCGGCGCCTGGTGCTCGGCGGGGTCGAGATCCCCTCCGAGCGGGGGCTCGAGGGCCACAGCGACGCCGACGTCGTCACCCACGCCGTGCTCGACGCCGTCCTCGGCGCCGCCGGCCTCGGCGACCTCGGCGCCCACTTCCCCCCCACCGATGAGCGCTGGCGCGGTGCCGATTCGTTCGACCTGCTGCGGGTGGTCCTCGGCCAGCTTCGCGGCACCGTCGTCAACGTCGACGCGACGGTCGTCTGCGAGGGCCCCCGCCTGGCCTCACACCGCCTGGAGATGGAGCGGCTGCTGGGCGCGGCGCTGAGCGCTCCCGCCAGCGTCAAGGCGACCACAAACGAGGGCATGGGGGCGATCGGACGAGGTGAGGGCATCGCCTGCTTCGCCGTGGCGCTGCTGGAACTGGATTGATCGCCGGGCACCAGATGGGTGATCCCACGACCCC
>JBDTSW010000151.1:0-3207 GCA_039930945.1 bacterium
GGCGGTGCCCTGGTGGTCGCCGCCGCGATCGCCGGCCTGGCCGCCGTCGGCGGCGCCGTCGGCGCCGCCGCGGCTGGGGCCGCCCTGCTGCTGGTGCTCTTGATCGTCTGGCTGATGGCCTCGGGCCGCGCCGAGTCCGACTTCTTCAAGTCCTACGCCTCAGGCCACTCGCTGACGCTCGAGGACGGCCGCGGCTCGCTGCCGCCGATCACCCCGCTGCTGCAGCGCGGCGACGACCGCTACACCGAGCGCAAGCTGCGCGGCACCCTGCCCGGCGGCGAGCCCGGCACCCTCGCCCTATACACCTACGAGGAGTCGACCACCGACAGCGAGGGCAATCGCAGCACCACCTACATGCACTTCACGGTGATGGTGGCACATGCACTTCACGGTGATGGTGGCCGAGATCGCGGACTTCGCGCCGTTCATGCACGAGCTCTTCACCCAGCGTCGGGCCGGCTTCAGCTTCCTCGACGGCGCCGAGGACGTCTTCCGCAGGCGCCAGCGCGTCGAGCACGAGAGCGAGGTCGTCGACAAGCGCTACGAGATCTTCTGCGGCGCCGACGACGACATCAACCGCGCCCGCCAGATCCTCTCCCCGCAGTTCCTGGCTTGGCTGCAGGACCACGCGCCCGAGGCCTTCGCCTTCGAGTGCGTCGCCGGGGTCCTGGTCTGCAACGTCAAGGGCCACAAGAAGTCGGCCGCCGAGCTGGACTCCTTCTGCACCGGCGCCTCGGCCGTCGCCAAGCGCCTGCGCGAAGAGGCGCTGGAGTAGCCCCGCGGCCCGCCCGCCTTGCTCTCAGACCGCCCCGAAGAGGGCGTCGGAGTGGGCGATGATCGCCGCCAGGATCATCAGCAGGACCGACGGCACCAACACCAGGGCGACCACCAGCTGGATCTTCGGGGCGGCGCGCGAGGCCCGCTCCTCGACCCGCCGCCTCCCGTCGCGGCGCAGCGCGCTCGCCTGCTCGCGCAGCTGATCGGCAAGCGGTGAGCCGTAGCGCCGCGAGCGTTCGAGCGCCGCGGCGAGCGACTTGACCTCGACCCCCCCGAGCCGCCGTCCCAGGGCCTCGACGGCATCCCGCTGGCTGGCGCCGGCGTCGATCTCGGCCACCGCGACCGCGAGCTCGGTCGCCAGCGGGCCGACCCCCTGCCGGGAGATCTCACGGATCACGGCGGTTGGTGAACGCCCGGAGGCGGCGCCGACCGAGAGCAGGTCGAGGACGTCGGGCAGCGCCGCGACCAGTCGCCCGCGCCGCAGGCGACCCGCTCGCTCCAGGAGCGCGTCCGGGCCGAGGAAACCCGCTGCCGCGAGTACCGGGCCGACGACGAGGTCGAGGCGCCCCGGGACTGCCGGCAGCGCCAGCGCCGCGCAGGTGATCCCGACCACGGTGCCGCCCAGCTTGGCCGCGAGAACCGCCGGCGGGGCGACTCGGCCTTCGAGGCCGGCTCTCGCCAGTCGCGCGGGAATGCCCAGCGCCACGGCCGCCTCGGCCGGCGAGCGCACCCGCCCGGTGGAGGCGCGCGCGGCGAGGCGACGCCCGGCGCGCGCGATCTGCTCGCCCCTCGCCCCCGCGAGCTGCCAGGCCGAGGCGAAGGCCAGCAACACCGAGCCCGCGACCAGTGCCCGGGTCAACGCTCGACGTCCACGCGGCTGAGCGCGCCGATCGCAACGAATCCCCCCAGCTGAAGCGTCGCAGCGGCCGCCAGCAGCGCCGCCGAGCCCGGAGCCGCGAGCAGCCCGGCGACGAACCCCGGCTCGAGCAGCTCGGCGAAGATCGCCGAGCCGGCCGGCATCGCGGCGACGAGCATGCCGGTGAATCGCGCCTGGGCCGTCGCCGAACGAGCGTCGGCCGCGGTCCGATCGCGCTCGACCGCGGCGGCGGCGAATCGCCGCAGCAACCCCGCCAGGTCGCCCCCGGCGAGCTGCTGGGACAGCAGCGCGGCGCAGAATGAGTCGACGCGGGTCGATCGCGATCGTCGCCGCAGGTCGCCGAGGGCGTCCGCGGTCGATCGACCGAGGTCGAGATCGGCGTGGACGCGGGCCATCTCGCTTGCCGCCGGACCCTCGAGCGCACCGGCGGCCGCCGTGAGGGCGGCGCGCAGCGAGCGTCCGCCCGTCAGGGCGTCCGCGACGGCAAGGGCGACCCCGGCCAGGCTGCGGTCCACCGCGGCTCGATAGCGAGCCCGGCGGGCGCGAACGGCCGCCGCGGCGAGGGCCGGCCCTGCGACCGCCAGCGGGATCGCCGGCACCGGCCCCAGCACCACCAGGCCGCCGCACAGCAACCCCGGCCGTCCCCAGCGCCGCCAGCCTGCGACGCTCGGCGAGGCTGGGCGCGTAGCCCTCCCTGCCGGCGCGCCGCAGGGGATCGACGGTCCGCGCGACCCAGCGCGCCAACACGGGCGTAGCCAGGACCGCCTCGCGGGCCGCGACGGCGGCGAGGCCGCCCGCGACGGCGGCGAGCGCCGGCACCAGCGCGAGCGAGAACGAGGGCGTCACGGGCGCGACCAGACCTCGCGCACCCCGACGCCGCCGGCGACCGTCGCCACCTCCCCGACGGCGACCATGCGCCGGGCGCCGCCCGGCGCGCGGGCCATGTGGGCGACGAGATCGATGCCCCGGCCGACCTGCTCGCGGATCGCCTCGTGCGGCAGGCCCACGCCGGCCATCAGCGCCAGGGTCTCGAGTCGGCGCAGCGCGTCCTCTGCGGAGTTCGCGTGCACGGTCGAGAGCGCGCCCTCGTGGCCGGTGTTGAGCGCGACCAGGAGATCGAGCGCCTCGGCGCCACGAACCTCGCCGATGACGATGCGGTCGGGCCGCATCCGCAGCGCATTTCGCAGCAGATCGCGGATCGTCACCTCTCCTCGCCCCTCGACCGAGGCAGGCCGAGTCTCGAGGCGGACGACGTGCGGCTGGCGCAGCCGCAGCTCGGCGGCATCCTCGATCGTGATCACCCGGTCGCCGGGGTCGACATAGGCGGAGAGCGCGTTCAGAAGCGTCGTCTTCCCGGTGCCGGTCCCGCCCGAGATCAAGATGCTGCGGCGTTCGCGCACGGCCCTCGCCAGGAGCTTGCGGGCGTCGGGGGTGAGAGTCCCCAGCTCGACCAGGCGCTCCGCGTCGGGTCGCTCGCCGGCGAATCGCCTGATCGAGAGCGCCGGGGCGTCGACCGCCAGCGGCGGGATCACGACGTTGACTCGCGAGCCGTC
>JBDTSW010000152.1:0-3174 GCA_039930945.1 bacterium
GAGAAGCGGAGCTCCCCGTATTCGAGCACGTAGTCGGAGCCCGACTCGTAATTGCCTCTGCGAGTTGCCTTCTCCACAGCTTTCTCTCCCGATCCCCGATCGGCAGGTTCTCCGAGCGGGCGACCATCTTCCACCAACGGCCGTCGAGGCGCAGGCGCGGTCTCCTGCCTGAAAGGGCGTTTGCACCCCAAGGCCGAAAGCGCGCCCCGTGGGATCGCTCGTCCGGGGGGCGGCACCGGCGCCGGCGGGTTTGTAGGAATCGTGAGCCCGCCGCCCGCGACACCCCGCCGCTTCCGCCGCCTTTCGGTGAGGCGGATCTCGGGTGATCTGGTCGTCCCCGTCGCCGACTCGCGCCGGTCTCGGCTGATCGGCCTGGCCCTGCTCAGCCGCGGCCGGGCGGGCGCGGGCCTGCTGATCCCGCGCTGCCGGGGGGTGCACACCCTGGGCATGCGCTTCGCGGTGGACCTGCAATTCCTCGACGGCAGTGGAGCGCCGATCTCGGTCAGGCGCGCGGTCCCGGCGGGGCGCTTCGCCTTTGAGCGGCGCGCGCGGTCGGTGCTGGAGCTACCGGCCGACGCCGGCAGGGACCGATGAGTGCCCCCGTCCCCACGGTCAGCGCGACGATCGTGGTCTGCGAGGACGACGCCCCGACCCTGGAGCTTCTTTGCGACCACCTCCATGCCGACCGCTACGCGGCGCTGCCGGCCCCGACCGCGTCCGACGCCCTGCGGCTCTGCCACTTCAAGGCGCCCGACCTGCTCCTGCTCGACCTGGGCCTTCCCGACGCCTCGGGGCTCGACGTCCTCCGAGAGATCCGCTGCGCCGACGGCTCGACCGGCCGCTATGACCCGATGCTGCCGGTGATCGTCCTCAGCGGCAGGACGAGCGAGACCGATCGTGTCCGCGGCTTCCAGCAGGGGGTCGACGACTACATGGGCAAGCCCTTCAGCTACCAGGAGCTGGCGGCTCGGGTACGGGCGGTTCTGCGCCGGCGAGGCGATCAGCGTCAGGGCCCGGTGCGGGTGGGGGAGATCGAGATCAATCCCTCCAGACGCGAGGTCCGCGTCGGCGGCGAGCTGGTGAGCCTCGCCAACAAGGAGTTCGAGCTGCTCCGCGCGCTGGCCTCCGACCCGCGTCGCGTGTTCACCAAGGAGGAGCTCCTCAGGAACGTCTGGGGCTTCCGCTCGATGGGCCGGACACGGACGCTCGACTCCCACGCCAGCCGCCTGCGGCGCAAGCTCGATCCCGAAGCAGGGCGCTTCGTTCGCAACTGCTGGGGCGTCGGCTACCGGCTGATCGACGGGTGAGCCGATCGTGTGGGAGCTGATCCCCGCTCTCTGGCCACTGGTGGCGGCGATGGCGCTGCTGGCAGTGGTGCGCGTGCGCGAGTCGCGGCGGCGCTCGAGGCTGAACCGCGCCCTGCACGAGCTGCGTCGTCCGCTGCAGGCGCTGGCGCTGGGGCCGCCGACGGGATTCCGACGCGGCGCCGCGGCGACGCCGGGCTCGCTCGATCTGGCGCTGGCGGCGCTTGAGGACCTCGATGGCGCCGTCAACGGCACCCCGGCGCCGACCCGTCCCCGGCCGATAGCCGGCCGCGCGCTGATCTCCGCGGCCGTCGAGCGCTGGCGCGCGCCGGCGGCGAGAGCCGGCCGGTCGCTGAAGCTGGAATGGCGGGCCGGGGCGGCGGTCGTGATGGCCGACCCGTCACGAGTCGCGCAGGCCCTGGACAACCTGATCGCGAACGCGATCGAGCACGGTGGGCTGCGGGTGAGAGTCGAGGCGGCACTTTGCGCCGCGGGGATGCGGGTCGTGGTCGCCAACGACGGCCCGGCAGCCGGGGATCGGTCGCCCGATCCCCGGCGGGGCCACGGCCTGGAGGTGGTACGGGAGGTGGCTGCGGCGCACGGAGGCAGGTTCGCGCTTCGCAGCGAGGGGGAGGCGACGGTCGCCGCCCTCGAGCTGCCACTGGCCCCGCCGCCGCTCTCGTCCGCGCCGATCGCCGCGTGAGCCGGCGCTCCCGCGCGATCGTCTTCGGGGCGCTGGCCCTCGTCTGCGCGGGCCTCGCCGCCGCCGTGGCGGGCGGTTACCGGGGCGGCGTCGAGGCGCAGCTGGGGGAGCTCAGGAGCGTGCTCGTCGCCCGGGCCGAGATCTCCGGCCGCCGGGCCATCCAGCCGGGTGACGCCGCGAAGCTCCTGGAGTCGCGCCGGGTCCCCGCACGCTTCGTCCCGCCGGACGTGTTGTCCGACCCGAACCAGGTCGTCGGCCGCTCACCGATCGCGGCGATTCCCCCGGGTGCCTACGTCACCGCCGGCCAGCTACGACTACCCGCCGACCGCCGACGTTCTCAGCACGATCGGCTTGGGCCGGGCCGCGAGGCCGTCGAGATCACCGTGACCGGGGCGGAGGCGCTGGCCGCCGGCGGCGACGAACCGGAGGGCACCACCGTCGACGTCGTCGTCACCACCGAGCCCCGGTCGGGCGGAGGACCGGGGCGCACCTATGTCGCCGCCGACGGCGTCCGCCTGCTGAGGCTGGTCGAGACCGGCGCCGGCGACGACGCGGGCGGCCTCGGTCCCACCGGCCCCGCCGCCTGGGTGGCGACCCTCGCCGCCTCGCGCTCCCAGGCACTGCACCTGATCCACGCCCACAACTACGCCCGGGAGCTGCGGCTGATCGCCGCCGGTTAGTCGGTGTCCAGCCGGTGCACGGGGGGAGAGGTCCGGGGACCCGCACCTCTCCAGAGAAGGTGAGTAACGCCGCCGCACACGCCGAGGCGCTCGCCGCCGAGCTTCGGCGGCGGCTGGGAGAGCTGCGCCGCTCCGAGGCCGCCACCGGCCGGCCGCTGACGACGAGTCTGGAGTCGGCGGTGCGAGAGTTGGTCGAGAGCGAGGCGGCGGTCCTGCCCGCCGAGCGTCGAGCCGAGTTGGCGGAGCTGATCCTCCGCGACGCGATCGGGCTCGGGCCGCTCGAGGAGCTGCTCGCCGACCCCGAGGTCGAGGACGTGCTGGTCAACGGGCCCGACCGGGTCTACGTCGAACGACGCGGGCGGGTGGAGCGCGCCGAGGTGGGGTTCGGATCCGAGCAGGAGCTCCGCGACGCGATCGAGCGAATCCTCGCCCCGCTCGGTCGCCGGGTCGACGAGCTCAGCCCGATGGCCGATGCCCGCCTCGGCGA
>JBDTSW010000153.1:0-3159 GCA_039930945.1 bacterium
ACTCCGCCGACATCCTCCGGAGTAACTCCGCCGACATCCTCCGCTTCGCGTCCGGTGTCGGCGGGTTCGGGCGCCGACGGGGCGGCAGGTTTGGCCGCCGGACCCGCGGCTTCGCCGCTAGACCGGGCGTCCCCACCTTCGGCCCGCCGCTCCTCGGCGAGGTCGGCGAGCTCGGCGAGCTCGCGGTCGATGCGGGCGAGCTTGGCGGCCATGATCGCGACGTAGACCAAGACAAGGGCGAGGAAGATCAGGTACGCCCCGGCAACGTACTTCCCGGCCTCGTCGAGCGGCAGCGCGGGCATCAGGCCCTCACCCGGCGGCGGTCGAGCTCGAGGGGACGGAGGGGGCAACGCGCGAGCCGCGATCGACCGGAGCCTCGGCGTCCAGCGCCCTGCGCAGACGCGAGATCCGCGCCGACACTGACTTGGCGACCAGCTCGAAGCGCACCAGGGTCATCCACAGCAACGCCATTCCCACCAGCGAGGCACCGAAGGCCAGCCACATCCCACCGGTCATCCCGCCCTCCGCGGTGGCGAAGACCCGGGGGTGCACCAGCGACTGCGCCAGGCGGACCGCGATGAAGTTCAGCGGCACGAACGCCCCCGCGGTGATCGCGAAGACCGAGGCGTAGCGCGCCTGGCGATCGCGGTCCTCGATCGCGAAACGCAGCGGGTAATAGGTGCAGTAGAGGAGGAAGACGATCAGGAAGCTGACCAGCGTCGGCTCGTCCCAGACCCACCACTTGCCCCACGAGGCGCGGGCCCAGATCGCGCCGGTGACGAGCACGGCGACGCCGAAGATGATCGAGATGTGAATCGAGACGTAGGCGCGCGCATCGTGGATGGCGTCGCCGGTTCGCAGGTGGCGGATCGCATGAATCGCGGCGACGATGAACCCGCCCAGGGCGCAGGTGGCCAGCGGCACGTGCAGGTAGAAGATCTTCTGGATGAACCCCTGGTCGGCGTCGTTGGGGGCGCTGAAGAAGATCAGGGCGAAGGCAAGCGTCAACAGCGCCGTCGTGGCCAGGGCCAGGTTTCGCAGGCTGAGTCTCATGGCGTCGACGCCTCCGGCGCGCCTCAGTCCTCCAGCAGGAAGTCATAGACCGCGTAGCCGATGGCTGCGAACACCAGATCGTAGAGGGCAAGGATCGCCAGCCATCGGCCGACGTCGTCGTAGGAAGGGCCCCCTGCAGCGAGCATCGGCGCGGCGGCCCCGGCCGCCGCGATCATCACCGGCACGATCAGCGGCAACAGCAGCAGCGGCACCAGCAGGTCCCGGGCGCGCGAGTTGGTCCCGATCGCCGAGACCAGCACCCCGGTGGCGGCCAGGCCCAGGTCGGCCAACAGCAGCACTCCGGCGACGCCCGGCAGCCCCCCCCATTGGTCGAGGAAGAGGAAGGCAAACGCGGGCAACGCCAGCAATTCGAGCGCGGCAAGGTAGACCACCAGCGCCGTCGCCTTGGCGGCGAACAGCGAAGCGGGGTCCACGGGCGCGAGGCGGATCGCGTCGAAGCCTCCCTCGTCGCGCTCGGCGACGAACAGGCGGTTGATCGCGAGGATCGCCGCGAACAGCACGGTGGCCAGGATCACGCCGGCGGCGAGGCTGCCCGAAAGCGACTCGCGATCCAGTCCGAATCGAAACAGCACGAAGGTCGTCAGCGCGAACAGCGCCATCGCCGGCACCGACTGCAGCGTGCGCAGCTCGACGCGAAGGTCCTTGGCGAGGATCGCCCGGTAGGCGCTCAAGGCTGCCCTGAGTAGGCGGCGCGGGCGTCGCCCGGCGAGACGCCCGTCGACGGGCCCTGATAGCGCGGCTCGCCCCGCGCTCCGAGCACCAGCGCGCGATCGCTCTCAGCCAGCGACGCCTCGACGTCGTGGCTGACGAGCACCCGGGTCGAACCGCCGCAGGGCCCGATCAGCGGCTCGACCAGCCTTGCCGCCTCCGGGTCCAGGTGCGAGCGCGGCTCGTCGAGCAGCAACAGCGGCGGCCGGTGAAGCACCGCGCGGCAGACGGCAGCCCGCTGCGCCATCCCCGCCGAGAGGTTGCGGACAAGCTCGTCGGCGCGGCGCTCCAGGCGCACCTGGCCGAGCAGCTCGGCGATCCGCGCCTCGGCATCGCCGAGGCCGTGCAGGGCGGCCTGGAAGCGCAGGTTCTCGGCGATCGTCAGGTCCCGGTAGAGCAGCGGCTCGTGGCCGAGCAACCCAAGCCTGCCGCGGACCTTCCATGCCTGCCGCGGCAGCTCGCAGCCCAGCACCGAGACCTCTCCGGCGGTGGGGCGCAGCAGCGTCGCCAGGATCCGCACGAGGGTGGTCTTGCCGGCGCCGTTGGGCCCGAGGAGGGCGAGGGTCTCGCCGGCGGCGAGATCGAGTGAGACATCGTCGAGCGCGACCAGGTCGCCGTAGGTGCGCCGCAGGGCGCGCAGCCGGACGGCGGCGTCGACCGCAGGCGATCTCGCGCCGGCGCGAGTCTGGACAAGGACTCCTTCGGTCACTAGGCTGATTGTCCCAGCCAGGGAACTTCGACAGCGGGGGGTGGAGGTTGATGAGAGGTCGCATTCCGATCGCGCTCGCCGCGCTCGTTACCGGAGCGCTGCTGGCGTCGCCGGCCTCCGCGGCCGCTCCCGCCATCGTTGACGTCGGTGACGACTTCTACGCCCCGAAGAAGTACGAGGGGTCGATCGGAACCGACGTCAACTGGCTTCCGGACGTCGGGGCCGCGGACGAGCACAACGTGCTCGCCAACAGCAAGCTGTTCGACAGCGGCTCGCTGACGACGAGCATCGATTACACGATCTCGCCCTCGGCCGGGACCTTCGCCTACTACTGCTCCTCGCACGGGACGAAGAGCGGCAACGGCATGGCCGGCACGCTCAAGGTCGCACCGGCCTTCGGCAGCATGAAGCGTGGCGGGTCCTTCGTCGCCGTGAACTGGGCCAGCGACGGGTCCTTTGCCAAGACCGGCGACCAGTACGACGTCCGCTGGAAGGGGCCGGGAACCAAGGGCAAGTACAAGAACTGGTTGAAGAACACCGCTGACGGCGGGGGCGACTTCGGCACGGGCAACCAGCCGACCAACTACAAGCCCAACAAGAAGTACTCAATCCAGGCCCGCAGTGAGGACAGCTCCAAGCCGAAGAAGCGCAAGAGCGGCTGGTCGCCG
>JBDTSW010000154.1:0-3035 GCA_039930945.1 bacterium
GGACCCAAAGCGCCGGGACCAGGTCGCGTCGACGAAGCTCGGCGAGGACCCGGGCGTCGACTTTGTCGGTCTTGCAGGCAAGCGGGGCGACGTCGCGGACCTTGCGAGCGTGGGCGATCTGGACCTCCCATCCCGGGAGCTCGAGCTGGTCGCGGACCCAGACCGCGCCGCTCATCATCTCGACGCAGGCCTTGACCTCGGTGCCGTGATCGATCACCAGCCTCGCCAGGCCGTCTTGGTCGGCTGAGATCAGGCCCTCGCTCTTGATCTCATCAGCCTCGCTTATCGCGCAATAGGCCGCGCGCCCATAAGCCCAATCGATTCCGACATAGTTCATCTCGGGTCTCCTCTCCGCTCCGAACAGCAGTTGCCAACCGCCGTTCTAGTGAGCGTGGCGGAGGCCCCTTTTCATTGACGGAGCGCGCGGCGCTCCGTCATGACCTTCCATGCAAAGCAGACACCTTCCGAACGAACCGGCCGCGGCTGAGCTGACCCGGCGCAGGCGTCAATAGCCCCTTGGCGGGAGAGATCCGAAGAACGCCCCGGCCGGACTCGAAAGTCCGAGCGTTGGCACTGCGACGCCCTCAGGCCCGGGCGACGGCCCCGCCGCGCCGCGGGTCGCCCCCACCGCGCAGCTCACCGCCGGCGCGGTCGCGGGCGACGGCGTGTACGCCGCCGAAGAAGACGTTTCGCTCGGGCCAGCGGACGACCTCGTACCCGCGCTCGGCGAGCCGCTCGAGCTCGGCCTCGTCGACGCCGGGCTCGGCCTGCACGGCGCCCGACTCGAAGTGCACGCGTGGGGCGTTGACCGCCGCCGCCACGTCCTCGCCGCCCGAGAGCATCCGCAGCACTGTCTGCAGGACGGCGGAGCGGATCCGGTTGGAGCCGCCGCTGCCGAGCCCGGCCTCCAGCTCGTCGTCGCAGAGCAGCACCGTCGGCGACATCATCGAGGGCAGCCTCGACCCAGGCTCGTGGCGATGGAACCCGCTCGGGTTGAGGTCCTCCTCGCCGAGCATGTTGTTGACGTGGACGCCCGTCCCCGGCACGATCAGCCCCGAGCCGGTGCCGTTCGAGCAAGTGACGCTGGCGCAGCGGCCCTCGGCGTCGACGGCGGTGATGTGGGTGGTCGACCCGAGCCGGTCCGTCGGGCCGAGTGGGCCCTGCGCCGCGCGCCGGCGCGCGGCGACGGCCTCCGCGGCGCCGTCGATCGCCGCCGGATCGAGGAAGCGCTCGGCGAAGGTTTCGCTTTGCAGGCCCGCGAGGAAGTGGTCCGTGCGCGCAGCCTGCGCCGCCTCCATCGCGCCGACGACGTTCTCCAGATCGGGGTCGCCGAGCCGCTCCAGCAGCGCCAGGGCGTAGGCGATCAAGATCCCGCCCGACGACGGCGGCGGGTTGGTCAGCATCTCGCGGCCGCGGTAGGCGGCGCGGACGGGCTCGCGGGAGACGGGCTCGTAGGCGGCGAGATCGGCGCGGCCGAGGGTGCCGCCGCGCTCCAGAACCCAGTCGGCGACCGCCGCGCCGATCTCGCCGCCGTAGAAGGGTGCCGCCCCCTCGGCCCCGAACAGCTCGAGCGCGTCGCCGAGGTCTGGGAAGGTGAAGACATCGCCCTCGCGCAGGATGTGGCCGTCGGGGGCGTAGATCTCCCTGGCCTCCTCGTAGTGGGAAAGGATCGGGACCAGGATCTCGAGGAAGTACGCCTGCCCGGCGGTGATGCGCACGCCCTCGCGCGCCATTCGCGCGGCCGGGGCGGCGAGCTCGGCGAGCCCGACGCTGCCGAACCGCGAGACCGCCTCGACCAGGCCCGCCGGCACCCCGGGGACCCCGCACGACGCCGCGCCGATGTGGAACACCTGGGCGCTCTCGGAGGTGAAGTGGACCGGGATCGGGACCAGCTCGGAGCTGCGTTTGGCGCCGCCGAGCCCCCCGACGGCAACGAAGAAGTCGAGGACCACCGACTCGGCGCCCTCGTGGACGAGCATGTACCCGCCGGCACCGAGTCCGGTGAGCGGGCTCTCGGTCACGCACGACGCGAGCACGGCCGCAACCGCGGCGTCGACGGCGTTACCGCCGTCGCGCAGGATCGCGACCCCGGCCTCCGCCGTCAACGGGTGCCCGGCTGCGACAACACCTCGGCTCGACATACCCGCAACCTATCCGCCCGGGCTGGGGACGCAGTCCCGGGCTGCGGGGGTCGTTCTAGGGAAGAAACTCGCGGACGTCGATCGCGAGGTCGCGGGGGCGCGACTCGAAGCTCTTGGCACTGCCCGGTCGGCGATCCTCGGGCCGGCGAATCGCCCGCGTGCTGGTGCCGACCGCGCGTCGCTCAGAGGTGGTCGAGCCGTCGGAGCGCCGGCCGCGCCCGTCATAGCGGGTGGCGATCACCGTCACCCAGACCTGGTCGCCCAGGGACTCGTCGACGTTGGCGCCGAAGATGATGTTCGCGTCGGGGTGAGCGGCCTCCTGGACGACCCTCGCCGCATCGCTGACCTCCAGCAGGGTCAGGTTGGACCCGCCGGTGACCGAGAGCAGAATCGAGCGCGCGCCGTTGACCGATGTGTCGAGCAGCGGCGACGAAACGGCCTTCTCGGCGGCGAAGCTCGCACGGCCGTCGCCGCTGCCCATGCCGATGCCCAGCAGCGCGTTGCCGGCATCACGCATGGTCGTGCGCACGTCGGCGAAGTCGAGGTTGATCAACCCCGGGAGCGTGATCAGCTCCGAGATTCCCTGCACGCCCTGGCGCAGCACGTCGTCGGCGACCTGGAAGGCCTCGATCATGGTGGTGTTGCGGGCGAGCACGCTCAGGAGCCGCTCGTTGGGAACAACGATCAGCGTGTCCACCTCGGCGCCCAGCGCCTCGATCCCCTGGTCGGCCTGCTTGCTGCGGCGGGTGCCCTCGAAGCGAAACGGCCGGGTGACGATGCCGACCGCGAGGGCGCCGACGTCGCGGGCGAGCCGCGCCACGACCGGGGCGGCGCCCGTGCCGGTGCCGCCGCCGGCGCCGGCGGCGACGAAGACCATGTCGGAGCCCTTCAGCA
>JBDTSW010000155.1:0-2981 GCA_039930945.1 bacterium
CTGTCTATCAGACGTCGGCGCCGATCGGACAGTCGGGCGGCAACGCCCGGCCCGCTACGTTTTCCCGGTGAAGCTGGTTTCCACCGAGATTCGGGTCTCGACCCGCGGCGACGATGACGTGATCGACATCACGCGTGAGGTCCAAGCGGCGGTCGCCGAGGCGGGCGTCGAAGACGGCCAGGCATCGGCCTTCGTCCGCGGCTCGACGGCGGCGATCACGACGATGGAGTTCGAGCCGGGCGGGGTCCACGACCTGCGGGCGCTGCTTGACCGGCTGGTCCCGCCGGAGGGCGACTACGCGCACAACCGCCTCAACCACGACTCGAACTCACATGCCCACCAGCGCGCGTCGCTGGTGGGGGCCTCTGACATCGTCCCGGTGCTGGCAGGCCGCCTCGGCCTCGGCACCTGGCAGCAGCTCGTACTGATCGACTTCGACGATCGCCCGCGGGAGCGGACCATCGTCCTCCAGGTGATCGGCTAGGGCCCCGCGGGGGCGTTCGAGCGCAGCGAATCGACCCTCCAGGTGTCGCCCTGGAGCACCAGCTTGGCGGTGATCGTCTCGCCCTTGTTCGGCCCGCGCGCGGGCTTGGCCTTGGCGGTCGCGGCGTCCCCCTGGATCTCGACCTTGCTGACGGCGACGTCGAACGATCCCTGCTTCGAGACGGCCGCCTTGCAGCCCTGCTCATCGCCGTAGGCGGCCTTGACGTACTTGGCGGTGACCAGCTCGACGCAGGCGGCGCCGACATCGCCGGAGCCGATCACGTCTTCGACCGCCCTGGTCACCTGCTCGCGGGGGCTGGGGCCCTGGCCGCCACCCTGGCCGCCGCCCCCACCGCCTCCGCTGGTGGTCGATTGGGTCGTCACCGGCGCCGTCGTCGCCGGCTCCTGCTTCTCGCCGCAGGCGGCAAGCGCGGCGGTGACCGCCAGCAGCGGCAGAGCGATCGTCAGCTTGCGCATTCCCCAACGCTACCCGTCGCCGCCGTCGGTGAACTCGATCTCGCGGATCACCTTCGCCGGCGCGCCCGCGGCGATCACCCCCGGGGGGATGTCGCGGGTGACGACCGAGTTGGCGCCGATCACGGCGCGCTCGCCGATCTCGACCCCGCCGGTGACGACGCAGTTGGCGCCGAACCAGCAGTTGGAGCCGATCCGCACCGGGCCCCGCGGCACGAACCCCTGATGGGTGATCGGGCGGGTTCGGTCGTCGTAGCGGTGGTCGGCGTCGCCGACGAAGCAGTTGTTGGCGAACATCACGTGGTCGCCGATCTCGATCGCCTCGAGCGCGGCCAACATCACCCCGCGATTGAGGAAGCAGCCCTCGCCGATCTCGATCCGCGCCTCGGGAGCGAGCGTCAGCCAGCAGCCGGGCTCCAGCAGGGTGCTCTCCCCCACCGTCAGCCGGCCCGAGTCGAGGCCCTCCAGGACCTCGCCCTCGACGGGGTAGCGGATGTAGGCGCCGCAGCGGGCCATGTGGCGGTTGATTCGCCGGCGCCGGCGCAGGCGGGCGTTGCGCTCATACCAGCGGCGCTTCTGCCACCAGGTGCGCCATTGACCGGCGGTGCCCATCGCCGGTAGCGTCGCAGACGCAAGCAAGGGCCCCACCGGCCGGTAGGGTGCGCGCAATTTCCACGAAGGGGTTGCGATGGGAATGTTCGAGATGAGCGAGAAGCAGACCGCGGAGTACCGCGAGCAGCTGCAGGGGTATGCGCGCGAGAAGGTGAGCCAGCCGGTGCTCGCCGCCGCGATCTTTCGCCGCGGCGGAAGCGGGCGAAGATGGCCGCCTCCGATGCCGGCCTGGGCGCGCTCGTCTACGGGGCGGTCGCCCTGTTCCACAAGAAGCAGGCGGGCGGGCTGCCCGACAAGGCGATGCTGGTGGCGACGCCGACCAAGGTGCATGCCTACAAGGTGCGGATCAAGGGCCGCGACTGGAAGGTCGGCGACGAGGTGGCGGTCTGGGACCGGGCCGGGCTGCGCGCCAGCACGGCGCAGAAGAGCGGCCTGACGATGCTCACCGTCGAGTCCCCGACCGAGGGCGAGAAGGTGACGATCGCCCCGGTGGGGGTGAGGGACGACGCGGTCAGCCTGGAGTTCATGCGCGTCCTCACCGAGAGCGTCACCGCCGCCCCCGCGAGCGCGTGACCATCCACCGCCAGCGCGGCGGGCGCTACTGGTACTACTGGGTGCTGCTGATCGGGGGCTCGATCTTCGTCATCGCCGCCCTCGCCACCGACATGTTCGGCCTCGGCAGCTACTGATCAGGCCGCGACCGACTCGCGCTTGCGCCGCTTCGAGGTGCGCTTGGGCCTCGGCGCGGGCTCGGAGGGCTCGACCAACTCGGCGAGGAAGCGCCCGGTGTAGGAGTCGGGGCTGCCGGCGACCTCCTCGGGCGTCCCCGTGGCCACCAGCTCGCCGCCGGCGTCGCCGCCCGCGGGCCCGAGGTCGATGATCTGGTCGGCAGACTTGATCACGTCGAGGTTGTGCTCGATCACCACCACCGTGTTGCCCGCCTCGACCAGCCGGTCGAGCACGCCGAGCAGGCGCTCGACGTCGGCGAAGTGCAGGCCGGTGGTGGGCTCGTCGAGGATGTAGAGGGTGGCGCCGGTGGCGACCTTGGAGAGCTCGCCGGCGAGCTTGATCCGCTGCGCCTCGCCGCCTGAGAGCGTCGTCGCCGGCTGGCCCATGCGGATGTAGTCGAGGCCGACGTCGTGCAGGGTCCGCAGCCGCCGGTGGATCTTCGGGATCTGCGAGAAGAATGAGACCGCCTCGCCGACGGGCATCTCGAGCACGTCGGCGATCGACTTGCCCTTGAAGCGGATCTCCAGCGTCTCGCGGTTGTAGCGGCGCCCGTGGCACTGCTCGCAGGGGACGTAGACGTCCGGCAGGAAGTGCATCTCGATCTTGATCTGGCCGTCGCCGCGGCAGACCTCGCAGCGCCCGCCCTTGACGTTGAAGGAGAAGCGGCCGGGCTTGTAGCCGCG
>JBDTSW010000156.1:0-2966 GCA_039930945.1 bacterium
TCTACGAAACCGAAGGTCACTGGTTCGAGTCCCGCCAACTCCATAAGCAACCAAGCATTCTCACCGCGGCACACGAGACACTCAGCCGAGAGCCCGGCCTCTCGGCCATTCACCGGAAGTCGCCCAGGTGACCGGCGCCGCGTCGGCGTCCCTGATTCCGGCGGCCCGCAGGTGTTCGAGGGCCGCCGCCGGCGAGGGGGTCGCCGTGCCGCCGATAGTCTCGTCGGCAACCGATCAAAGGAGACTGCATCGCCGCGAACGCCGATCTGACGTCAGCGCAACAGAACCCCGGGCCCTACGAAGCGGAGGCCGCCCTCGGGAGCGTGACCGCTGCAGATGAGGGTCTGGCGCCCTTTGAAATCCCTCCAGAACCAACCGCCGCCGAGCGTCAGGTGGCCGATCTGATCCAGATCAAAACGGATCCGGAGACGGCCGCAGCCGTTCTAGAGCGCGTGCCGCTCTGGTTTCACACGTTCTCGCTCGACGGGTCCAGGGGGCTCTACACGCACGGCGTGGCCCGTGACCACCGTTACCGGATCCCCGCCCTGCCCGGGGACTTCAGTGACATGAGCGTGCTCGACGTCGGCACCTTCGACGGCTTCTACGCGTTCCTCGCCGAGGCTCGCGGGGCGGGGCGGGTCGTCGCGGTCGACAACGAGCAGTACAGGGAGTGGATCAGCTCGCGCTGGGGTGTCGAGCTCGAGGGAGGGGAGGGGTTCGCCGCGATCCGGGAGCTACTCGACTCCGAGGTCGACTACCACCACCTCGACGCATTCGATCTGGACGAGCTCGGTGAGACGTTCGACTTCATCCTCTGCTTCGGGATCCTGCACCGGGTCGAGAACCCGCTGGGGCTGCTGAAGGTCCTTCGGCGGCGCCTCGCGGTCGGCGGACGGGTGCTGCTCGAGACCCACGGATCGGCGGATCGGGCTTTCGATTCCTCGGCGGCGGTTCACATCCCTGCGCCGGGAGAGGTCTATGCCCATGATGACTTCGTGTACTGGGGCTTCACCCCCGCAGGCCTGGACGCGATGGCCCGCCATGCGGGCTTCGAGGGCTTCGATCTGATCGACGCACCCGTGATCGACGGCCATCGGCGGGTGATCGGGGCGCTGCGCTCACGCCCGCTCGACTGATCGCGGGCTCACGGAGGCCAGATATATGTCGTGGTTCGATAACCGGTTGGAAGGATCTCCCCGACGAGCGAAAGGCGGCCTACCCGGTCGCCCCCTATCTGCTCGAGATCGACCGAGAGACAGCCCCGCCATGAGCCCCCTGGTTCCGATGGTGGTCGAGCAGACCTCGCGCGGCGAGCGCGCCTTCGACATCTACTCGCGGCTGCTGAACGAGCGGATCATCTTCCTCGGCGCTGAGCTCAGCGAGGACATCGCCAACCTCGTCGTTGCCCAGCTGATCCACCTCGAGTCGGAGGACCCCGACAAGGACATCTCGATCTACATCAACTCACCCGGCGGCTCGGTGTACGCCGGGCTGGCGATCTACGACACGATGCAGTACATAAAGCCCGACGTGCAGACGATCTGCGTCGGGGTGGCGATGAGCATGGGGGCGCTGCTCCTCGCCTGCGGCGCCGAGGGCAAGCGGATGGCGCTGCCGAACTCGAAGATCCTCATCCACCAGCTCTCAGGCGGGTTCGAGGGCGAGGCGACCGACATCGAGATCCACGCCAAGGAGATCATCGACGTCCGCGGCAGGCTAGATCAGATTATCGCCAAGCACACCGGCCAGCCGCTCGACAAGGTCGCCAAGGACACCGAGCGCGACTACTTCATGAGCGCCGAGGAGGCCAAGGCGTACAGCATCGTCGACCGGGTGATCGAGCACCACTAGCCTCGACTCGCCGGTAAGCCGCCCGCTACAACCTGGACCACGACCGGGCGGCGCCGACATTGACACCCCTAAATGGCCCTAGCGACGCGTCGCTGCGGCTAGTGCCGACCCGGGAGGGCTCTCTAGCGCCGGCTTCGACCACGGCAAGACCGAGGCGTGGGTTGCCTCCACGCCCCTGCGAAAGCCGCTTCGGTCGAGGCGCGTGTGGCCCACGCGAGCGATCTATATGCGACAGCCTCCATTGAAGCGAACGCGCCTGATGGCGGAATACTGCCCGCACAGACCGCCGCTGGACCTCAAGCGGTTCGAGCTGCGACGCTGGCAGCAGGCGATCCTGAAGGCTGGCAGCTGACGGTTTCGGCCCGCCCGCCCACCTTGGCTCGTCGTCCGCGCCCTGGGCGCAATCCCCGGGCTTTGAGGCTGACCGGGCCGCGGCGAGACGCGGCGTGGAGGCTAGGCTGCGGGGCGTGAAGGTCGCCTACATCTTCTCCACCTCCGGGCACACGGCGAGCTACAAGCTCGGCAAGATGATCCTGCCGCAGCTCGAGCAGGGAAACCACGGGGTGGAGGTCGTCGGGATGTTCTTCTTCGACGACAACACCTACGTGCTGCGCGCGGGCGATCCGCTCGGCGAGCGCCTCGCCGAGGTTGCCGAGGAGCAGGGGATCATGCTGATGCTCTGCGACCGGTGCGCGATCGAGCGCTCGCTCGCGGAGGGTGAGCCGGGCGACTGCCGCCCCAGCGGCACGGTCGCGGGAGTGCGGGTCGGCTGCTTTCCGGACCTCTACGGGGCGCTGTCGGGAAACCCGCCGGACCAAGTGATCACGCTGTAGCCGCGAAGCGCAGGGCGGTCTCAGGGCTCGGAGGAGCCCGCCTAAGCGACCGGCTCGCTACCGGCCACGGAGGCGAGTTGGATGTCGGTGGGCTCGGCGCAGCAGAACCATGCCTCGGTGAGCCGCGGCCGCGGCACGACGTGGCCAAGGTCGTCGGGGTCGGCTGAATGTCCCGCGGCATCGGCTACCGCCCGATACAGGGTCCGAAACGTCGACACGCTGTCGATCTCCGCCGCGACATCGGCCTCGACGATTTCGGCGAGCTCGGCATGGAGGCGATCC
>JBDTSW010000157.1:0-2810 GCA_039930945.1 bacterium
AGCGCGCGCTCGGGCGGAAGGTCCAGAGGCGGTTGCCGACGAAGTTGATCGGCATCACGACCGCGACGGCGATCGCCTGCGAGGCGACCTCGGGCAGCCCGGCGACGTCGACGAGCAGGGCGAGGATCGCGATGTTGATCCCGAGGCCGACGACCGAGACGGTGAGAAAGCGCCAGGCCTGGGCGCCGGCGTGGCCGTCGGCGGCGTCGAAGGTCCAGTGGCGGTTCCAGAGGAAGTTGTTGCTGACGGCGACGCAGAAGGCGCCGATCGCGCCGAGGATGTGGTGGACGCCGAGCCCCTCGACCAAGACCGCGAAGACGGAGATGTTGACGACGTAGCCGGAGGCGCCGACGGCGGCGAACTTGACCAGCTCGATCCAGTTCTCGGGCTCCTTCGCCCCCAGGTGGATGCGCCTGAAGACGTCCTGGGCGCTCATCTGCCGACCCCGGCGGGCTCCGTGCCGGCGCCTGCGCCCCCGCTGGCGCCCGCGTCCGCGTCGGCCCCGAAATGCCCGGTCACCAGCTCGGCGACGTCGCACAGCTTCCACTGCTCGCGGCTGCGCTCGATCCCCTCGTCGAAGCCGGCCAGCAGCAGCGCGATCACCGAGTCGCCGGCCGAAAGCGCGCCGTGGCTGCCGCCGCCGATGTGGGTGGCGCCGCCCCAGTCGACGGTCTCATAGCCGTCGGCGAGCGAGACCAAGACGTCGCCGGCGTGTGCGGCGGTCAGCGCCGACCACAGGCGCTCGAGCGGGTCGGGGTGGCCGGCGCTTGAGACGCGGCCGTCGCGCTCGGTGATCCCGAGCACGCTGCGGTCGCCGTCGAGGTCCCAGATCCCCCCACGCAGGTCGTCGAAGGCGGAGCCGGGGCGAAAGCGAAGCTGGGCGCCATCTTCGGCCGCGGCGCTGCCCCGGCCGGCCTCGATCACGGCCTCGGCGCCGTCGAGGCCGGGCGTCCCCAGGCCGAAGCGCTCCAGGCGCTTGCCGTCGGGGCCGGCCAGCCAGGCGATCAGGTCGGTCTCGCGCGAATCGCGCAGGCGGGCGCGGACGTCGTCGTGGGCGCGCAGGCCGCGGCGGCCGTCGGCGAGCACGTAGACGGCGGCGGCGCGCGCGGTCGGCGAGACCGCCAGCTCCGCCGTCTCGGGGCGCTCCTGGTTGGGCTCGAGCACGCGCCACTCGGCGCCCAACAGCCCCTGGACGTCGAAGCCGGCGCGGACGTCGGTCTGGCCGTGATCGGAGACCAGGATCACCGCGTGTGAGTCACAGAAGGCGTCGATGCCGCCCGCCTCGTCGACGAGCTCGCCGAAGGCCTGGTCGGCGAGGGCGATCGAGGCGGGCATGCCCTCGGGGCCGCTGCGGTGCGTGTGGTAGTCGTTGTCGGGGAGGCTGAAGAGGAGGAAGTCATAGGCGTCGTCGCGCAGCAGCTCGCGGCCGACGCAGCCCGAATAGGCGTCGCGGGTGCCGGGCCGCGCCAGGGTCGGCTTGCAGGGAACCCGGCGGCTGGCATACAGCTCGCCCCAAAAAAGCTCGTCGGGGCCCCAGGTGGCGTGGCGGAACTTGGCCGCCAGGGCGACCCTTCGCAGCAGCCCCTCGAGCCCGAGGTCGTGGCGGGTGCGCCCGCGGTAGATCAGAAACGGGGTGCAGGCGCTGCGCTCGCCGGCGTCGCCGAGGCGCTCGAAGACGGTCTCCACCTCGGGCGAGAGGTGGGCCATGTTCATGTTGTAGACGACGTCGTAGAGGCTGCGAAAGAGGCCGAAGGCGCGGGTCGCCTCGAGCGAGTTGCCGTACTCGACGTAGCGGCGCTCGACCCGGTGATACCAGTTCATTCCCATGATCCCGTGGCCGGGCTCGCCGTGGGGCCCCTGGCCGGGACCGGCGCCGGTGGCGATCTCGGCGCTGCAGACCGGGGTCACCGTCGGAAACGAGGAGATGCAATCCGACACCAGCGTTCCCCGCTCCAAGAGGGCACCGAAATTGGGGGCGTCGCCGGCGGCGACGGTGCGCTCGAGCATGTCGGTGCGCAGCGAGTCGACGAAGATCAGGCAGAGCTTGCGGGTCACGAGCCTAAGTCTGACGGGGAGCTAGCGCAGGCTGCGAAGGCCGGCGTGCTTGTGTTGCTCGTGGCGGCGACGGCCGAAGGCGAGGAAGACGATCGCGCCGAGCGCGACCAGCCCCAGCGGGCCCCACAGCAGCGACAGCGCGGCGATGATCAGCGCGCCGAGCGCGGCGATGCCGACGATCGTCCCGGCCGAGCCCTGCTCGCCCGCGCGCTCGGCGGCGCCGGAGACGACGGCGCGGGCGATGCCGAACGAAAACAGCGCGATCGGGGCGCCGACGACCCAGCCCGGCCAGGCGGGGTGGTCGGCGCTGGCCAGCGAGGCGCCGAACATGAAGGCGCCGCCCAGGACGGCGATCGCGATCAACACCACCAACAGCGGCCCGGGGCTGCCACGCTCATCCTGGGAGGCGGCGGCGACGGCGCCGCAGAACAGCCCGGCGGCGAGGGCCAGGCCGATCCCCTGGCATGCGGCTTGGAAGAGATCCATCGGCCCGGGAGGCTAGCGGCGGCGGCGGGCGCGTGTGTGGGCGATCTCACAGAGGCGACTCGGTACCCCTCCTACGCTCGTACTGAAGCCAATTCAGCACCGCAACCAGGAACGGAGCAGACCATGGGTCCCATCCTCGCAGCAACACTGATTGCCGCCAAGGCAAGCAAGCCTGTCGACGCCCGCAGCCCGCGCCGCAGCCCGCGCCGCAGCCGCTAGTCCACCAGCCGGCGTTCGACCGCCCAGGCGCTGAGCTCGTGGCGGTTTGA
>JBDTSW010000158.1:0-2794 GCA_039930945.1 bacterium
ACATGGAGTTCGTGCAGTTCCACCCGACGGGCATCTATGGCTCGGGTTGCCTTATTACCGAGGGCGCGCGGGGCGAGGGCGGGTATCTGACCAACTCCAACGATCACCCGCTCGCGCGGAAGGCGGCCGGCGCGGCCTCCTAGCGGCCCTGCACCTCCAGCGTCCCGATAAGCATGTGGATCAGTAGGACCACCTCCTTTCTCTGGTATCCACGATTGAATCAGACCCGGCGGGCGGCCGGGTCTCGATCCGTCGCGGCTCCGCTGCCTCAGCCGGAGGTGCCGGCGTCTGCCGCCGGTGTCGCGCCCTCGGCGGCCGCCTCGGCCACCTGCTCGGCCTCGTCGGCGACCGTCGCCGCACCGCCCGACTCGACCACGAGGGCTACCGCCGAAACGCGGTCGTCCTCCTTCATGTTCATCACCCGCACGCCCTGGGTCGCGCGGCCCATCTGCGAGATGCCGCCGGCCTGGGTGCGCTGGACCATCCCGTTCTGGGAGATGAACAGCAGGTCCTGATGCTCGCGGACGATCAGCGCGCCGGCCAGCCCGCCCTTCTTCTCGGTCAGCTTGATCGTCAGCACGCCCTTGGTCCCCCGGCCCTTGACCGGGTACTCGGAGACCTGGGTGCGCTTGCCGTAGCCATTCTCGGTGACGACGAAGGCCTCCGAGTCGTCGCGGGCGATGTCCATCGCCAGCACCCGGTTCTGTTCGCGGCCGATCTTGCCGGCGACGTTCATCCCCTTGACGCCGGAGGTGTCGCGCCCCATCGAGCGCACCGCCTTTTCGGAGAAGCGGGAGGCGTGCCCGGACTTGGAGAACAGCAGCAGGTCGTCGTCGCCCGTGGTCAGGCGCACCTGGACCAGCTCGTCGCCGTCTCGGACCTTGATCGCGATGATCCCGTCGGCGCGGATCGGCGTGTTGTAGGCGAGGAACTCGGTCTTCTTGACCTGGCCCTTGGCGGTGGCGAAGGCGAGGAACCTGGCCTCCTTGAAGTCGCGGGTGGGGACCACGGCCATCACCTTCTCGCCGTCGCGCAGCGGCAGCACGTTGACCAGCGCCCTCCCCTTCGAGGTGCGCGAGCCCTCGGGCAGCTCGTAGACCTTCAGCCGGTAGACCTTGCCGCGGTTGGTGAAGAACAGCAGCCAGTCGTGGGTGGAGCAGATGTGGAGGTGCTCGATGTAGTCGTCCTCCTTCATGTCCATCCCCATCACCCCGACGCCGCCGCGGCGCTGCTGGCGGTAGGTCGCCAGCGGCAGCCGCTTGACGTAGCCGGAGTGGGTCAGCGAGATCACCATCTGCTGGTCGGCGATCATGTCCTCGACGTTCATGTCGCCCTCGAAGTGGGCGATCTCGGTGCGGCGGTCGTCGCCGTAGCGGTCCTCGAGCTCGGCCAGCTCGGAGATGATCAGCTCGTCGATCCGGGCGGGCTCCCCGAGGATCGCGCGCAGCGCGGCGATCCGGGCCGTGAGCTCGTCGTGCTCGGCGCGGACCTTCTCGGACTCGAGCGCGGTCAGGCGCGAGAGGCGCATGTCGAGGATCGCCTGCGCCTGCTCCTCGGACAGCGAGAACTTCTCGATCAGGCCGCCGCGGGCCTCGTCGGAGTCGGCCGAGGCGCGGATCAGCTCGATCACCGCGTCGAGGTTGTCGAGCGCGATCAGCAGCCCCTCGAGGATGTGCGCCCGGGCCTCGGCCCGGCGCAGCTCGTGCTGGGTGCGGCGGGTGACGACCTCGCGCTGGTGGCCGACGTAGTACTGGATCAGCTCCTTCAACGAGAGCGTCCGCGGCACACCGTCGACCAGCGCCACCATGTTGATCCCGAACGTGGTCTGCATCTGGGTGTGCTTGTAGAGCTGGTTGAGGACCACGGCCGAGGGGTCGCCGCCGCGTTTGAGCTCGATCACCAGGCGCATGCCGGAGCGATCCGTCTCGTCGCGCAGATCGGCGATGCCGTTGATCTTCTTCTCCCGGACGAGATCAGCGATCTTGGTGATCAGGCCGCCGTCGCCGCCCTTCTTCACCATGAACGGCAGCTCGGTGACGATGATCGACTCCTTGCCGCCCTTCATCGGCTCGAAGTGGGCGCGGGCGCGGATCTTGACCGAGGCCCGGCCGGAGGCATAGGCGTCGCGGATCCCCTCGCGGCTCATCAGCCCGCCGCCGGGGAAGTCCGGGCCCTTGACGTGCTCCATCAGGCCGGCGAGGTCGACCTCCGGGTTGTCGATGTAGGCGCGGACGGCGCCGAGCGTCTCGCCGAGGTTGTGGGGCGGGATGTTGGTCGCCATCCCCACCGCGATCCCGGAGGCGCCGTTGACCAGCAGGTTCGGGAAGCGCCCCGGCAGGACCAGCGGCTCCAGCTGGGACTCGTCGTAGTTGGGGCCGAAGTCGACGGTGTCGGCCTCGATCTCGCGCAGCATCTCGGTCGCCAGCCGCTCCAGGCGGGCTTCGGTGTACCGCATCGCGGCAGGCGGATCGTCGTCGATCGAGCCGAAGTTGCCCTGGCCGTCGACCAGCGGGTAGCGCAGGGAGAAGTCCTGCGCCATCCGGGCCAGCGTGTCGTAGATGGCGGTGTCGCCGTGCGGGTGGTACTTGCCCATCACCTCGCCGACGATGAAGGCGCACTTGCGGTAGGGGCGGTTGGGCTGCAGCCCGAGGTCGTGCATCGCGTACAGCACCCGCCGGTGCACGGGCTTGAGCCCGTCGCGGGCGTCGGGCAGCGCCCTGCCGACGATCACGCTCATCGCGTAATCGAGGTATGAGGAGCGCATCTCCTGGGTGAGCTCGCGCTCCTCGATGTT
>JBDTSW010000159.1:0-2751 GCA_039930945.1 bacterium
GTGCGGCAGACGACGAGCACGTGGTCGGCGATGTGGGCGTTCGAGCAGAAGACCTTCTGGCCGTTGAGCACGTAGCCGCCGTTGACGCGCTTGGCGCTGGTGGTGAGCGCACCGACGTCCGAGCCGGCCTCGGGCTCGGTCATCGCGATCGCCTCGACCGATCCACGGGCGATGCCGCCGAGGATCTTCTGCTTCTGCTCGTCCGAGCCGAAGCGCTGCACCGCGCCGGCCACGATCAGGGTCGTGCCGTAGCCGCCGATCGGCGCCATCCCGCGTGAGGTCTCCTCCATGAACAGGCAGGCGTCGACCATGCCGCCACCGGAGCCGCCGACGCCCTCGGGGATCGTCACCCCGAGCCAGCCGAGGTCGGCCATCTTCGAGTAGATCTCGGCCGAGTGGAGTTCGCTGTAGCCGTTGGTCAGACGCTCGCGCTGCTCGGGGGTGCCGCTCTCGCGCTTGCAGAAGTCGCGGATCGCGGCGACGAAATCCTGCTGTTCGTCGGTGAGGGAGAAGTCCATGAGGCGGGGCAGCCTACCCGTCCGACCCCCGGGCGGGCGCGCGGCTAGCGCGAGTCGATCTCGTCGCGGACCTCGTCGATCAGCTCGCCGATCGACTCGGCCGAGACGTCGAGCGCCTGTGTGATCACGATCAGCGCGACCAGGATGATCGAGGCGAGAATCGTGCCGACGATCCCGAAGGTCCGGCCGACCGAGGCGAGCCCGCGGAAGCGGGCGCTCTCGCCGCGGTCCACTTTGTTGCGCCCGATCGTGCCCAGGGCGATGCCGCAGATCGCCACCGGCAGCGCCGCGTAAAAGCCCGAGCCGGAGCTGAAGACGATCAGCAGGATCGAGAGCGGGCCGAGCACGATCGCCGCCAGAGCGGGCAGGTTCCAGTCGTTGACCGCGTCGCGCTGGGCCGGGGCCGCGCGCTGCGGCTGCGCAATCGGCTGGCGCCGTGGTGGCGGCGGGATCGCCTCGGGCGGCGCCTGCGGTGCCGGCGGCGGGATCGGCTCGGGTGGGGGTGGCGGGATCGGCACGGGAGCCGGCGGCGGCGGATGCGCCTCGGTCGCCCCGGCGTCCGGGGCCATCACCTGCGTCTCGCCGGAGCCGCCGACGACCTCGACCACCGCCGCGCCCATCTGGATCTCGTCGCCCCCGCTGAGGCGGTGGGCGCCGGTGACGCGCTGGCCGTTGACGAAGGTGCCGTTGGTGGAACCGAGATCCTCGATCAGCGGCCCGGCCGGATCCGCGGTCAGCCGGGCGTGGGTGCGCGAGATCCCCTGGTCGTCGAGCACGAGGTCAGCATCTTCGGCGCGGCCGACGGTGAGCGAGCCCTCGAGGGGGATCTCCTTCCCGGCCTCCACTCCCTCGCGGATGACTAGCAGCGTCTCGGCCACGGCGCGAGTCTAAACCCGACCCGGCGGGCGCGGTCGCTGCCGTTCGGTCGAGCGCTTCTAGGCCTGGAGGATGGTGAGAATCCTCTGCGACGCGAACACGCGTCCATACGTCCGTCCCGTGATCTCTTCCAAGATGCCTTCGTTGACGAGGCGCTTGATTCCCTGATTCGCGGCCTGATAGGAAACTCCGTACTGCTTGGCGGCATAGGTAGCGCGGACCATGGGAGTTTCGATCAGGTCCTCGGCGATACGCACGGCAACGCCCCTGATCTTCTTCTCGTCAACGAGCCGCCGGATCTGCCGCTGCTGCTCGAGAAGATCTTCGACTCGCTCCATGGTTGACAGGGCCTGCGCCCGGATGCCCTCGCAGAAGAACCCGACCCAGGCGTCGAACTTGCCGGTCTGGCTCAATTCGAGTAGCTGGTCTTGGTAGTCGCGGCGACGTGCCTCGAACCAGGGCGAGACGATCAACAAGGGATCACGAAGCACCCCGTCCAGCACGAGCTGAAGCACGACCATGAGCCGACCGAGCCGACCGTTGCCGTCGGAGAACGGATGCAGAGCCTCGAACTGGTAATGAGCGAGCGCGGCCTTGACGACGGGTGGAATCTCCGAATCGCGCTTGATCCAGTCGATGAGCTCCTGCACGTTCGCCTCCAGCCAGGTCCCAGCGGGCGGCGGGACATAGCGCGCTTGTTCAATCAAGCCCCCGCGAGGGCCAACGACGACTTGACGATCTCGAACGTGCCCCGCGTCGGTCAGCTCTCCAGGCGTCCCCTTGACAAGCATGCCTTGAAGCCGGCAGAGAAGGCCAACGGTGAGGGGACGCTCGGGCACCCAGTCGAAGGCCCGCTCCGCGACGACGACGAAGTTGAGCAGCTCATTGACAGCGGCGGATCTTGGTGCGTCTTGCGCAAGGTCCGCTTCCAGCAGGTCCGTGTAGGCCGCATATGTGCCTTCGAGCGCCGAGGTGCTCTGGGCCTCTCTGCGGATTGCCGGGCGCCGAAGCAGCCCAGGGGCAGGAATCTGCCTCCCTCCCTGATCCAGCCGCGAGAGGGCGCTCACAGCCTCGATCACCGTCGCCCAGGTCCGTGGACTCAGCTCGATCTGGTCGGGGAGAGGATCCGGCTGAAACGCCATGTGATCGAACTGACGCCCGGAGTCGGGATCGGTCCCAGAGATCGGAACCAGGGTTCCAATCGGGCTGTCCTTGATAGCGGCGATATCCAACGTGATTTAAAGGATATCAAGCCGAAGCTTTCAATCTGTGCCGGAGATTTCAAGCCGCAGCGGGGCTCCCTCTCAAGCCCGGAGTCGGACTCGAACCGACGACCCCTTCCTTACCATGGAAGTGC
>JBDTSW010000160.1:0-2644 GCA_039930945.1 bacterium
GCCGGGCGAGGTCTATTACCCGATCGAGTCGCCGCGCGGCGAGCTCGGCTGCTTCGTCGTCGCCGACGGCTCCGCCAAGCCCGCGCGCGTGCACTTCCGCGACCCCTCCTTCGTCAACCTGCAGGCGCTGCGCGAGATGTGCATCGGCGGCTACGTCGCCGACCTGATCCAGAACCTGGCGATGCTGGACCCGATTCTCGGTGGGATCGATCGGTGAGAGAGCCCGAGCTGCGGCCGACCGACGACCTCACGGCGCAGCAGCGCATGGCGCTGATCTCCTCGATGCGCCCGTCCGACGCCGAGGCAGTCCCGGAGCTGCACGAGGTGGACGTCCCGGACTCGCTGCGCGAGCAGATCGAGGCCGCGATCTCGCGCTACCCGCAGCCGCGCTCGGCCTCGATCCCGGCGCTGTGGGCGGTGCAGCGCCACCACGGCTGGTGCTCCCCGGAGGGCATCCGCCAGGCGGCGGCGGTGATGGGCCTGACGCCCGCCTACCTGGAGTCCGTGGCCAGCTTCTACGACCTCTTCCACACGACCCCGCAGGGGCGCCACAAGGTCTTGGTCTGCCACAACATCTCCTGCTGGATGCACGGCGCCGACGATCTCCTGCAGGCGTTCTGCGAGGCCACCGGCGTGGACCGGGCGGAGGCCGGGCACGGAGGCGGCAGCTCGGGCGACGGCGAGTTCTACGTGACCGGCTTCGAGTGCCTCGGCGCCTGCGAGATGGCCCCGATGGCGTCGATCGACGAGATCTATTTCGGCCCGCTGGACGACACCGACGCCGTTGCCGCGATCGAGCAGCTGCGGGACGGCGGCGAGTTGCTGCCAGACAAGTCCCTGGCCAGGCGCCCGGCCGCCGGCGGCCCCGAGCCCGAGCCGGACCCACGTGTGGCCGAGGTCGAAGCGAACCCCGTCCGTAGCGGAAGCGGAGCTGAGCAGCCGACGGGCGGAGGGTCCGAGCGTGGCTAGAGAGACCCGCCTGCTGTTTCGGCACGTGGACGAGCCGGGGCTGGCGTCGATCGAGACCTACCGCCGATTTGGCGGGTACCGCGCCCACGAGCGCGCCTTCCGCCGGCTCGACTCCGAGGACCTGCTGACCGAGCTCGAGGCGTCCGGCCTTCGCGGTCGAGGCGGCGCCGGCTTCTCGATGGGCAAGAAGGCGGGATTCCTCCCCCGCGGCGACATGGAGAAGTATCTCTGCTGCAACGCCGACGAGTCCGAGCCCGGCACCTTCAAGGACCGCGAGCTGATGCAGAAGAATCCGCACCAGTTGATCGAGGGGTGCCTGATCGCCGCCCTCGCCGCCGGCGCCCGCTACGCCTTCATCTTCATCCGCGGCGAGTACTGGCAGGTCGCCGACATCCTCGACGCCGCCGTCTCGGAGGCCTATGAGGCGGGCCTCGCGGGCGACAACATCCTCGGCAGCGGGACCGCCGTCGACATCATCGTCCACCGCGGCGCCGGCGCCTACATCTGCGGCGAGGAGACGGCCCTGCTCGATTCGCTAGAGGGCAAGCGCGGCAACCCGCGCCTGAAGCCACCGTTCCCCGCGATCGCCGGACTCTACGGCGGCCCGACGCTGATCAACAACGTCGAGACGCTGACCAACGTGCCCCACGTGGTCAACAACGGCGCCGAGTGGTTCAAGGGGTTTGGCACCGAGCAATCACCGGGGACCAAGGTGGTCTCGGTCTCGGGCTGCGTCAAGCGGCCGGGCAACTACGAGATCGAGCTCGGGATCCCGGCCCGCGAGATCGTCGATGGGCTCGCCGGCGGCACGCCCGAGGGGCACGCTGTCAAGGCCTGGTTTCCCGGCGGCTCGTCGGCGCCGGTGCTGACCGAGGCCGAGCTCGACCTTCCCTACAGCTTCGAGGCGATGGCCGAGGCGGGGTCGATGCTGGGCTCGGGGGCGATCATCGTCGCCGACGAGCGGGTCTCGATCCCGCAGCTGGCGCTGCGAACCGCGCGCTTCTACCACCACGAGTCGTGCGGCAAGTGCACCCCCTGCCGCGAGGGCACCAACTGGACGGTGAAGATGCTCGAGCGCGTCACCCGCGGCGAGGCGACCCCGATGGACCTCGACATCATCTCCTCGGTCCAGGAGAACATCATCGGCAACTGCCTCTGCGTCCTCGGCGACTCGATGGCGATGCCCGTCGGCTCGATGGTGGCCAAGTTCCGCGATGAGTTCGAAGAAACCATCGCCCGGGCTAGGGACGAAGTCCCGGTTCCCGCGGCTGGGCCTGCCGCCCCGTTGGCGCCCGAGCCCGGCGGCGGCGGACGCGAAGCGGAGCACGCCGCCGGAGGTATTCATGGCTGAAAGCCATGACATCACCCTGGTCGTCGACGGGGTCGAGGTGGTCGCGCCGGAGGGGGCGATGCTGGTCGACGCCGCCAAGGGCGGCGACGTCGAGATCCCGGTCTTCTGTTACGAGCCGAAGCTGGGCGAGCCGGTCGGCGCCTGCCGCATGTGCCTGGTCGAGGTCGAGGGCATCCCCAAGCTCCAGACCGCCTGCTCGACGCCCGTGCGCGACGGCATGGTCGTCTACACGCGCACCGACCGGGTCAGGGAGGCGCAGAACTCGGTCGTCGAGTTCCTGCTCGTCAACCACCCGCTCGACTGCCCGGTCTGCGACAAGGGCGG
>JBDTSW010000161.1:0-2607 GCA_039930945.1 bacterium
CAGGCTAAGGCCCTTCGTGGTCACTACTGAGATCGGTTAAGCGGTGGCCACCGATGCGAATTGCCTCGCGCGACGGCATAGTGGAGCCATTCCTATCCCACCCAACGAGAGGACCACCGAGATATGACCCGGTTTCCCCGATTTGCACTGATCTTCGCAAGCCTTACGCTGGCGTTCGCCCTCGCTTCATGCGGCGGCGACAACGGTGACGAGGAGTCCACGGAGCCCGAGGCGGCCGAGGAGGCCGAGGGCGGCGCGGAGGTCGCGGCCGGCGAAGCGGACACGACCGTCGATGCATCGCTCGGTGAGTACTTCATCAAGCTCGACACGGATGCGGTGGACGCCGGCAACATCGAGTTCAAGGTGACCAACGACGGCAAGCTCGAACACGAGTTCGTCGTCATCAAGACCGATACCCCGGCCGGTGACCTTCCCGTGGTCGACGGTGACGTCGACGAGGAGGCGGCCGGCGAGGTCCCCGGCGAGATCGAGAGCGTCCAGCCCGGGGCGACGGAGACGGTCACCCTCTCGCTGAAGGCCGGCAAGTACGCGCTGATCTGCAACCTGCCGGGCCACTACAAGGCCGGGCAGTACACCGAGTTCACCGTCAACTGACCCTGCCTGCCCCTGCCAGCCGCCCCGCGCCGAGCGCGGGGCGGCTGGAGGCAGGGCTTAGCCCTGCACGCCGGCGCGCGAGCGCAGCGCCGCCAGCACCCGCTCGGCGACGGCCGGCCCGGTGAGGCCGACCTCCTCGCGCAGCAGTGCGGGCTTGCCGTGGGTGACGTAGCGGTCGGGCAGGCCGATGCGGACGACCCGGGCGCGCCGCGACCGTGGGCCGGTGAAGGTGTCCTCGACGTGCTCGAGGACGGCGGCGCCGAAGCCGCCCGAAAGGGCGTTCTCCTCAACCGTGACGATCAGCTCGTGCTCGGCCGCGATCCCGGTGATCAGCTCGGTGTCGAGCGGCTTGGCGAAGCGCGCGTCGGCGACGGTGGCGCTGACCCCCTGCTCGGAGAGGATTCCGGCGGCGTCGAGGGCGACCGGGACTCCGTAGCCGTAGCCGACGAGCGCCACCCGCTCGCCCTCGCGGAGCACCTCGCCGGTGCCGATCGCGATCTCCTCCGGGCGCCCGGGCATGGGTGAGCCCTCGGCCGCCCCGCGCGGGTATCGCAGCGCCACCGGCCCGCCGTCATAGGCGAGCGCAGTGTGGAGCATGTGGACCAGCATCGCCTCGTTTCGGGGCGCCATCACGACCACGTTCGGAAGGCAGCGGAAGTAGGAGACGTCGTAGGCGCCGTGATGGGTCGGCCCGTCGTCGCCGACGAGGCCGGCGCGGTCCATCGCGAAGACGACGTTGAGCTCCTGCAGGCAGACGTCGTGGACGATCTGGTCGTAGGCGCGCTGGAGGAAGGTCGAGTAGATCGCGCAGACCGGCTTCGCGCCCTGGATCGCCAGGCCGGAGGCCAGCAGCACCGCGTCCTGCTCGGCGATGCCGACGTCGTAGTACTGGTCGGGGCACTCCGTGGCGAGCTTGGAAAGGCCGGTCCCCCCCGCCATCGCCGCGGTGATCCCGATCACCCGGCGGTCGCGCCTAGCCTCCTCGACCAGGGCGTCGGCGAAGACCTGCGTGTACTGGGGAGGGTCGGGCGGCGGCGCGGGCTTTTCGACCTTGTCCGGCGCCTGGCCCTTCGCGGACCCTGCCGCCCCCGGACGCGAAGCTGAGGAGGCGGCGGGCGCTGGTTCTCGGTTGACGATGGAATGCGGCTTGGCGGCGTGCCACTTCTCCATCCCCTCGAGCCCGCCCTCCTCCGCTGCGGCGAAGCCCTTGCCCTTGACGGTCTGGATGTGGACGACCACCGGCCGGTCGGCGCGCAGCGCCTCGTCGAGGGCCACCCTGAGAGCCGAGACGTCGTGACCGTCGATCAAGCCGACGTAGGCGAGGTCGAGCTCCTCGAACAGCAGCCCGGGCGCCCAATAGGCCTTGATCGCCGACTTGATCTCGGGCCCGAGGCGCTCGACCCGCTGGCCCAGGCCCAGCGGCAACTTCGTCAGGCGCGACTCCACGCCCTCCCGCGCGTGGTGCAGGCGCGGGTTGAGGCGGACGCGGTTGAAGTAGCTGTTGAGCGCACCGACGTTGGGCGAGATCGACATCCCGTTGTCGTTGAGCACGATCACCATCGGGGTCTGCAGGCCGCCGGCGTTGTGCAGGGCCTCGAAGGCGACCCCGCCGGTGAGCGCGCCGTCGCCGATCACGGCGACGACGCTGCCGTCCTCGCCGATCCCCTTGCGCATCGCCTCCTTGAGGCCGACCGCGTAGCCGATCGACGTCGAGGCGTGGCCCGCGCCCATGATGTCGTGCTCGGACTCGGCGATCGAGCAGAATGGCGCCAAGCCGCCGTACTGGCGGATCGTGTCCAGCCGGTCGCGGCGGCCGGTGAGGATCTTGTGCGGGTAGGCCTGGTGACCGACGTCCCAGAGGATCTTGTCGCGCGGCGAATCGAGCAGGCTGTGCAGCACCGTCGCCAGCTCGCAGGTCCCGAGGTTGGCGCCGAAGTGGCCGCCGATCTCGCCGATCGTGTCGATGATCAGCTCGCGCACCTCCTGCGCGAC
>JBDTSW010000162.1:0-2595 GCA_039930945.1 bacterium
GGGCGGTCGCCGAGCTCGACCGTGACCGTCCGCTCCTCGCCCTTGCGCACCAGCGTCAGCTCGACCTGCTCCCCTGGCTGCTTGCCGTTGACCGCAGCGATCACGTCATCCATGCCGCCGACCGCCTGGCCATCGACCTCGGTGATCACGTCGCCACCGGCGCGGATCTGCTGGCCGGCGACGGTGACGTCGGTCGTGCCCGCCTCGACTCCGGCCTGGTCGGCCGGGCCGTCTCCGACGACTTCCTGGACGATCGCGCCGTGGTCGACCTGGAGGTTGAGGGCGTCGGCGATCTCGGAGGTGACGTCGCCACCGGTGATGCCGAGGAAGGCGTGCTCGACCTCGCCTCCGCCGAGCAGCTGCTCGGCGACGCTCCGGGCCGTGTTGATCGGGACCGCGAAGCCGATGCCGACGTTGCCGCCGCCGCTCCCGGCCTCGATCTGCGAGTTGATCCCGACCACGCGCCCGGCCGCGTCGAGCAGCGGGCCGCCCGAGTTGCCGGGGTTGATCGGCGCGTCGGTCTGGATCACGTCGGAGATGGTGAAGCCATTGGGGGCGCTGATCTGGCGCTGGATGGCGGAGACGATGCCGGCGGTCGCGGTGCGGTCGAGCCCAAACGGGTTGCCGATCGCGACGGCCGGGTCGCCCACCTCGACCTGGTCGGAGTCGGCCAGCGGTAGCGGCGTCAGGCCGCCCTCAGGCGGATCGACCTCGAGCAGCGCCACATCGGTGGAGGGGTCACGGCCGACGACCTTGGCGTCGAGCGTGTCGCCGTCCTCGCCGAGCTTGACCGAGACCTGGTCGGCTCCGGCGACAACGTGGGCGTTGGTCAGCAGGTGACCCTCCCCGTCGATCACGAAAGCGGACCCGGTGGCGACGCCGCCGCGGTCCTGGGGGCCGAAGGGGCTGAAGGGCCGTGAGGAGGAATCCGGCTGGATCTCGGCCTGGACGAAGGCGACGCCGGGCGAGGCGGCGCTGTAGATGTCGTTGACCGTCCTGCCCTTGCCATCGCCGGTATCGGAGGCGGGCTCGGTCAGGGGCGTCGCGGCGACGGTCGGGCCGTCGCCGTCTGCCTTGACCCAGCCCGCGGCGATCGCGAGCCAACCGAGAAGGGCGACCACGAGGCCGCCGAGCAGAGCAGAGGCAAATGGCGTGCGCGCATGGCGCTTGATCCGATCCATGCCACGGAGGATCGAGGCATCGACTGAAGACGAAGCAAACGGTCGCTAAAGAGCCACTAAGAGGTTGCTACGGATTCTCGCGGGGGGCCCGGTATTCACCGGAGGCGCGCTCGAGGTAATGCTCGCGCGTTGCCTCCTCGTCGTCGGTGAGCTCGCGCACGGCCGCCTCCGGGTCACCGGCGCGCATCAGGGTCTCACCGATGAGGACCGCATCAACCCCGATTCTCTCCAGCTCGTCGAGCTGCTCCGGGCTCGAATAGCCGGACTCCGAGACCACGGTCTTCCCTGCGGGAACGTCGGTGATCAGCTCGTGTGTGCGGCGGACGTCGACGCTGAGGTCACGCAGGTCGCGGTTGTTGATCCCGATCACCTCGGCGTCGATTGCGAGGGCGCGCTCCAGCTCGGCCTCGTCGTGGACCTCGACCAGGCAGTCGAGGTCGAGCAGGCGCGCCTCGTCGTGAAGCTCCGAGAGCGCATCGTCGTCGAGGGCGGCGGCGATCAGCAGCACCGCGTCGGCCCCATAGACCGCTGACTCGGCCAGCTGGTAGGGATCGACGATGAAGTCCTTGCGCAAGATCGGAAGTCCCGACGCCAGCCGTGCAGCGCGCAGGTCGTCGAGGTTGCCGCCGAAGTTGCGCTCGTCGGTGAGGACCGAGAGCGCCGCCGCCCCGCCACGCTCGTAGGCCTCGACGATCTCAGCCACCCCGGCGCCGCCGGCGATCGCGACGGCGCTGGGCGAGCGGCGCTTGAACTCGGCGATCAGCGAGAGGCCGGGGCGAACCAGTGCCTCGCTGAACGGTCGGGCGCCGCCGCCGGTGGTGCCGAGTTGCTCGCGAAGCTCGGCCATCGGGACCGCCTGGCGGCGGCGCGCGACACCTTCGCGAGCGGCGGCGACGAGCTCGGAGAGCCTGCTCATCCGGCCGAGAGGCTACTGGTGATCTGGATCAATCGGTCGAGAAGCTCGCGCGCGGCGCCGGAATCGATCGCCTGGCGGGCCTTGCCGACCCCGTCGAGCAGGTCCGCGGCGGCACCGCTCGCGAGGATCGCGGCGCCGGCGTTGACCACGACGATGTCCCGCGCCGGGCCCGCGGCGCCGTCGAGGACGGCGCGCACGACGGTGGCGTTCTCCTCCGGACTGCCGCCCGCGATCCTCTCGGCAGAGACGGCCTCGACACCCAGCTCCTCGGGGTCGGTGAACCACTCCACGGTGCGGCCGTCGGCGAGCTCGACGACCCGCGTCGGGCCGGAGATCGCGATCTCGTCCATCCCGTCCTCGGCGGAGACCACCAGGGCGCGCTCGCCGCCGAGGCCGACGAGCGCCTCGGCGATCGTCTCCTGGTAGCGGCGGTCGGAGACGCCGAGGAGCTGGCGGCTGGCCCCGGCGGGGTTGGTCAGGGGCCCGAGGAAGTTGAAG
>JBDTSW010000163.1:0-2536 GCA_039930945.1 bacterium
TACGAGGGCACCTCGCAGATCCAGCGCCTGGTGATCGCCAAGGAGGTGCTGATGGGCCGCGACGTCGAGGAGCCTCTCGCCGATTCGATCAAGACGCAGACGGAGGTCACGGAAAAGCAGGCCGAGACGGCGCCCGCCGTCGCCTAGGCGCGGCGGCACACCAACCCTGAGGAAGGGGCCCCGCAACGGGGCCCCTTTCTGTTTGAGATCGGGCACTCAGCCGCCTCAATGCGCGAGCCACTCACGCGGCCCAGGCCATCACCTTGGCCCGGTGCGTCACCTCACCCGTCAAATACGCGGCTCGCGTGACCCAGCGCGGGGGAGGGCCGCGGTGGACGTGGCCGTTCGCGCGCTCGCCCGGCGGCAGTTCTGGGTCGTCGCTCGACGGCAGCTGCTGGGGGTGGGGCTCGGGGTCGACGCCATCGACCACCGGCTCGTGTCCGGCCGCCTGCATCGCCTCCACCGGGGCGTCTACGCCTACGGCCGCGCAGACGTGTCTGCGCGGGGAAGATGGCTCGCCGGAGTCCTCGCGTGCGGAGAAGGAGCGTTGCTCAGCCACCAGTCCGCCGGCGCCCTCTACGGCATCGTCGCGGCCGGGAGGCCTGTCCACGTCCTGTCTGTCCATCACGCCTCGCGGGCCGATCGGCTGATCGCCCACCACCGAACCCGTGCGGTCGACCCGCACGATCGCGCACGGCGCGACGGCATCCCGGTCACGAGCGTCGCTCGCACGCTGGTCGACCTCGCGACCGTGCTCGACCCGATGGCGCTTAGGCGCTGCTTCGAGGAGGCGGATCGCGTCGGAATCGTCGCCCTCGCCGAGGTCGCCGCCGCCTGCACCCGCACTCGCGGCCGCCGCGGAACGGGTGTCCTGCGCGCGCTCGTGGCCGAGGCAGCGGCACCCAGCCATACCCGTTCCCGGCTCGAGGCGGCGTTTCTTGGTTTATGCCGAGAGCACGGGCTGCCGCCGCCCGAGGTGAACACGTCGGTCGCCGGGCTCGAGGTCGACATGCTCTGGCGCCAGCGCTCGCTCGTGGCCGAGTTGGACGGCTGGGAATACCACCGCGCCCGGGGCGCTTTCGAGTCCGACCGCCGGCGTGACGCCAGGTTGGCTGTGGCCGGGTATCGCGTCTACCGCCTCACCTGGCGGCGGTTGGAGCGCGAGCCCGAGGTCGTCGTGACGGAGCTGCGAGCGCTCCTGACCGCCGTCGCCTAGGCGCGGCGGTTGGGGTCGACGGCGATCATCCCGCCGATCGCGGTTCCGATGATCGCCCCGAGGACGACGAACTGGGACCAGCCGTCGAGGGCCCGAAGCGTCAGGTAGCCGAGGGCTAGCAGGATGATGCTGGCGATCACCGTGTAGATCACCAGCGGGCGCCGGGAGCGGACCTGGACACCGGTGGAGGGGACCGACAGGTCCGGCCGCTCGAACTGCCTTCGCTGGTTCTCGGTCATGTTCGACATCCGGGTCTCCTTCGGCGGCTTCGAGGTCGGAGCGAGATTACGCCTTCGCCCGGCGATGTGAATGACGATGGTCACGCTGGGCGCGGGCCGGGGCCGCCGTCCCGCCTGCATATAGTCGCCCCATGGCCGAGCGCGCCAAGCGGGGGAGGCAGGGCCCGAAGTCGCGCTCCGCAGCCCCGGCCGCGGACCCGGTGACACGGGCGGCCAGGGTCGCCCGCGAGCGCGCCGCCAGCGACAAGCACCCCACTCGGGCGGCCAAGCGCGGCGGCGGTGGCCGCTCGATGGACGTCTTCGGGGGCGAGATCCGCCGCCGCGACGTCTTCCCGCTTCTGGTCCTGCACCTGATCGCGCGCGAGCCGGCGTACGGCAACCGCCTGATCGAGGGGATCGAGGGGATCACCGAGGGCATGATCTCGGCCAACCCGAACACGATCTATCCGCTGCTGCGCGAGCTTGAGTCGCGCGGGCTGATCGAGGGCAGCTGGGAGCATCCCGACCGCCGCACCCGCCGCTACTACGCGATCACCCGCGACGGCCGTCGCGAGTACCGCCGCCTGAAGGCCGAGGTCGAGCCGTTCTTGGACTCGGTGGTTCGCTCGGTGTCGCTGATCAAGGGCGAGATCTACGGCGAGGGCGGCGGGTGAGCGAGGTCAGCGCCTCGGTCGCGATCGAGGCGTCGCTGGCCGAGGTCTGGGACTATCACTTCGACCCGGCCGGCTGGCCGATCTGGGCCGACGGCTTCGAGGCGGTCGTCTCCAGCGAGGGCTATCCGCAGCAGGGCGGGCGCCTGCGGTGGCGCTCCACCCCGGCGGGCCGCGGCGAGGTCAGCGAGCAGGTGCTCGAGCACCAGCCCCGCGGGCTCCACAGGATCGCCTTCAGCGATCCCCAGACGGAGGGGGAGCTGAGGACGACGTTCGCGATCGAGGGGGACCGGGTCAACGTCACCCAGGAGCTCTCCTATCGCCTGCGCGGCGGCGGCCCGTTCGCCGCGCTCACCGATTTCCTCTTCATCCGCAGCCAGCAGGGGCGCTCGCTGCAGCGCTCGCTCGAGGCCTTCGGGCGGGAGGTGGAG
>JBDTSW010000164.1:0-2521 GCA_039930945.1 bacterium
CGCGTTCGCCGCCGTGGTGTCGCGGCCCCAGAGCAGGCTGTGGCAGACCAGCACCCGGTTCGGGGCACGTACCGCCACCGGCAGCACCTGGAACAGTTCCAGATACGTCTGGTAAATCTCCGGGCCGAGCTGCGACCCGTAGGCCACCTCCTGCGTCAGCGGATGCGTGAAGGCGTAGAGGGTCTCCGGGTAGATCTCCTGCTCGAAGGCGAACTCGGCGCCGACCAGGTTTCGCAGGGCGGCCTCCAGCTCCGGCTGCTCCAGCTCGACCACGCGCGCCAGGACGGGCTCCGGGAACTCCTTGCCGATCACCGCCGCCGCCTGCAGCACGGCCTTCTCCCGCTCTGCGAGGCGGTCGATGCGCGCTCCGAGGACGGCCTGCACGCTGACCGGCACCGAGGTCTGCTCCAACGGCCGGGCCACCCTGAAGGCACCGCGGTCGCCCTCGAGGTTGCCGGCCTCGACCAGCGACCGCACGACCTCCTCGACGAAGAAGGGGTTGCCGCCGGCTCGCTCGCGGACCAGCTCCGGCAGTCCGGCCAGGGAGGGGTCGGTTCCGAGCAGGTCGGCGAGCATCTCCTCCAGCGCCCCGGGCTCGAGCGGCGCGAGGGCGATTTGCCGGTAGTACGACTTCGACATCCACGGGGCCTGGTACTCGGGCCGGAAGTTGAGGATGGTCAGGCTTCGGGTCCCCTGGACGGCCTCGACGTGGTTGGCGAGGAAGACCTCCGTGGCCGGGTCGATCCAGTGCAGGTCCTCGAACAGGGTCACTCCCGGCTCCCGCGCGCTCTGGGCCCGGATCAGGCGCTTGGCCAGTCCCAGGACCTGGCGCTGCCTGGCCTCGGGATCCATGCGCGTCGCGGGGCGGTCGGGATCGGGAACCCCGAGGAAGTCGAAGATCAGCGGCAGGTCGTCGGCGAAGGCCTCGTCGAGGAGAAGCAGCTTGCCGGCGATCCGCTCGCGCGAGGCCTGGTCGGAGTCATGGTCGGCGATGTCGAAGTAGTCGCGCATCAACTGCAGGATGGGCAGGAGCGGTACCGACTTGGTGTGGGCCTGGCCGGTGGCGTGATAGACGGGCGTCCCCTTCGCCCGCAATCCCTGCGTGAACTCGTGGCAGAGGCGGCTCTTGCCGACCCCGGCCTCGCCGACGATCCCGATCACCTGCGGCTCTCCGGCGAGCGCCTGCTCGAACGCGCGCGCAAGGACCTGCACCTCGTCCTCGCGCCCGACGAACCTGGAGAAGCCCCGCGAGCGCGAGACGTCGAGGCGGCCGCGGGCCGACCCGGTCCCGGTCAGCTCGTACACGCGCAGCGGCTGGCGGGCTCCCTTGATCTGGAACTCACCGTGGTCGCGAAGCGCGAGATAGCCCTCGACCAGCGAGGCGGTGTGCTCGGTGAGGTATGCCTTCCCCGGCTCGGCCAGCGACTCCATCCGCTGCGCCAGGCCGACCGTGTGGCCGATCGCCGTGTATTCCATGCCGAGGTCCGCGCCGATCGAGCCGACCACCACCTCGCCGGAGTTGATCCCGATCCGGACGGACAGGCTGAGCCCCTCCGTGCGGCGAAGCTCCGCCGCCTGGGAGGCGAGCTCCCCCTGCAGGTGCAGCGCCGCGTAGCAGGCCCGCTGGGCGTGGTCCTCGTGGGCGATCGGCGCTCCGAAGATCGCCATCACCCCATCGCCGGTGAACTTGTCGACCGTACCTTCGAAGTGGTGGACGCCGTCGCAGAGGACGGCGAAGAAGCGATCCATCACCCGCCGCCACTGCTCGGGGTCGGTGCCCTCGGCCAGCTCCATCGAGCCGACGACGTCGGCGAACAGGACCGTCACCTGCTTGCGCTCGCCCTCGAGCGCGGCAGCGCCGACGCGGATCTTGGTCGCCAGGTGCTCGGGCGTGGCCGGGCGGGCCGGTTGGGAAGAGGCCGCGGCGCTGGGGGCGGGCGCCGTACCCGCCTCCTCGCGGGCGGCGAGCGTCGCTCCGCAGTGATCGCAGAACGCCTGGCCCGGCGGGTTCGAGGCACCGCACCCAGGGCAATCCAGGGTCGCATCCAGGCTCACCCCGCAACTCCCACAGAAGCGAGCGTCGGTGCGATTGGCGTGGCCGCAGCCGGGACAGTCCATGTCCGTCGTCCCCGCGCCCGTCCTGGGCCGGGGGGTTGCCGCAGTCTAGTCTCGGGCGCTCGGTCCGGCAAGCCGTTAGGCGCGCAGCTCGGCGAGCCCATCGGCGCGCGAGGTCACCGGCTCATAGCCCAGCTCCGAGCGCGCCTTGGAGATGTCGAGCGTGCACTCCTGCGAGGCCGCCCACAGCGCGAAGCGCGTCAGCGGCGGAGAGCCCCGCAACGGCAGCGTCTTCCAGGCCAGCTCGCCGCCGCGGGCGATCGCGCCGGCGACCCAGCCGGGCACCGTGCGGTTGGGCGGCTCGATGCCCTGGGTTCGCAGCAGGTCGGAGATGAACTCGCGGAAGACCACGTCCTCGCCGTCAGTGATGAAGTACGCCTCGCCGCCGGCGCCGCGCTCGGCGCCC